>NZ_JBEXHW010000011.1:43683-196746 GCF_040608235.1 Streptomyces sp. NPDC005202 | reverse complement strand
CCGCCAGCGCCAGCCCCGCATCGTCTGCGGCTACTTCGCCGCCCCAGCCGTCCGCTACACGACCGCGTAGGAAACCAAACTGTTCCGACTCAATAGATGCCACGGCCATCGCCAACCTAGTTACCGCTCGTCCCGCAGCTTTCCTGGACGGGAACGTGTTCGTCACCACGTGGGCGAACTGGACTGATCAGGAAGCCCGAGGCCGGCAGGTCGGGCGCGTCGTGAGGTTGCTCGATACCGTCGGAGAATTTCTCTCAGATGCCGGGCCAAAGAGCCGCCTGGAACTTGCTTTGACTCGGCTTACTCTGGACATGCTTGACCACACAGTGGCGCGGTAGGTGTAGCCAATGGGTACCTCCTTCGTTGATCCCAGCTTCCTAGGCAGTGTCGGGCCATCTGGCTTTACCCGACAACTTGAGCGCCTGGCCCTGCACCTTGGTTTCAGTGATGTCGCCAACATTGACGGTTCTTACGACCAGGGCGGTGACCTCCCTGCTACGCGCAACGGTCGCCGTTGGGTTTTCCAGGCTAAATGGAAGCTAACAGGGTTGGCCTCACCTTCAGCGCTCGATGAGGTGATCCGAGCCAAGGCTTACTACAACGCGGACCACGCGGTAGTCGTCACCAACACACATTTCGGTCCCTGGGCAAGGAAGCGTCAGAAGGAGCTTTCTGCAGCTGGCATCCGAGTAGAGCTTTGGGGAGGAAGCGAGCTCTCTGACCTCTACGCTGGGTATACATCACAACGACTGCCGGCTCGCGAGTTGCGGCCATACCAGCTAGCTGCATTCGAAGGAGTCATAGGGGATCTAGAAGGTACTGGTAGATCCCTCCTCATCCTAGCCACAGGCCTAGGTAAAACAGTGGTTGGAGGTGAGGTGATCTCTCGATTTTTCATGCGGAAACCAGATGCCCGCGTCCTAGTCGTAGCCCCTACTAAAGAGCTTGTGGAGCAGCTTGAGCGTTCCCTCTGGCACCACGTTCCTAAAAGCGTGAGAACCCGTTGCTGACTGGGGACAGCAGGCCTGACGACCTTCGCGGGGTCACCTGTGCCACAATCAGTAGCGCTTTGGGATACGCCAAGGGCGGTTACAAGCCTGACCTAGTTATGGTTGACGAAGCCCACCATGTAGCCGATGACGGGCAACTGGCATCCCTCCTAGATACTTTGCGGGAAAGTGCGCAGTTCGGCGTGACCGCGACGCCGTGGAGGGGAGATCGTTTCGATATCCGCGCACGATTTGGCGAACCCAGCTACACGTTGGGCATTGAGGACGGCATGCGCCTTGGCTACCTGGCCGAAGTGCAATACCGACTGTATGCCGACAATATCGACTGGGATTTTGTCCGTGGCGCTAGTGAACACAGGTACACCATCAAAGATCTCAACGCCCGGCTCTTTCTGCCAGAACGGGATGAAGCTCTGCGGCAACAGCTGATTGCGGTATGGGGCAGGACTGCAGAACCGCGAGCAATTGTTTTTTGCCGCACCGTGAAACATGCAGAACGGCTGTCCCACTCACTCAGTCAAGTACCGCAATGGAAAGGAGCTCAGGCAGTACACGCTGGGCTTCACAAGCGTGAGAGACAGATGCGGCTCATGCGATTCCGTCAAGGTGCCGTACCTATCCTTACCGCTGTGGATATACTCAATGAGGGCGTTGATGTTCCAGATGTGAACCGCCTAGGAACAGCAGAAATCAAACGCTGACCAGGGCGGATGCCGACATAAGAGGGCGGGAGTCAGTCTCACTGACTCCCGCCCTCTCTCGTTATCTCGCAGTGTTCGCGACACACCTCCGACACAGCGCTCAGAGGCCTTCCGCTCGTGCCCCTGTCCGGCTGACAGAGCGGTGCGGTCTGCCCGAATTGGGCGGCGCCGCGGGCGTTGGCGGCCTTGCCCCGCCGCAGCCGCACCGCTGCCAGCACCGGCAGGGCCGCTTCCTACCTGTCGTCTTTGTCCCGGCCGTCTTCGAAGACGAAGAGTGGTTTGGTGCCATGTGCGGGTGCTTCGGCGAGCGAGATGGCTTCAGTGAAGCGTTCGAGCGGGAACGGCTGGCCTTGGGGGATGCTCAGCACTTCATCGGCGACGAGACTGCGAACTTGGGACAGCGCGCGCAGCGCATCCTCAGGTGAGGCAGTGCCGAACCAGCGGTTCAGCCAGAAGCCACGGACTGCTTTGGTCTCGTAGATAACCGAGCGTGCCTGCAGCGGGATCGTCAGCGCTGCCGGGTCAGTCTGCCGATGGGTAGAGAGCGCGCCGTAGACCACGACCTCTCCTCCCGGAGCCAATGCCTGGGATACCTGGGCAGCCACGGGGCCCGCGACACAGTCGATGGCCTTGCGCACGCCGGCCGGTCCTGCTACTTCAGCCACACGCTGCACCAGGTCCTCGTTCTCAGTGCAAATGACCTCTTCACCACCAAGCGCTTTGATCTCCTCAACGGCATCGCGTCGCCGCACGACATTGATCGTGCGAATACCCAGATGCCTGGACAGCTGAATGACGAGCCGGCCGACGGTGGAGCCCGCGGCCGTCTGCAACAACCATTCGCCCGGCTGTACGTCGAGTTCGTGAGTCACGAGGAGCAGCGCGGTCAACGGGTTGACGGCGAGTTGACAGGCGCTGGAGTCGCTCAGATGGTCGGGGACCGGCAGGAGCCTTCGTGTATCGGCAACATGGTATTCCTGCCAAGTGCCGGCCACATGGGGCCCGGGTACCGCCGGGACTGCAGCGGCCACCACGCGCTCGCCGATCTTTAGTCCCTCGGTATCCGGGCCCAGGGCCTCAATACGGCCCACGCATTCCATGTTACCCCCAACAGTGGGAAACTCGGGGGAGAAGCCGTAGCGGCCGCGCAGCACGTGCAGATCACTGGCGTGAATCGGAGTCGCCTTCACACGGATCAACGCCTGACCGGCTTTTGGCGTGGGAACAGGCCGGGATTCCAGCCGTAGGACATCGGTAGGCTCGCCGACCTTTCCGGCTACGAGCGCGCGCATGAATTGAGACATGAGTGACCTTTCGTCTCTCAGCGCCCGACAAACTCGGCGGGTGTTCTGGACAAAAACGATGCTGGTGCCGGCATCCTCGTCGGCGCCCAGGCTCCGGCCCCTCCCTTCTCAATGGAACCCCCGGCCCGTGCGCAGAGTGTCATCGACGTCGGGCCCCTCTAGGCCTTTGCCGGCCCGCTCAGTACGATCATGTAAGCGCGCCGAGTTCGAATCTCTCATTTCACGTTACGCCCGGCCCCGGAAAGATTCCCGGCGGCGGACGATGCGTCTGGTGTCGTATGACATCGACTTCGATGACGTCTCGCTCGATCTGCGCGAGTACACGCGAGCAGTACTTCGGCGTGTCTGCGCACACGCGGGCAGTAGGCTGGGCAGCTTTCGAGGGGACGTTCCACTACGACGAGCTCCTCAGCGATGTGGTGGCCCACCAGGTCTACGGCTACTGCACGACCGGCATCGAACCGGTGGTCGAGTGGGACACCGTGGCCCTGCGAGGCGAGGAGTGGCGCCACCGAATTGCCGAGGTTCGAGCGGCTTTGGACGCCTTGCTGTCCGCCTCGGAGATACAAGACAGGAAGAGCCGCACCGACTGAGTGTCTAACTGCGTGACAACGCTGGCGAACAGCGGCGAACCAGCACGAACGACTGCGGACCACCAGCGCAGAAGAGAGCCACACCGCCCCAAGGCACTGCCCGCCCAAGTTGCTTCGGGACAAAGAGGTCCTGGGTTCAATGCTGCGCCGGGTGGTGCAGAACCAGGTCAGGCCCGGTGCTGCGGAAGCAGCACCGGGCCTGACGGGCGAGAACTGTCGGGCAGGGAACCGCCCCCATCAGGGGCGATAACGCTCGCTCACCGCTGCGAGGTGACCGCGGCTGGTCGCAACGCGGAGCACGTCCCGCAAAGCCCCGGTCAGTTCCTCCGCCAACCGTCGCAGGTCCTCCGGGCCCACGTCCTGGTCGTCGAGGGTGCCCGAGGCCTGCTCCAGCAGCTCGGCCGCCGTTCCCAGTTGCACCGCTTCGATGTTGTCCGCCAGACGGGACATGTATCCGCCCTTGTCGTCGGTGTTCAGGTAGCAGGGCTTACCCTCCGGCCCCGACCATGGGAGTAGCCGCAGTTCGTTCGGTGCCGTCATCCTTGCGTCTGCCTCTCATCGGTCATGTGGTGGGTGGTGAAGACCGCGTCGACCGCGTTCCCCCGGGAACACCAGAAGCGCGGCCTCGACAACTCGCCCGGTGGAGTCAGTCGCAACGCGTGTGATCGCGAGGACTGCCACGGCGGAGCCGATCCGGAGGGCCGATGCTTCGTCCGGTGTCGGTGGGCGGGCGCATACCGTCTCCCGTACAGCTGCCGGCGGCAAACTCAGGACGGCGAATCGCGTGGCCGTCTCCCGCCACGAGGATTCGTCGTCCAGCACTCCGGCCGGTGCCAGGTCGCGCGGGATGTAGATGCGGGCCAGTCCGTGCGGTGACTCTCCCTCGTGGCTGATGCAGAAGAACTCGGCGAGAGGGCTGCCCGTCGGCACCTTCAGCAAGGTCGTCAGATGCCCGTGTGCCTGAACCGTGGTGGTGCGAACGGTGACGCGCAGGGCTGCTTCAGCGGCGGTCCACGGGTCACTAGGTTAGGGCTAGTGGACTAGATTTTCCATATGCCTGAGCAGCCGCCCTATCTCCGCATCGCCGACGAACTCCGGCGACGGATCGCGGAGCACGTGTGGGAGCCAGGGGACCGTCTGCCGTCCCGCGCCCAGATCGGCCAGGAGTGCGGGGTGGGCGAGAACGTGGTCCGCCGGGCTCAGGAGCTGCTGATCTCCCAGGGTGTGCTTGAGGGCCGCGCCGGTTCGGGTACGTACGTCGCCGAGCCCCGACAGCGAGTGCGCATGGTCCGTTCGTCCGCGCGCGATCGGCCCGACGGGTCGCCGTTCCGGGCGGATATGAAGGCCGTGGGCAGGCAAGGGGACTGGGAGAGCCGGACCGAGGCCAAGGTGCCAGCTCCGGCGGACATCGCGGCGCGGCTCGGTATCGCCGAGGGCGACCTGTGCGTCCGGACGACGTACGAGTTCCTGGCCGACGGCAGGCCGGTGCAACTCTCGACGAGCTGGGAGCCGTACGACCTCACCGCCGGCACGCTCGTCGTCCTCCCCGAGGGAGGGCCGCACGCCGGGGCGGGAGTCGTGAATCGCATGGCCGCGATCGGCATCACCGTCAGCCACGCCGTTGAGCAGCCGGAGCCGAGGCAGGCGACCGCCGAGGAGGCGTCGCTCCTGGGCATTCAGAAAACCGCGCTCGTCACGCACATTCGTCGGACGTACTACAGCGATCAAGGGCGGCCCGTGGAGACGGCTGACATCGTGGTGCCCGCCGCTCACTGCGAGATCGTCTACGAGATTCCGATCAACCGTCAGTAGGCCGTGTCTTCAAAAGCGGGTGTGTCGGGTGACAGTGCTGGTCAGGGTCTGATCGCGGTGGCGTGTCGCAGGATGCGTATGAGTGAGGCTGCCTCCCCGGCCCTCGAAACTTGACCCTCACAAGCCCGCCATTGGTGGCACGGGTGCAGGTTCCACCCACACGACCGATGAGTTCCGCCTCGCCGCGTCGTCTGCATGTTGGGAACGTCCCCCTCTCGTGGGAGGCCCGAGATGAGATGGCAAGGAGCGTGCACACCGTGGACCAGGAGAACGTGAGCGCCACCCTGACTATCGCCGTGCCCGCCGCGAGGGTGTTCGCGGTGCTGGCGGACCCGACGACCCATTCAGCGATCGATGGCACGGGCTGGGTTCAGGAATCTGTCGACCGTGCGCCGCTGACCGAGGTGGGGCAGATTTTCCGGATGGACATGTATCACCCCAACCATCCAAACGGTGACTACCAGACGGTCAATAAGGTCCAGGTGCTCGACCCGCCGCACGCCATTGGCTGGTTGACGGGGCAGGAGAAGGACGACGGTCACCTGGAGTTCGGCGGCTGGATCTGGCGTTACGACCTTGCGCCGCTCGGTCCGTCCGAGACTGAGGTCACGCTCACCTACGACTGGTCGGCGGTGCCGCAGTTCATCCGGGAGCGGGGCATCCAGTTCCCGCCGTTCGGCCCTGAGCACCTCACCAACTCGCTGCACCACCTGGCCGAGCTTGCCGCACCGACGTCCCAGGCCTGAACGCCCGGCGGCCCCTGACTCTGCCGCCTGCCGAATGCGTGTCGAAGGCCGGTCGATGAGACGCCGAGCATGGGAAGAGAAGCAGGTCGGCAGGGGTGGGGCACGCGACCCGCAAAGCGCCTTCCAAGCGCTTGGCCGCAGGTTCGAGTCCTGCCGGGGGCGCCAACCTGTGGTCAGCTCTGCCTGGCATCGTCGCAGGTCAGCGCCGTGTTTTGTCCGTCAGCGGCGTTCGTGGTTGTGCGCCACTTGGGAAGCGAGGAAGAGCCGAGTCGGCGGAACCGCGTCCAGGCTGAGGAGAAATCGCAGGTCACGGCCCCTCATCCATGGCTTGAAATGTGAGCGGCCAGCCACAGGTTCGAGCCCTACGGGGGCACCCAAAACATGGCTGGTCTCCTGCTCAAGGGCCATGGGGCCCGGCGGCCATCGGTAGGCACCGCGAGCGGGCAGTCGGCCCCTGATCAGCACAAGTTCGTGCAGTCGGCGGCCCTCTCGGCGCCAATCCGCGGTTGGTGCTCGGGAGTCGGTACGCGCTACCAGGCAGCACGCTGGCCCTCGGGGCGGAAGGAACGACCGTCGTGGCTCAGGGCGGAGCGGCCGGCGGTTGACCGAGGGAGGGAGCTGCGGGCTCCGCCGGTACCGTGTTCCCTGTGGACGGGCAGCTGAGCGACGCGGAACTCGATGAGCTGGTCGAGCAGGCCACCGTGGACGCCTACGACGACGAGGAGCAGCTCACGGGCCTCTACACGATGCTCGCAGAGCATCTGGCCGTCCCCTTCAAGACAGTCGTTCTCGGGGTCGAGGTCACCGTGAAGGTGGACCTGCTGCCCGGCAGCCAGATTGTGGCGGTCTGTACGCGAGGCAGGCACCGGCAGGCGATCGGCATTCTCGACCTTCCGTTGCCGGATCCGGCGCCCGAGGGGGCTGAGTGGATTGAGGCCTACCGGCGCCGGGGACCGTGAAGGCACCCAGGTCAGTGGTGGCCCGGCGGCGCCGGCCGGTAGCCCTGATCGCCGAGCCAGGCCCGAGCCCGGCCGTACTGCCGCTCCGCGGCGAACAGCCAGTACCGCTGCAGCTGTGCCGGTGAGGTGGCCAGCATGTCCTTGAAGCGGCGGAACGCTCCTGGGCCCTGGATCGCGATGCCGAGGAAACGGGCGAGGTCCTGGTCGTCGAGGGTGGTGATGAAGTCCTCCATGTCGCGGTAGGCGTCGCGCGATCCGGCGCACGGGACATGAAGCCACCGCTCGGTGCCTTCCGGTTCGTCCTCGTCCCATGACTCCTCGGTGTCCGCGAGGGCGGGCCGGAACTCGCCGGTGACCAGGTCGATGCGGCCACCGCCCCAGGCCGGGTCGCCTTCGAGCAGACCGGAGAGTTCCTCCAAGTCGACCGGCAGCGGCCGCAGCACGCAGACGGCACCGCCGCCCACCGTGTCGAGCTGTTCGGCGAGGACCTCGTCTCCGGGCCAGCCCCGTTCGCGCAGGGTGGACGTGCACGCGATCGCCGCCTCCCGGGAACCGGGCACGCCCTGGGAGAGGGCTGCGGTGAGTGCGTCTCCGCACTGCTGCAGCACGTCGGCGGGGTCATGCGTACGCAGCAGGGCGAGCAGGGACGGGCCGTCCGCGGTGTGGCAGGCGGCGCGGAGCGCCTTCAGCGCGTGGTCGGTTCCATGCCTCGGTCATGCCCGCGAGGCTACGCCGAGGCGCGCTGCGAGCGCCATCGTCTCCGGTGCGACAATGCGCTGGTGAGCACAGCGGACAAGGCCACAAGCAGGCGCCGGCCGCCGACGTTCGGCCCGGAGCCGTGGCCTCATCCGGCACCGTCTGGCGAGTGGTCGTACTGGGACGTGTGGTTCGCCGTGGCGTGCGTGGTGGACTGCGGCGGCGACTGGGACGCCTTCGATGTTCGCCTGACGCGGGAGCGGTCGGGCGGGGTCATGCGCGGGGCGTATCTGGAACCGTTGTGGAGTCATCTGCTGGATCTACGGGAGCGTCTTGCGGCGGACGGGCTCGGTGCGGCCGAGCTGGCCGGAGGCGCGGCGCGTGATCCGAAGGTCGTCGCCCGGGCCCGTTCCAAGGTGTGGGAGCAGGCGCTGGAGGGGCGGGCGAAGACGGCGGCCATGCGCCGGACTCCGGGTCGGCGGCTGTCCGAGCGGGCTCTGACCGGGGCGTGGCCGCGCTTCCCGGTGTCGCCGCAGGGTCCGTACGAAGCATTCGCCGGGGTTGTGGATCTGGATCGGCATAACGGCCAAGGGGCGACGATGGCGGTGGCAGAGGCTCTGGCCGAAGCCACCGTCGCCCAGGTGGGGGAAGCAGGCGGGGACGCAGCGAGGCTGCTGGCCGTCCGGCGGGCCGCGTTGACGTGCGGGGTGCGGGGCGCTGCGGGTGTGCGACGACTCGTGCGGCACACTGGGCGAGTGGCTGCGCCGAACGGTGACCGAGTACGCCGCCGTCCCCTGGCGGCAGACGGCGATGCCCACCGACGTGTTCTGGCAGGACTTCCTTGAACTCCTCGGTGAGGTCGGCGATTTCGGCGGGACGTACCGGCAGGAGGCCGAGTTGTTCGTGCACGCCGGGGTCCGGGGCGATCTGGACCTGGTGGAGACTCTGGCCTGCGCGCTGCACAGCGAGTACGCCTCGGCCCGCTGGGACTTCCGCGCCCGTGAGATCCTGGGCCTTCGCGCCTACGCCCAGGTCGCGGCCGGGGCGGTGGACCGGTTCACCGCCACCGCGGCTGTGCTGGGCTCGGAGGACTGGCAACCGCTGGACGCCATGGTCTCCTGCGCTCTGCGGCGCGGTGACGCCGCGACCGCGCGTGCCGTGATCCAGGCGGCGGACCGGCCGGGGTTTCATCAGGACTGGGTACGGCACCAGGCCGTAGAACTCGACCGGGAACTCGACGGGGAAGGACACGCATGACGCGCACCGGCAATGGTGGGGATGTGCGGGACCGGCTGCTCGGCTGGCTGCTGCCGGACGGCGGCCCGGCCGGCTCGCTCGCCCAGGAGGACGTGGAGCGGTTCTGCTGGTACGAGCTGCCGGTCAAGTGGACAGCCGAGTCCGCCGAATACCCGCACATCCTCACCGCCTTGGCCGAGCTCCTCGATGACGCCGGCCGCCCCCGAGCCGCGGCCGTCTGCACGTCGGAGGTTACCCGCGAGATCCTCGACGCGTGGCAGCACTCGCCCGATCAGGGGCGGGCCGCCTACCGGCGGGCGGTGGACGCCTCCCCGGTGACCCCGCCGGACACCGCCCTGCTCACCTGGGGGGCGGTGATGGGCATCGACGAGGCCGTCGCCCGCAGCAATGCGTCCCGGCTGCTGGAGCAGGCGCTTGACGACGGTGTGCTGGTGCCCGGCGCCCGGGGCTACGCCACCGCGCGCATCAAGCACGTGGAGCGCTGGCTCACCACCCCGCATCCCGCGCACGACGGCCGTACCCCGCTGGACGCCGTCCACAGCGAGCGCCGCCGTACCTGGGCCAAGGTCCCGCCCGCCGCCCGGCGCCGTCTGCGCGGCGCTCTGACGGACCTGCTGAGCGTGGCGCCCGAGGTGCCCGCCGACACGGCCGAACCCCTGCGCTGGCTGCTGGAGTCGGTCGGTGACGGGGTGACGCTGACCCAGGCCGGCTACCTGCCGCGGGCTCTGGTCATCGAGGCCGCCGAACGCTACGACTGGTATCTGCCCGGCATGGTGCCGCGCACCGAGTACGACGTCGCCCGCCTCGCCGAACTGCACGAACTGGCCCGCGCGGCGCGGCTGCTCGCCAAGCGGCACCGCAGGCTCGCCCTGACCGCCCGCGGTCGGCAACACCTCGCCGACCCGGCCCTGCTGCAGGCCACCGCGGCCCGCGCGTGGTTCGGCGACGGTGTCCGAGCCGAGCTCGCCGAAGCCGCCGCCGCGGCCCTGCTCGACGGGGAGCTCACGCTCGACGACCTCACCGGTGCCGTGCACACTCTGGCCGCAGAGGCGTTCACCCTCGCCGACGGCGGCACCCCGCGGCCCGACGACACCCGCCATTTCCTGTGGCAGTGGCTGCGTCCCGGCGAGGCCCTCGGCTTCCTGGCGTACCGCGATCGCCGCCGTTCCATCTCCCTCACCCCCACCGGCCGAGCCGCCGCCCTCTCCGCGCTCCGATCCCGTGCCCACGCCCCGCGGACCGCACCCTGGGCATGAACATCCCGCTCAGGGCCGGGCGGGCAGTACGCAACCGAGTTTCAGCAGCGCGGCGCGGAAGGCCATCAGGTCTTCGGGGGCCACCATGAGGTGCTTCTAGCCGATTCGGGAGCACAGCGCGCCTGCCCTGCGGTCCTTCGCAACTATTACGGCCTGCGCCTCGTCCACGCACTCCAGCAGGTGGCACGTGCCCAGATCCCGTATCTTCTCGGTGCGGGAGGCGGCGTCGGCCAGCAAAGCCGTGACAATCTGCGGCAGTTCCTCTCCTTTGCTGTTCTCAACCAGGAAGCGGCGCAGCTCCTCCAGACCGCGGCCTGCGTGGAGGGCCTTCAGCAGGGAGGCGGTGGACAGCGTCCAGACATGGTCGGTGGACCGGGTCGCGAACGCGTCGAGCAGCAGCGCCTCAGCGGGGGCCAGGCCGTCGAGTGCCACGACGTCGAAGTTCGGCAGGACCCTGACCGGGCTCCGCGCTCCGGCGGCGGGTGCCGGACCCGGGCCGGTAGTCGTCGGCGCGCCCCGTCGCGTACGCCCCGAGCGGGTTCAACCGGATGGCGAG
Source organism: Streptomyces sp. NPDC005202 (assembly GCF_040608235.1). NCBI lineage: Bacteria > Bacillati > Actinomycetota > Actinomycetes > Kitasatosporales > Streptomycetaceae > Streptomyces > Streptomyces sp. NPDC005202. The sequence continues at coordinate 185,856 of NZ_JBEXHW010000011.1, read as the reverse complement.
CAGCCCGTCGTAGCGGCTGAGCCGCTCCAGCCAGTCGGCGCCCCACATGTGGCGGAAGTCGTCCCGGGCCCCCTCCGGGTCGATGTACTGGACGTCGACGAGGCCAAGGGTGGCCGCGTATTCGAACAGCACGCACAAGGTGTAGCGGCCCTGCAGCACCGGCCAGTCGTGGTGTCCGTCGTAGCCGAGGCTGCCGTACTGCGCGTCCTCCAGGTACAGCTTCCACAGCGCCCGCTCGGAGCGGACCAGGTACGGGTCATGGCCCGCGGTACGCATCGCCTTGAACAGCTCGTCCACCGTCACCCATTCCCCGGGCGGACAGCACTCGGCGAGCGCCGCACCCACCGCCTTGCGGCGCGGACCGGTCGCACTGAGGACGTTCGCCGCGCGCTGCCCCTTGACCGCCTCGATGCGGCTGAACTCGTCCAGCACCCCGTGGCTCAGCCAGCGCCGCCACAGGTGCCGGATCGTCTCGTGGGCGGGCTCGGCCGGCGCTTTGTGGCCCCGCGCGGTCAACTCCAGTCGGCCACCGGACAGTTCCGAGAGACCGCCGGCTTGAAGCAGCAGCGGCCAGGCGAAGGCCCTGACCGCCTCGCCCTCGTAGAAGTCACCGCCGGTGAGGATCTCGCCCAGCGCTCGGATCGTGGCCGCGGAGGGGCGCTTCGTCTTGTCGCTGCACCGCAGCCTGCCCGCAGCGGCAAGCTGGAGCACGGCCGCGAGCTCCGCTCTCGCCCCGTGCTCCATCGCCCGCTCGATCCACACCGCCGCCACAGCCCGCTCCTCCCCGGTGCCGCTCGCATCGGCGCACTCTACGGCGCTTGAGTACGGCATCGGTCGGCTCCGGCCGCCTTGCCCGCTCCCCGTCCGCGCCCACCAGCGCCGGCGATAGGGTCCGCCGTGTGAGCGAGTACCAGTACTACGAGTTCCAGGCCCTCGACCAGCCCCTCAGCCGCGAGGAACAGGAACAGCTGCGGGCCATCTCCACCCGGGCCCGGATCACCGCCACCAGCTTCACCAACACCTACAACTGGGGCGACCTGCGCGGGAATCCGCGCCACATGGTCGAGCGCTACTTCGACGCCCACCTGTACGTCACCAACTGGGGCACCCACCGGCTGATGCTCCGCCTGCCCAAGCAGACCCTGGCCCTGACCACGGTGCAGCCCTACTGCCTCGGCCACCACGTCGAGGCCTGGACCACCCGCACCCACCTCCTGCTCGACCTGACCAGCGAGGACGAGGGCGGCGACTGGGTCGAGGGCGCCGACGACTCGCTGGCCGCCCTCATCGGCGTACGCGACGAACTCGCCACCGGCGACCTGCGTTCCCTCTACCTCGCCTGGCTCTCCGCGCTCGCGGCCTGGGAACTCGAGGACGACGACGAAGAGGAGTACCAGACCTGCCCCGAGCCGCCCGTCCCGGTCGGTCTTGACGAACTTACCGCCCCGCAGCGCGCGCTCGCGGACTTCCTGCGCGTGGATGCCGATCTGCTCGCGGTCGCGGCCCAGGCCAGTCCCGCCGCGCCAAAGAAGCCGACCAGGCCCACGAAGAGGGAACTCGCCCCGCTGATCGCCGCAATGCCGCAGAAGGAGAAGGACGATCTGCTGCTGCGGCTCGCCCTCGGCCCCGAACCCAGGTTGCGCACCGAAATCCTGCACCGCTTGCGCGGCACCAGCGCCCCCACCACAATCGCCGGGCGCCGATCAGCCGCCCACCTCCTGGACGCCGCGCACACCCTGCGCACCGAACGCCGGAAGCGCGCCGAACACGAACGAGCCGCGGCCCGCGCCCAGCGCCTGATTGCCCTGGCCCGCGAGGCCGAATCCGCCTGGCAGCGGATCGAGGCACACATCGCCACCAAGAAGGCCACCGGCTACGACCAAGCCGTCACCCTTCTCGCGGACCTGCGCGACGCGTACGCCCACACCGACCAGAACACGGAGTTCCATCAGCGCCTGGCCCGCCTGCGCGAGCACCATCAGCGCCGTCCCAGCCTCATCCAGAGGCTCGACCGCCGCGGCCTCCGATGACACCCGGGCCTCCGAAGAACGCCCGCCGACCAGCCCGTTCCCTCCCACCATCGAAGGTAGCAAGGTGCACGCGGGAAGATGATCGGACATGAGCGCCTGCGGTCGCCGCATCCTCACTCATCGGTGTCCCCCGGACGACCAGTGGCCTGTTCCTGATCGGCAAGGAACTTCAGGATGTGGCGCACAACATTCAGTTGGCGCCGTCGAGGTTCCTCGCCTTCGTCCCCATCGACAACGACGTACCGGACCTGAACAGAGGGCGGGGGACCCCATCTGCCTCGCCCTGGAGAAGGAGGCGGCAGGGAGATCTCCTCAATCGTCATACCTCCCACCATCTCGTCGACGTGCCGATTTTCCGTGAGCCCAGCTGAACCCACGAAAGGCGTCAGCCCGGCGCGGTAACCTGGCTCGCCACGCTCGCCGATTCGGCAGCGGTCAAGACGGACTCTGGCAGCAGCGGCACCAACCGTGTCCGCCCCTCAACCCCCACGGTGGCATAAATATGCAGGTCAGCGGGCTGTCCGCGACCAGCCATGTTTTGTGGCTCCTGCCGGGGGCGCCACTGCCGACCAGCGGAAACGCCCCGGAAGGGGCATCCCTCTCCAGGGCGTTTTGCGTCCTTGACGGCAACGTCCCCGCCACGTCACCGGCGCCGCGTCACTCGTCGGCCGACCGCGTCCCGAATCGGTCCGGCGCGGCACGTTTCTCGGGATCGGCGGCAGCTGCCGCCGCGTGCGGCCCGCGGTGGCCCACGAAAAGACGATCGCGGCCGGCCCACGTCTCGCGATCCCCCGCCCGACGCCGACCGCCGCCGTTGGGCCGCTTCACCCCCATGGGCGGCACGACCCGCCCGAACAGCACCCACGACTCGCCCGGCACCTCCCGTGCCCGCACGTGCCACGCGTACCCGGCCCAGGCGTACCCGGCCCACGCGTGCCCGGCCCACGCATATGTGGCTCGTGCGTACCCGGCCCACGCGTGCCCGGCCCACGCGTACATGGCCCACGCGTACATGGCCCACGCGTATGTGGCTCGTGCGTGCTATGCGTACCGGTAGATCCCGCTGTGGTCCTCCAACTCGTCCGGTGTCACGTCCCACGGCGGCATCCTCTCGTGCCGCGCGACGACCCGGCCGTGCTGCGCGTCGCCCGGTGCGGGCGGCTTCTCGGGGAGATAGCGGGCGCTCCCCTGCCGCTGCCGCCAGCGGGACCAGAGGAGGTCGACGAAGGCGTGGTGCAGCCAGAAGACGGGGTCGTTGACGGAGGCGCCGCCCACCATGTGGCCGCCGACCCAACGGTGGACCCTGTTGTGGTTGCGCCACGAACCGGGGGCTCGCCCCGGCCCCCACCCCTCCACCTTGTTGCGGAAGCCTTTGGCGGACGTGGAGTTCCAGGGGGCCGTGTCGTACACCGGATCGGCGAGGGCCGCCTTCAGATCCTTGGACGTCGGCAGTGCGATCGGGTCCTGGGAGCGGCCCAGGTCGCGCGTGAGGTAGGCGGTGTTGGTGACCCCCTCCTTGATGGTCCACATGCCGTTGCGGTAGGCGAAGGGACCGGTCATGACCTGCCGGTCGGAACGCCGTCCGGTGCCGCCGAGCAGGTCCTCGGTCCACGGTACGGCCGTCTGGGTGCGGTTGCGCGTCCAGTCCCAGTACGGCACGGTCACCGACTCGTCCACGCGGCGCAGCGCCTGCTCCAGGTCCAGCAGGAACCTGCGGTGCCAGGGCAGGAAGGAGGGTGCCATGTGGGCGGCCCGCAGGCCGGTCTCGCCGTCGGGTACGTAGTACTCGACATGCATGCGCACGAACACGTCGTACTCGCCGCGGCGTTTGACCTCGAGCAGCGCCTTGACGAACCGGCGCCTCTCGGACGGGGTGAGCGTGCTGACGTCCTTACGCGTGTACACCATGGAGATGGTCTCCCTCGGATCCCCTGCGCCCGCTCGGCATACCGCTGTCGTCCATGCGGCCGGCACTTCCGTCCGGCGCGCCCGGCCGCGTGGTGGGGCCGAGTTCGTCTACGGCCGCGCGCGCGGCGGCGAGCGGTGTCGGATACGACTGGTAGTGGTCGATCATGGTCATCCAACTGCCGTCCGCGCGGCGCATCAGGTGCAGTGGCAGCCCGTCCACGGTGACGTGCCACGCGCCGGAGGCGTCGTCCCCGGACCGCCCGGCGTCGTACCTGATGCCGTCGATACGCCGCCCGCGATACGTCTCACCGAACAGCGGCTCCTCCGACCCGGTCGATCCCAACGCCGACACGACCGGCGCAAGCGCCACCCCGGCCCCCGACGCAAGCAGCCCCCGCAGCACCCGTCGCCGCCCCGTGGCCTTCCTGTGGTTGACGACGGGTGACGGACATCCGCCGGCGGACGGTGACGAGGCGTCGGCCGGGAATGCCGGGGCGCCGGCGGCGGCTCTCATGGAGTGCGCCGCAGAACTCGCGGAGTGCGCCGCAGAACTCGCGGAGTGCGCCGCGGTGTTGACCGATTCGGTCACGGCCCCTCCGGATTCGACCCCGGCGACCGTCGACCCGGCCACGGCACGCAGGACAGGCGCGACCCGGCGACGAGGGCGTCGCCGACCGGCAGTCCGTTGTCGTACAACAGCTTCTCCACGCCGCTCGAGGTGGCCTCCGAGCCTCCGTGGCCTTCCTCGAGAGAGCGGGCGAGGAGGTAGGGCATGTCACCGCCTAGGGGTTCGCCGCTCCGGGCCAGGGCGACGAGTACGCCCAGGTCGTCGGCTCGTAAAGGGCACGTTTCGCTGGTGGTTGAGGTCACCGCGGCACCTTAGCGACGCGCCTTGACGCACCCGCGCGTTCTCTCACCCGAGCGGACCAGCCGCGCCAACACGACCACACGAACGAGGGATTCTCCGCGATCTCCTCGTCGGACAGCCCGCACAGCCCGACTGCGGTCTCCCTTTGTGGCCTCCCTTTGGCTTTGAGACGTCCCCCGGGGACACGCAGAGCGGCCCGAGTGCGGGCGCGGGTGATCAGCGTCTTGTCCTGGGACAGCTCCAAGTGAGTTCGGTGCGCTGGACGCCGGGCAGGCGCTGCCTGACCTGCTCGGCCTCGGACTTCGGTCCGGCGAAGCCTGGGAGGTGGCTGTGAAAGCCCCTCCCGCACAGGATGGAATCGGTCCCGGGACGTCCGCAGGCACCGGCTCAGCTCTGCAGGGGAAGTCCGCCGAGCTGGTTGACGGAGTCCGTCGCACCCTTGACGGTGCTGGGCGCAGAACCCTTGCCCTCAGTGTCGAGCGCCTTCAAGGGCTACTGCAGCAGCCGCACCTGGACGGGCCCAGTGAGCTGCTTCACCACTTTGGTGAGGTCGGTGGCCTTGACCGCCTTGCCGTCGTGGGCGACGGCGGGCGTGGCGGCACCGGCCACGACCAAGGCCCCGGCAACGATGGCGGCAGCCTTCAGAGACTTCATCGTGTTTCCTTTCTTCGGCGACTCATGAGTCACCAGAGGGAATTGGTTCACCCCGTCCAACGAGCCCCGGGTGCCCCGGAAACCCCCGTCACAGGAGATTCCGGAGTCCCACACGAAAGCTCACCCGCAGGAAGGGCGTGTCCCATCCGCCTTTCTCATCCTCGTATGAACGCGGGAAACATATGAATCGGGCCGCAGAAAGCAGACGTGGTACTGGCGCCCCCCCGGGGGCCAATACCACGTCCGGGCCGTCGGCCTGCCTCCCCTCAGGCGCACCTCCCCGCCCCGGGGAAGGCAGCACGCCCCGGCAGGTCGGCGGGCGGCAGGCCGGTGCGGAGCAGGCGACTTGAGCAGATCGCCCACGGCCTCGGCCTCTGCAGGGCGGCAAGTGCGTCGGCCATGGGGGCGGCGGGCACCTTCGAGCACCACGCACCGCACCGTTCTCAGCCCTCGGACGACACCGAAGGCCGACCCCGCGCGGTGCGGGAATCGGCCTCTTCGGAACAACACCGGGAAACGCCGGAAGCGCCGGAAGCGCCGGTTCAGGAAACGGCGGGCGTCGCGACCCGGGACATCCTCAGTTTTGCAGCGGCAGACCGCCCAGCATCTGGTTGCTGCTGTTCAGGGCGGAGGTCGGGGCCTTCACGGTGTTCAGCAACGAGTCCTTCTTCTTGGTGTTGAGCGCGTCCGTCTGCCGCAGCGGCTTGGTAAGCGCTTTCACGGCGCCATTGAGGTCGGTGGCGGTCTGGGCGAACGCGGGCGCGGCTACACCGGCGATGATCACGGACCCGGCAACGACAGCGGCAGCCTTCAGAGACTTCATCGTGTTCCTTTCTTCGGCACGTATGCAGCCGGAGGGAATGCTGACGCCGCGCTCAACGAGCCCCGGCCGCTCCGGAAACCGCGCGAGCAGAAGATTGCCGAGTCCTCATATGAGAGCTCTGAAAGACAGTCCCTGAAAGCCGGAGCGCGGTACGAGAAAGAGCGGAAAAGATCAGCCGTCGTGCCGACACCGGAGGCCGGCACAACGGCTGGGCGGGCGCAGTCCCCGCCTCACGACGGCGGCAGACTCGGCAGCGGGGGCAGGCCGGGCAGGGTCGGCGCGGGCAGGCGGCTGTCGAGCAACGTGGCGGTCACGAGGTTGACGACCTCGTTCAGCACGCTCTTGACCGCCGGGTCACGTGGCTGACGTCACCGGAGGTGACCGCCTGGAGGAGGTTGTCGACCGCCTTGTCCAGGGCGGCCAGCACGTCACTCGTAAGGGCGGTGGCCTTGGAGTCGTCGGCGTTCTTCGTGAGCGAGACCGGCGCAGGCAGCGTGCTCGCCGACACGACCGGCGCAGGCAGCGTGCTCGCCGACACGACCAGCGCAGGCAGCGTGACGGGAGCCGCAGGTGTCGCCGGCTTGGCGGGCGCTGGCGACGTGGCGGGCGTCACCGGAGCCGTCGGCGTTGTCATGATCCCGGGGGCCGCCGGGTTCACCTTGGACAGGGTTTCCTTGGCGGCGTCGCCGAGCCTCTTGGCGTCGCCTGCGGACAACTGGCCGTTGTCGGCCTGGAGTACGGCGTTTCAGCAGGTCGGTGACCGAGGTGAGCGCACCGCCGACGTGGCGAGACTCCTGGCCTGCGCGAGGAGCGCGTCCGCGCCGGGAACGGGCGCATGGGACGCCGCCGCATGACCGCGCTCCCGGGCCGAGTCGGCCGCCATGGCGACGGGACCGGTGATCCCGACCAGGAGGGGGGCGCAGAGTGTCGTGGACGCGATACGCCGTGCGGGCAGACCACGCATGGGGGTTCCTTTCGACAGGCTCGGATCGTGAGGCCACCGTGGAAGGGGCCACCGCTGCCTGCAACGGGGGTAAACGCGGTCCGTGATCGCCCGTTTCCCAACGTGCCGACGTCATGCACGGTGAGACGACATGCCCCGGCTGCCCCTGGCACCGCCGCCCCCACCCGCCGTTCGAGGAAGCGCGAACCGGCCGCCTCCGGTGGTGCACCCACGAGGAGGGCGGCCGGCCGAAGGGATGCACGCGGACCTCACCGTTGACGCACGGCGGACGCGCCCTGGCGGCGGCACAGGCAAACACAGGCATCCGGGCGGGATGCCAGGCGCCGGGTCCACGCGCGGCGCCCCTTCCGGTATGCCGCCAATGAAGTGATTTCCAGGAAGTCACAACTTCACTAATCCGACACACTTGACCGGTTTCGCCCGATTAATTCCGATAGCGACTAGAGTTGCACACCTCGTTACGGATCCCTGCATCACGCACATCGCCTTCGTGCTGCCTCCTGACACGCAACCTTTTCCGAAAGGGCAACGCCGGTCATGCGCCATTCCCTGGTCCCATTGCTGCGCCGTGCGACGGTAGGCGCCCTCGCCTTGGCCGGAATCTGGGCACCCTGCGGCGCGCTGGCGGCCGCGCCTGCCGCGCCGCCATCGCCGGAGGCGGACCGTCTCGCGTTCGTCGAGCGGTACCACGCACTCCAGCACGGCGGTTTCGTCCGGGCGGCCAACGTCTCCATCAACTGCCGTATGACACGGGCGGTCCGGGGACCCCTGCAGTCGACGGCGCACTCCTGCCCGGACGCGCGCGCGGGCGGGGCCGGGGTGAACAGCGGCTTCGACATGACCTACATCGACGTCGACCAGGACCCGAACACCTACAACTCCTCCAGCGCGGAGGTCCGACTGCCCGGGGGCTCACGGGTCAGCTACGCACGGCTGTACTGGGGCGGCAACCTGCGGGTCGGCGAGCAGAAGCCGCCGGAGGACAACGGGCGGGTGCTGTTCGCCGAACCCGGCGGGGACTACAAGGAGGTCCTCGCGGACACGGTCGTCGGCCACCGTGTGGCGAACGGCGCGGACGCCTACCAGGCCTCTGCGGACGTCACGAGGCTGGTGCAGGAGAACGGGTCGGGTCTGTACACCGTGGCGCAGGTCAACGTGGCGATGGGGAGGTCTGATGCCGGCGCGTGGGGCGGCTGGACGCTGGTGGTGGCGTACGAGAACCCGGCGGAGCCGCTGCGGCACCTCGCCCTCTGGGACGGCTTCGACGCGCTGAAGTCCGGCGCGGGGGTCGAGATCCAGATGCACGGGCTGCGTTTCCCGGCGGGCGCGGGCGGCCGCGCGGGCTTGGTGACATACGACGGCGACCGCGGCGTAACCGGCGACACCTTCACCCTCACGAGCACCCGCACACGCACCACCCCTCTGCTGCGCCGCACCGCGGTCACCGCCCTCACCGACCCCGCCAACCCCCGCGACGACGTCCTGAACTCCACGATCAGCGAACCCGGGGCGGCCCCGCCGGAGCGTGTACCGGCGTACGCCAACACCCTCGGCTACGACTCCGATGTGTTCGATCTCGGACCAGGTCTGCGGGAGGGCGGCGACGAGCTGGCCTTCCGGTTCGTTTCGCAACAGGACGCGGCATGGGCCGGCGCGCTCTTCGTCGCCGTCGACGCCCAGCAGTGAGACGTGTTCCCTCCCGTATCGAGCACCACTGTGAGCGAGGACATCGCACATGCATCTGTCAGCAACCGACCCTCGGCCGCGGGTCCTTCACCTAACCCAGCCCGTGGACGGCGGGGTCGCCCGCGTCGTGACGGACCTGGTACGAGCGCAGCTCGCGGCCGGTCTGGCCGTCACGGTGGCCTGCCCCGACGGCACGCTCATCACAAGACTCCGGACGTTGGGCGCGGACGTACGGCACTGGCACGCGACGCGGTCGCCGGGTCCGTCGCTCGTCCGTGAGGTACGACACCTCGCACACGTGATTGATGAGGTGCGCCCCGATCTGGTGCACGCCCACAGCGCGAAGGCCGGGCTCGCCGGGCGGCTCGCCGTGCGGGGGCGCATCCCCACCGTGTTCCAGCCGCACGCATGGTCGTTCGAGGCCATCGGCGGAGTCACCTCGGCGCTCGCGCTGGCGTGGGAGCGGTGGGGGGCGCGTTGGGCCTCCCGGGTGGTGTGCGTGAGCGAGGCAGAGCGCACGACCGGCGTGTGCGCCGGGATCAGCGGTCGGTGGAGCGTCATCCCCAACGGCGTCGACCTGCAGCGCTTCCACCCCGCCCCCGTCGACACCGCACGGGCCCGGCTGAAGCCACTGCGCGAGGTCGATCCCGCCGCACCACTCGTCGTCTGCGTGGGGCGTCTGTGCCGGCAGAAGGGACAGGACGTCCTGCTGAAGGCGTGGAGTGCGGTCGCCCACAGGGTGCCCGGCGCGCGTCTCGTCCTGGTCGGCGACGGGCCGGACCGCGACCGGCTGCGGGCACGCGCGCCGAAGTCCGTGCTGTTCGCGGGAGCCGTCGCCGACGCCGTCCCCTGGTACCAGGCCGCGGATCTCGTCGTTCTGCCGTCCCGCTGGGAGGGCATGGCACTGGCCCCGCTGGAGGCGATGGCCTGCGGGCGTCCGGTGGTGATCACGGACGTCGACGGCGCCCGCGAGAGCCTGCCGCCCTCGCTCGCCCGGCGCTGCCTGGTCCCGCCCGAGAACCCGGCGGTGCTGGCCGGGGCCGTCGCCGAACTGCTCCTCGCTCCGCTGCTGCGCGAGTCGCTCGGCAACCAGGGGCTCCGTTACGTCCTGTCCACGCACGACGTGCGGCACACCGCCGAGGCGGTCACGCACGTCTACCGCGACCTGATCGGCCTTCGGCCCGCAACACGCGTAGCGCCCACTGAGCACAGGGAGTCCATCCACTCGTGACCGCGGAAAGCACCGTCCCCTCCCCCGGCACACCGCCCCGGGACCACGGACTCTCACCCGTCTCAGTCATGCCGCCCCGCGGCGCCGCCCCGAATTTCCGGTCCCCCGCCGGCAGACCGCCCGCGCGGTCGGCCTCGCCGGTGCCGCTGCTCGTCGCGGACGGCGCGGCCGCCCTGCTGGGCGCCCTCACGCTGACCGGAACCCAGCTCCACCCACTCCCCGTGGCCGTACTGTTGGCCGCGTCGCTGCTTCTGCGCCCGCACCGCGCACGCCCGTCGGCGCCGGGGGTGCTGGACGAACTGCCCGCCGTCTGCGGCCGGACCGCGGTGGCCTGGCTGGCACTCGCGGCGCTCGTCGCGGCGTACCGGCCGGAGCCCGCGCTGTCCGTCCGCACCCTGCTGGCGGGCTTCGCCGTGCAGGCGGCGGTGAGCTGCGCGCTGCGCGGCGCCGTGCACGCGAGGTGGCGCGCCGCCCTGCTGCGCCACCCGCGCGCCGCGCTCGTCATCGGCCCGGCGGCGACCGCGCAGCGTGTGGCCGCGGCCGTGCTGCGGCACCCGGGGTGCGGGGTGCGCCCGGTGGGGATCGTCGCGGAGCACCCGGACAGCAGCGGGGGCCTGCCGGTGCTGACGACCGGTGAGGAGATCGAGCGGGCGGCCATCCAGAACGGGGTGCGGGCGGTGCTGGCCGTCCACCCCTCCGTACGGGCCGAACAAGGGCCGCTGCTGCGGGGCCTGGCCGAGTCGGGCTGCGTGGTGTGGGAGGTCGACGCCGACTCTCCGTCGTACGCGGCGAAGGAGCGGCTGGCCGGGTTCTCCTGCCGGCATCTGGAGATGTCTGCGGCGCGCCGCGGCAGCGCGGGCAAGCGGATGCTCGACATCCTCGTGTCGGGGACGTTGTTGCTGCTGGTCAGCCCTATGCTGCTGGCGTGCGCGGTGGCGCTGCGGATCAGCGACGGGCCGGGCGTGGTGTTCCGGCAGGAGCGGATCGGCAAGGGCGGAAAGCCGTTCACGCTGCTGAAGTTCCGCACTCACCGCCCGGTCGACGAGCACGAGTCGGCGACCCGGTGGAGCGTGGCGAACGAGTACGAGATGCGCGGGTTCTGCCGCATGTTGCGGCGCACCTCGCTCGACGAGTTGCTCCAGCTGTGGAACGTGCTCCGGGGCGACATGAGCCTGGTCGGCCCGCGGCCCGAACGCCCGTACTTTGTCACGCAGTTCGGGCAGACCTACCCGGGTTACACGGCCCGCCACCGCATGCGGACCGGCATCACCGGCCTCGCCCAGATCCACGGGCTGCGCGGCGACACCTCGATTGAGGACCGCTGCCGGTTCGACAACGCCTACATCGACAACTGGTCGCTGTGGCAGGACATCTGCATCCTGCTGCGCACCGCAGCCGCGCTCGTGCGTCCGACGGGGAGCTGACCGCAGTGAGCCATGTCTTGACCCCGCTGACGCGCCACATCACCGCGGCGCCGCTTCTGCCCGTGGTGGCCGTGCTCGCCCTGCTGGCGCTGCCGCACACCCTGGGCGGCGAGGGCGGCATTGGTCCCGCCGACGCGGTGTCCGGGCTCGTGGTGCTGTTCTGCGCGAGCCGCCTCGCACGGGACCGGCGGCGCCCCCTGTCGCGTACGGCCGCCGTGGTGCTGGGCCTGCCGGTCGTCGGGCTCGCCCTCGCCGCCATGGGGGCGTCCTCGCCCGGAGCCGGGATCACCGGCATGGGCCGCTATCTGCAGATCTTCGTGCTCGTCCCGGCGGCCGTCCTGCTGCTGATCCGCAACCGGGGCGACTTCCGGCTGCTGGCCTGGTCGTTCGTGGGGCTCGCCCTGTGGCAGGGCGCCGTCGGAGTGCACCAGTACGTCACCCGGACCGGCGCCTCCTACCAGGGCGAGGAGATCCGGGCCGTCGGCACCTTCGGGGCGCAGGACGTGATGGGCATGGCGACGGTGGTCGCCGTCGGCCTGGTGTGCGCGCTCGGTCTCGCACTCGGGCGGACGTCCGTACGCCAGCGGGGGGTCGCCGTCGGGTGCGCGCTGGCGCTGCTGCCGCCGCTCGCGCTGTCCTTCAGCCGGGGCGCGTGGATCGCGACGGCCGCGACCTGTGCGGTGCAGCTGGTGCTGGCCGGGCTGCGGCGCGCGCTCAAGGTGGCTGCGGCCGTGGCCGCCGCGGGCATGGTCCTGGTGGGCGGCCTCGGCGTCGGCACAGCAATGCTGCAGGAGCGGATGGACAGCATCAAACAGGTCACCGACGCTCCCGACCAGTCCGTCGTCGACCGGTACACGATGTGGGCGGCCGCGACCGCCATCTGGCGCGAACACCCGCTGAGCGGCGTCGGGTTGAAGGGCTTCCCCGAGTACCGGGACGGGCACGCCTCACCGGCGCTGTCGTCAGGCAGCGACACGGAGGGCGCGGGGGCCGCGTACCGGAGGCAGCCGCTGCTGTCGCCGCACAACATGTACCTGCTGGCGCTCAGCGAGCAGGGCCTGATCGGGCTGTTCGCATTCGCCGGGAGCTGGCTGGCGCTGCTGGTGTGCGGGCTGCGGGGCCTGTTCCGGGCGCGGACGTCACGGGCGGGCGGCTTCGACTGCGGGCTCGTCGCCTGCGGGCTGCTGGTCTGGCAGCTGACCGACTTCGTGTACGCCGACATCGGCGGTTCCTCCACAGTGCTGACCGCCGTGTGCTTCGGGCTGGTGGCGTGGTGGGCGCTGGCCGGGAGCGACGAGGCAGGGGCCGTGACGCCGGTTCCGGTGCTCGGGAGCGTCGGGGAGGCCGTGGCGCGATGACAGTGACACCTCCGCGGATTCCGCGGGCTCCCGGATCTCGGACCGACGGGGCGGCCGTACCCGCGCCGCAGGCCAAGGACCGCACAGACCTCACCGGTGTCACCCGGAGGTTCCTCGCCAAGGCCGCCCTGATCACGGCGTCGCTGTCGGTCGCCGGGTCGCTGCTCGGCCTGGTGCGGGACCAGGCGCTGGCCCGGCTGTTCGGGGCGGGCAGCGAGACGGACGCCTTCCTGGTCGCCTGGACGGTGCCGGAGTTCGCCGCCACGCTGCTCATCGAGGACGGGCTGGCCATCGCGCTGATCCCGGCGTTCAGCACGGCCCTGGCCCGGCGCGCCCAGGGTGCTCTCGGCGATCCGGTCCGCTCCCTGGTCGCCGGCACCCTGCCCCGCCTGGCCTTCGGTTTCGTCGCCGTGTCCGCGTTGATCGCCGGCGGGGCCCCCTACCTGGTCCAGGTTCTGGCACCCGGCCTGTCCGACCCGCGCCTCGCCACCGACTGCACCCGGCTGACGGCGACGTGCCTGCTGAGCTTCGGGCTCGCCGGGTACTGCAGCGCGGCCCTGCGGGCGCACCGCCGCTTCCTGGCGCCCGCGGCGATCTACGTCGCGTACAACACCGGCATCATCGCCGCGATGTTCCTGCTCGGCGGACGCTGGGGCGTGCGATCGGCGGCGGCCGGGGTCGCGGTGGGCGGCTGCCTGATGGTCGCGGCGCAACTTCCGTCGTTGTGGCGGCAGCTGAAGAGGCGCACGCCCGCTTCCAGCGGTGCCGAGGTCGAGGCCGAGGCACGCCCGATGAACCTTGCCCTGATCAGCACCGTTCTCCTGTTCGCCCTGTGCCGCCAGTCCCAGGTCCTGATCGAACGCTTCCTCGCCTCCACCCTCCCCGCCGGGGCCATCTCGCACCTCAACTACGCGCAGAAGGTGGCCCAGATCCCTATGACGCTCTCGCTGATGCTGTGCACCGTCACCTTCCCGGTGGTGGCGCGGGCGCTCGCCGACGGCGACACCGAGCGGGCCCGCGCCCGCGTGGAGCGGGACCTGGCGCTGGCTTCCTGCCTGGTGCTCTTCGGCGCGGCGGTGGTGGTCGCCTGTGCCCCGCAGATCATCGAACTCCTCTTCCAGCGGGGCGCGTTCACCGCGCAGGACACGGCGGCGACGGCGGTCGTCCTGCGTGTGTACGCCTTCGGGTTGCTGGGCCAGACCCTGGTGGGCACCCTGACCCGCTCGTACTTCTCGGCGGGGCGGCCCACCTGGTATCCGGTCGGCGCGATGGCCACGGGCATCGTCGCAACCTCCTGGATCGGGGCAGTGACCGTGGACTCCTGGGGTGTGTCGGGGATCGCCGCCGCCAACGCCGCCGGAATCACCGTCACGGCCGCACTGCTGCTCGCCGGCCTCGCGAGTGTGCCGAAGGGGCACGCCGGTGTCCCGAGTGCATGGGAGTCGCCCCGCCCGGGCGAAGCCGAGAGCGGGGGAGTGCGGCGGCCCGACGGGCTGAGCACGGTCGCGGTCCCGACACCGGCTGTGGCACCCCGTGGGCGAGCCGCGCGTCGAAGCAGCCCGCGCGGGGTCCCGATCCGTACCCGGCAGGTGCTGGCCGAGCTGAGCAGGCCGCTGCGGGCGGCGGCGGTGGCAATGGTGGCGGGGGCGTTCGCCGCGAGCGGGCCGGAGTCCCCGGTGACGGGCCTCGCGGTCGGCTGCGTGACCGTGACCGCCGTCTTCCTCCTGCTCGGCCGGGCCCTGGGCGCCCAGGGCTGCACATCCGCACTCCATTCCGTACGTACCGTCACACGAAGGCTGACACATGGCCGTTTCCATTGATTCCGTCCGCACCGGCAGCCGCCCCGCGGCGCGCCCCGGCCCTGTCCCGTGGGTGGCGATGTACCACTCCGTGGGCGACTGCTCGGACGACCCGTACCGCATCACGGTGACGCCCGAGCGGCTGGAGCAACAGCTGGCCTGGCTGCACCGGCGCGGGCTGCGCGGCGTGTCCCTGCGCGAGCTGTTCGCCGCCCGCGCCCGGGGGAAGGGACGAGGCCTGGTCGGTCTCACCTTCGACGACGGATACGCCGACTTCCTCGCCCACGCCCTTCCGGCGCTGCACCGCTGGAACTTCGGTGCCACCCTCTTCCCGCTGCCCGGACGGCTCGGCGGCGTCAACTCCTGGGACCCGCTCGGTCCGCGCAAGCCGCTGCTGACCGCAGACGGCATCCGGCGCGCGGCTGCCGAGGGCGTGGAGATCGGCTCGCACGGGCTGACGCACATCGATCTCACCCGTGCCGACGACGTCACGCTGAAGGCCGAGGTCGCCGACAGCAGGACACTGCTGGCGGAGCTGATCGGTGCTCCGGTCGACGGCTTCTGCTACCCGTACGGCACGGTCGACGGGCGGGCCGTCGCCGCCGTACGCGACGCCGGATACGCCTACGCCTGCGCCATCGACCCCGGTCCCCTGACCGGCCCGCACGCCCTCCCCCGTCTGCACATCGGCCAGAACGACACGGCCTGGCGGCTCCACCTCAAGTACAGGCTGCACCGGATGCGCCGACACCCGGTGGAGGGCATGTGACATGAAGGCCCTGCACATCATCACCGGCCTCGGCGTCGGCGGCGCCGAACAGCAGCTCCGCCTGCTGCTGCGGCACCTCCCCGTCGACTGCGAGGTGGTGGCCCTCACCAACCCGGGCACCGTCGCCGACGGGCTGGTCGCCGACGGCGTCCGCGTACACCACCTCGGCATGGGCGGCAACCGCGACCTGCACGCACTCCCCCGCCTGGTCCGCCTGATCCGCGCGGGCGGCTACGACCTGGTGCACACCCACCTCTATCGCGCCTGCGTCTACGGCCGGCTCGCCGCCCGCCTCGCCGGCGTCAGGGCCGTGGTCGCCACCGAACACTCCCTCGGCGACTCCCAGATGGAGGGCCGGAAGCTGACCGCGGGCGTCCGCGCGCTCTATCTCGCCAGCGAGCGCCTCGGCTCCGCCACGGTCGCCGTCTCCCCCACGGTCGCCGACCGTCTCAGACGCTGGGGCGTGCCCGCCCCACGCATCGAGGTCGTTCCCAACGGCATCGACATGGCCCGTTTCCGCTTCGACCTGTCCCGGCGCCACCTCACCCGCAGGCGCCTCGGCCTGCCGGAGGACGCCTACGTCGTCGGCGGGATCGGCCGGCTCACCCCGGGCAAGCGCTTCGACGTCCTCATCCAGGCAGTCGCCCGACTTCCCGGCGACCACTGGCTGTTGCTGGTCGGTGGGGGCCCGGAAGAGAGCGTCCTGCGCCGCACGGCCCACGAGGCCCGCGTGGCCGACCGCGTCCTGTTCACCGGCGAACGCCCCTACGTCCCCGACGGCTCCCCCGGCCCCGACCTGCCCTCGCTCACCTCCGCGATGGATCTGCTCGCCTCGCCGTCCCTGGAAGAGTCGTTCGGGCTGGCAGTCGTGGAGGCCCTGGCGTCCGGCCTGCCCGTGCTCTACGCCTCCTGCCCGGCGATCGAGGACCTGCCCCCGAAGTCCGCCGCCGGTGCCCGGCGCGTGCACGGCGGCCCCGAGGCTTACGCCCGTGCCGTCGCCGAGGTCCGCGCGGCCGGCCCGCGGCCGCGTACGGTCCCGGACGCCGCCCACCGCTACAGCATCACCCGCAGCGCCGCCCGGCTCATGGACGTGTACGCGGCAGCGGCGTCCAGCTCGTTGTCCCGCTCACCTCAGGGAGTCACTTCGTCATGACCGACAACCCCACCCGACTCCGCCGGCTGTTCGGCCGGCTGGCGCGCACCGGGCCCCTCCCGCCCTGGTTGCCGCTCGCGGCCGGCGCGCTCGTCGGCGGCCTGCTCGGCGGTGCCTACGGGCAACTCAGGGCCCCGACGTACACGGCCACCAGCTACATCGTCGTCGTACCGACCGAAAAGTCCGACACGGCCTCCGCACTCGGCTTCGCGCAGGCGTACGGTCGGGCCGCCACGCAGCTCGCGGTGCTCGGGGACGCGCAGGTGTGGGCGGGCGTGCCGGTCCAGACGCTGCAGCGGAACGTGCGGACGGCGACCTCGCCGGACGCGCCGGTGGTCGCCGTCTCGGCCAGCTCCGCGCGCCCCGGCCGCGCCGCCGACATGGCCAACGCGGTCACCCGCGCGCTGACCCGGCGCGCGAACGCCACCAAGGGCAGCACCCACGTCGGCCTCGTCCAGTTCACACGGGCGGTGCGGCCGACCGAGCCGACGTCCGCGTCGCCGACGGTGACCGGTGTCGTCGGCACGAGCGCGGGCGGTCTGCTCGGCAGCCTGGTGCTGCTCGTACGGCCCCGGAAGGCCAAGGAGGAGGCCGGGCGCTCGGCATCCGTGCCGGGCCCGGCCGTCGCCGCCGACATGCACGGACAGCTTTGAACCCTCGTGCCTGCGAACAAGAGGGGTTTCTGGCTCACGCCGCTCGTTCGCTCGGCGAGCGAACGAGTCCTACGCGATCAACATCAGCCGGGTTGGAACCAGCCCGGTTCCCCCATGACGGGAGGTTGCTGTGCCGGCTTGGCTCTCGCGCCGCACGCGCCAGTGGTACCGGACGTGTGCACGGATCACCCGGTGAGTCCCGCATACTCCACCGAACTCGTCACCGACGAGCTTGCCTTCGCCGAGCTGGCCCCGGAATGGGGGCGGCTGTACGGGCGCTGCGGCACGGCGACCCCCTTCCAGAGCCACACCTGGCTGCACTCGTGGTGGCTGTCGTACGGCAGACCCGGCCGGCTGCGGCTGGTGCTGGTGCGTGAGGGCGCCGAACTCGTCGCCGCCGCGCCCCTGATGCTCCGGCGCGGCCCGGTGCCCACGCTCGTACCGCTCGGCGGGTCGATCTCCGACTACGGGGACGTCCTCATCGACGACGAGCGGGCGGACCGGGCGGCCGCCGCGCTCGCCGAGGGACTGTCGGCCGTCGCCCGCACCGCGCTGATCGACTTCCGCGAGGTGCGGCCGGGCAGCGCGGTCGAGCGCGTCTACGACTGCTGGAGCGGTCCGCGCCTCCGGATGCGGGACTCGCTGTGCCTGGAGCTGCCCGCCCTGCGCATGGACGAGCTGGTGTCGCGTTTGCCGTCCGGCAAGGCCCAGCGAGTGCGCGCCAAACTGCGCAAGCTGAGGTCGCTCGGCGTGGAGCAGCACGTCGTACGGCCGGACGAGGTGGACGCGGCGCTGCGGCGGCTGCTCGAACTGCACCGGCTGCAGTGGCAGGGACGGAAGGTGACGTCGGAGCACCTGCAGACCCGCTTCTGCGAGCACCTGGTGCGCTCCGTGGAACCGATGGTGCGCTCCGGCCACGCGGTGGTCACCGAGTTCCGGCTCGACGGCGACGTGGTGGCTGTGGACCTGACGCTGCTGTCGCGGCGGCTCGCGGGCGGCTATCTGTACGGCGCCCATCCGCGTCTGCGGGAACGCAAGGCGGACGTGGCGGTGATGCTCCTCGACGCGTGCACCCGGCTCACGGGTACCAGCGGGCTGAGCACGCTGAGCCTGCTGCGCGGCAACGAGTCCTACAAGCACCACTGGCGCCCCGAACCGGTC
The DNA here is from genome assembly GCF_040608235.1 of Streptomyces sp. NPDC005202. Lineage (NCBI taxonomy): Bacteria > Bacillati > Actinomycetota > Actinomycetes > Kitasatosporales > Streptomycetaceae > Streptomyces > Streptomyces sp. NPDC005202. The sequence goes on along the minus strand of NZ_JBEXHW010000011.1, from coordinate 167,375 downwards.
GTCAACCAGCGGCTGGTGCTGGCCCGGCGGCGCACGGCCCCGCTGATGTGGCCGGTGGTCTGGGACGTGGCCGCGCGCCGGCGCGGCAAGGAGTTGCTGCGCCGCCTCCGGGAACGCGCCGGTGGCGGCGGGCCCGACCCAGGACCCGCCGTCACCGGCGGCCGCTATCGGGTGCGCGACCACCCGTCGAGGCGCAGGCACAGCCCCCCGCCGAGCCAATACTCGCCCAGGTTCAAGGGCGAGCAGCCCTCCGGGGTCGACACGGCGACGGCGGCGGTGACCGTGGCCAGTTCGTCGGCGCGGCCGAAGAGGACGGACCGATAGACCCGGGACGAACTGGGGTTGGCCGCGCACTGCCAGACACCATGCGGGCAGTAGTCGGTCAGCGCGTTGTAAAGCGGCTTGTGCTCGTCCATCCACGCGAGCATTCGGCGCATGTATTCGGCGTTGTCACCGTTGCGGAAGAGCCCCCATTCGGGATAGGAGATAGGCTTATTATGCGACTTTGCGAATTCCACATGTGCCTGAAGTCCATAGGGCTCTTTCACCTGCTCGTCGAACGAAAGCCCTCGCGGCTGGTCGTATGCATCCATTCCGATGATGTCGACCGTGCCGTCCCCCGGATAGCACTGCGTCCAGGGAACGGCGTCCCGGCCGCGGCTCGGCGCGAAGTCGAACCGGAATTTCTGGCCCGGCACCGAACGCATGGTGGTGACGATCCTGTTCCAGTATTTCTTCCAGGCCTCCGGGTCCGGCCCGCAGCGATGGGTGTACGTCATGCCGTTCATCTCCCAGCCGAGCACCAGCACCGTGTCCGGCACCTTCAACGCAACCAGCCGCTCGGCCAGAGCGCGGAAGTGGTGATCGAACTGCCCGGCCGCGCCCTGCCGCAGCAGCAGCCGGACCTCGGCGTCGGAGACACCCTCCTCGTTGCGCTCCTGCATGGGCACGTTGAGGACGAGCATCCGATCGTCCTTCTCCCTGCGCCAGTGCGCCCACACATCGAGGAAGCCGGGGGCACCCTCGATGTTGCTCCAGCGGTCGCCGGACAGATAGGTGTGGCCGACGCGCAGGTTGGCCCCGCCCAGCCAGCGGCCGAGGTGCGCCAGGTGTGCCACGCCCCGGGCTCCGGAGCCGAGGAAGGCACCGAAGGCTGGGCCCTTCCCGGGCGCCGGGGTCGTCGCCCCAGTGGCGGGCGACGCCGGCGAGGCCAGCTTCGCAGGCTCAGGGACGGGCGGGGTGAGGCGCACCGTCCCCGTTGCGACACCGGGACCGGACGCCAGCGCGGCCGAGGCGGCGATCGTCGCCGCGACGACCGCCAGCCACCGGGTCCGGGCCCGGCACTGCTGTGGGTCCATGCCTGCTCCTTTCTCCGCTTTCTGTCTTCTTCTGCCGTTGTTTCGGCTTTATTGACGCTCCGTCATATAAAGTCAGTCACATGAAATGGCAAATCGCCACTACCCCTACGGCTTTCGAGTACCTTGCTCGCCCACACGGGTGAGCCGACCGAAGGAATAAAGTCCGTGTCGCTGCTCGACACCCGCGTCCCCGCCGTTCTGCTGCGGATCGACCGGAATCCCTTTCACCACGGAACGCTGGGGGCCGTGCGCTCACTCGGCAGAGCGGGAGTGGAGGTGCATGTGATCGCCGATTCCACGGGAAGTCCCGTACCCAGATCGCGTTTCGTACGGCAAATGCATCCCCCGCCGCCACCCGGGGCTTCCCCCCGCGACATCGCCGTCGCGCTGCGCCGGGTTGCCACCCGGATCGCGTGTCCCGCCGTCCTGGTCCCGATGGACGACGCGAGCGCGGTCGCCGTGGGCGGCATGCGCGAGGAACTCGCGCCCTCCTATCTACTGCCCGCCGCGCCCGGCGCGCTCCTCGAACGCGTCGCCGACAAGTCCGAACTGGCCGCCGTGTGCGCGTCCGCGGGCATCCCGCATCCCGTGACGCTGGTCCCGGACAGCCCGGCGCAGGCCGCCTGCGCCGCCTCGCAGCTGGGTCTGCCGATGGTGGCGAAGTGGAGCCGGCCCTGGCTGCTGCCGGCCGACAGCGGCCTGCGCAGCACAGTGCTGGTGGACTCCGCGCAGCAGGCCCGGGAACTGTATCTGCGCACCGAGGAGGCCGGCAGCCCGCTGCTGCTGCAGAAGTATCTGCCGCCGGGCGCGGACCGCGACTGGTTCTTCCACGGGTACGCCGACCGCTCCGGCGCCGTGCGCGGGGGCGGCTGCGGCCGCAAGCGGCAGGCCTGGCCGCGCGGGGCCGGGCTGACCGCGGTCGGTTGCTGGACGCCCAACCCGCAGGTGCAGGCGTTCGCCGAGCGGCTCACCGGCGAACTGGGCTACCGGGGCGTCTTCGACATGGACTTCCGGCGCTGCGGCGCGACGGGCCGCTACCACCTGCTCGACTTCAACCCACGCCCCGGCGCCCAGTTCCGGCTCTTCGCCGACACCGCCGGGCTGGACGTCGTACGCGCCCTGCACCTCGACCTGACGCACCGTCCGCTGCCGGAGGGGGCGCCGCTGGTCGGGAGGGCGTTCGTGGTGGAGAACTACGCGCCGCTCGCCGTGCTGCGACCGGCACCCCGCGGGCGCGAACTGGCCTGGCACGCCCCGGACGACCCGGCTCCCGGCCGGGCGATGTTGGCCCTGTGGTGCCGCCATGTGTCCCGCCGGCTGCGCGAGCGGCTACGCGCGGCCGCGACGGCACCCGCACCGGCGCGCGTGCTTCACCAGGCGACCGCGCCGTCCCTGACCGACGACGAGAAAGCGAGCAGTAGCTGATGTACGACCTGTTGGTGATGGGCGCCGGCCCTTACGGCCTGTCCATCGCATCCCACGCCGCGGCCGCCGGGCTGAACCTGCGCGTCCTCGGGCGGCCCATGGCGTCCTGGCGGGACAACATGCCCAGCGGCATGTTCCTGAAGTCCGAGCCGTGGGCCTCCAACCTCTCTGATCCGGACGGCCGTTGGCGTCTGGACGCGTACTGCGCCACCCAGGGCCTGACGGCGCGTCACGCGGAGCCGATTCCGGTGCCGACGTTCGCCGCGTACGGCCTGTGGTTCGCACGCAACGCCGTGCCCCAGGTGGACGAGCGCATGGTGAGCCGGGTTGCGGCCCACCCCGTCGGCTTCGAGGCGGTCACCGAGGACGGGGAGGCGCTGCGCGCCCGGACGGTGGCGCTGGCGGTCGGCGTCATGCCCTTCGTCGAGGTCCCGTCCCCCCTGCGCGGCCTGCACCCCGCGCTCGTCTCGCACAGCAGCCACCACAGTGACCTCGGCCGCTTTCGCGGCAGGGACGTCACGGTGATCGGCGGCGGCCAGGCGGCCCTGGAGACGGCGGCACTCCTCGCCGAACAGGGCACGCGGGTACGGGTACTGGCACGGGCCGACCGGCTGTGCTGGAACGACGTGCCGCCGCCCTGGCAGCGTCCCTGGTGGCAGTCGGCCCGCTCCCCGCACAGCGGCCTCGGCTGCGGCTGGCGCAACTGGTTCTACGCCGAGCGTCCGGGCCTCTTCCGCCGCCTCCCCGAGTCGTCCCGAGCCCGCATCGCGGCCACCGCGCTGGGCCCGGCAGGCGCCTGGTGGGTACGGCAGCGGGTCGAGCCGGCGGTGGAGGTGCTGCTCGGCCGCGAGGTCGCCGCTGCCCGTGCGGTGCCGGGCGGCGTACGGCTGGAGACGGTGAGCCGGAACGGGGAGCCGCGCCCCCTGGAGACCGAACACGTGATCGCTGCCACGGGGTTCCGGGCGACCCTGGACCGGCTCGGCCTGCTCTCCGCCGAGCTGCGCGGCAGCCTGGCGACGGCGGCCGACGGCTCCCCCGCGGTCGGGCGGAACTTCGAGTCCTCACACCCCGGGCTGTTCCTGGCGGGCCTGCCGACCGCCTCCGCGTTCGGCCCGGCCATGCGCTTCGTCCAGGGCGCGACCTTCACAGCGCCGACGCTCGTACAAGGGGTACGCCACCGACTGCGCACCACCCCGCCCGCCGGGACGGTCCCGGCACCGGTGGGCCGGGGACGCACAGAAGCACCGTCGGAGGTACGCCGCTGACGGAAAAGGTGGTTCCGGGTGCCGGACGCGGTTGGTCCGGCACCCGGAGCGGAGCACTACCAACGGGACGCAGCTCGGCCTCGTCGGTACAGGATGACGCCGCTCGTCATCAGCAGCGCGGCAACGCCCGAGCCCACGATCGCCAGCTCCCCATCGCCGGTGTGGGCGAGGGAGGGCGGCTGCGCCGGGGGTCCGGCGGCGGGTGGCTTCGCCGACGGCGTGGTGGGCGGGGTGGCCGGTGGCTCCGGTGTGAGCGGCGTCGCCGTCGGCGGAGGGGTGGTGGGCGGTGACGCCAGCGGCGTGGTGGGGGGACTCGTGGGCGGTGTGTCGCCGTCGCCTCCCGGTGTGTCCGGGTTGTCACCGTAGCCGCCGTCATCGTCGTAACCGACGACGCCGTCGTGACCACTGTCACCGTCGTAACCGACGACGCCGTCGTGACCACTGTCGGGGCCGTGGCCGCCGTGCTCGCGGCCGTCACCGTGGTCGGCGTCCTGGGCAGCACCCTGCGAACCGTGGGAGTCCGGCCCGCTGGTGCAGGAGTCCCCGTAGGACGGGCCGGGCGCGGCACTCACGCCGGTGGCGTGGGGGCAGGCGTTCGCGGGACCGTCCACCGGAGCGGGAGAAACGCTGGGGCCGGACAGGGCGCCGAGCAATACCCCCAGGGTCCCCTCGGAGGGCGAGTCCGCGAAGGCCGGGATGACGTACAGCGACAGGATGCTCGTCGCGGCGCCGGCCACGATCATTCCCCTGCTCAGGTTCTGTCGCAATCTAGTCGTCTTTCTGATCGAAGAAGTGGGAAAAGCCGGCCCGGGCTTCGGGTCGGGCATCACATGCCGACGCCGGCTGGGGCCTGGAAAGGGGCGGATCCGGCAGCGACTGCACAAGATCCTGCTCGCCGGACTGAACGCCGCGTCGCGGCTCGACCGGTCGCGCTGCATCGTCGACTCCGGCCACGTGCAAGCCCCAAGACTGTGTCCTACGTGCTGGGACATTGCTTCGGTTCCGAGCAGGCGGGGAGCGAACGGACTGGCTCGTCAGTTCTTCCCCCTCTTCCTACCGTTGCGCCGGGAAGCGGCTTCACGCCTGCCGTAGTTTCGTTGCCACTTGATTTTCTGGCTGGTCCAGTGATGGGATCCAGTGAAGTGCCAGTAGCGACAATCCGAGCATCGGTAGATACGGTCGGGGATTCTCTGTAACAGCGGCTGCTTGATCAGCCAGATCCTCGCCTCGAATTCAGTGCGGAACGATGCTTTCCCTGTCTCCGGACAACGCGGCAAGATGATCGTATCACTCATATTCCCTCCGAGGCGCGATTCGACTCACCTCCTCTTCAACAGAAGGATGGAATCGATGTTGCATCAGCAGGAAATCCCCCATCAAGCAGACGGCACCCTTTTGGGCGCACAACCACCGAAATTCACCCAAATAGCCCTGCACGGCAGCTGATGTGAATTACATTGATCGGATGACATTCGAGCGAACTCACAAGATGTGATTTCCGCCAGATCATCGACAAGCTCGCTGCATACCGCCGACGGATTAACGACCGAGCACACTGGTCGAGAATCGCACGATCAGCGAATCCAAAGCGCTGCCGGCCCACTGGGCATGAATCCGCGTTCACAGAAAACCGTCACTCCCGGACACCTGCAAAAGATTCAGCGGCCATCGGGAGGACGGCCGCTGCCGGTATTGCTTCGAATCTGCGTACACACGGAAGGATCCGCTTCTATTCAGGTCTTCTCGTCATCCTACGACTATGCCCCCGAAACGACTTTCTGCCTGCCTGGTTCCGCCTTCCAGACATTCCGGGCTGGCCCAAAAAATGAAATCCATTGAAATTCCAGTATCAGCAATGCGAATAGCGTTGGATCCAGTCCGGGATCTTTTCGATCAGCGGCTGCCTGATGAACCAGAACCTGCCTCGGATTCAGTACGGAGGAACACCTTCCCTGTCTCCGGACAACGCGGCAGGGTAATCGTTTCACCCATGGCCATCACCAAGGCGCGCTCGACACAACCCTCACGGAGACCACGACCCCCTCGGCATCGAGCCAGCGGTACGCCCGCCGGCGTCCAAGGGACAAGCCCCAGGACTCGCCCAGACTCGCCCCCTGAACCAGCCGCCGGACGGTCACCCGATCACTGGCGTTGACCGACCATCGTGCAGAAATTGCCGATATTCGTAACGCTGTCGCCGAGGACGGCGACCGGGGCATTGATCGTGATCAGGCCGGATTGGAATTGCTGTTCACAATCCAGAAGCTGCGCGTTGTCGATGGCAGTGTGGGGCGGGTCACCACCACAGTCCGCGGCCTGGGCGGCCCCGGTAGCCGTCAGGCCGACGCCGCCGAGAACGGTTGTCACCAGCATGACCTTCTTGAACCTGCGCACGCGTATCTCCATGTGTTGACTCGCGGCCACTACGAAACGTTGTGACCTCAACCAGCGCAGCAAAGGGGACGTCGAGCTCTTGCTGCCTCGACATCCCCTGTTCCGCGAATTATTGGCCCTCTTCCCTGCAGCCCGAGCCGACAGATTGATCAGGGCGTCCGGCGCGGCAAGGACTGAGGAGCGGGTCTCGCACTGGAGGTACGAGACCCGACTTCCCGGCGTCCTGGAATCAGTCTCCGACGGTCCCGATCACCGTGCAGAAGTTGCCGATGTTCTGCGAGCTGTCGCCGGCGACCAACCCCTTGACGGGCACGAAGACGGTGCCAGCGTCGAACGACTGCTCGCAGTCCACGTTCTGCAGGTTGTTGATGGCGACGTCAGGGAACGGGTCGTCGTGGTGGTGGTGGCCTCCGTTGGCGCTGGCAACCCCGCCGCCGACAAGGCCAATGCCGCCGACCATGAATGCTACGGCCGCGGCCTTCTTGAGCTTGTGCATCGCGTCTCCGATTTCTTCAGCACACGACCCTCCTTACGGACCGTGCCCGACTCGTCACAGACGATAACACACGCCTCTCTTAACCCACCATTCCCGACACACCCGATTGAGTGTCACTAATAGACTTATGTACCTTTTGGGACAACCAGTGCCGCTGGACCGCACTGCAGCAGTTGGCGACCGTTCCGGACAGGGCGGGGCCGGTCGCCGTGAGCAGACCGGCGCACAGGAGGCCTGGCGGGCGAGGACTCGAACCCCGGTTGCGTTCCGGGGTGCTGCCCGAGCGCGCGGTACGCAGGCGTTCGCGGACCGAAAGCTCCAGCACGTCCATCCGGCTGAGCCTCGGTTCGAAGACCGTGGAGGTTGCGAAACTCCCGCCGAACGCGGGCGGCAGTGAGGCAGCGGGTTCAGCGTGCCGCTCCCAGGCACGGCGAAGGTCTGCGAGCGTACGGACGAGCGGAGCTGAGTGTGGGCGGCGATGATCAGCCAGGTCCGGTCACACCGGCAGCGGGTCTGCGGCACCAGGCAGGCGGTCTACCTGCAGGCGCCACAACTGCCCTCGATTGACGGGCAGTTCACCGTCGTGGCCGATCCATGCGGAAAGGTGCCACGTGCGGGGATGGATACGGTCCCAGCCCATGGCATCGGCGAGCCCGTACCGCTCGGCGGCCTGCACCGTCGCCGCGTCCGGATCACCCCAGGTCTCGGGCTTGGCCAGACAACTCCGGCCCGCGCCCGGCGATCCGGCCGCCGTGCGGCAGCGCGGTGGTGCGCGTCACGGGCCGGTGCATCACCCGGTCCGAGCGCAGCCGGCCCAACGCCTCCACGGGCAGGTCGCCCAGGAGATGGGCCAGGCGCGGCGCGGCGCAGCAGGCCCGCAGGAGGCCGCGGTGGTAGCGGTGGGGCCTGCGCATGCTGCCGTGGACGCGACCGGAATCGCGCGGTACCGGGGCCAGTCCGGTGAAGCCGCCCAGCCGGTCCGGGGTGCCGAAGGCGGTCAGGTTGCCCCCGGTGGCGGCGAGGAACTCGGCACCAAGCCGGGGTCCCTGCCGGGCAGGCTCTCGATCACCTCAGCGTGGGGGTGCTGGTGAAAGCGGGCCTCGATGAGCGCATCCAGCTCGGCGATCTCTGCATCCAGGACCAGCACGCCCTCGGCGAGCCGGGCCACCATGGTGGCCGTCGGCTTCTCACCGGGCAGAGCGGTGTGCTGGGCTTCCGCTGTCGGGCCACTGGCCGTGAGGTGCAGAACCTGCTCCAGGGCCCGGGAAGATCTCCAGGAGTTGTTTCGCGCAGCCGGTTGATCTGCCGGGCGCGGTCGTTGACGAGGTCCAGGTGCCGGGAGGTAGGGATGCGCAGGTCTACGGCGACTTCGTCGCCCGGCCGCAGCAGTCCGAGATCCTGGCGCATTCGGACCTGGTCGGCGATGAGGTGGGCTCCTCGGAATCGGTCTTGCCCTGGCCGCGGTAGCCGGCCGAGGCATGGTGGACGGCCATGCCGACGTTGTCCTACGAATGATTCGGTGCGAGCCCGCGCCGGGACGCCAGGGCAAGCTGAGTCTGAGGAACATGTCGTGCGGCACGTGGTCCCACCGGTGGCCATCGGTCGCCCGAAGACCCAAACCAGAGTGCCTCCGACAGGTACTGAACAAGGACCTCAAATGTCCTCATTCGCACCGGTCGGAGGCACTTTCTGTTCGCACCCCGGAGGTTCAACGCTCCCCCGGGGCACAGTCACCCTCAGGCTGCTCTGCCGCCCGCTGGGTCCGTCGGTTCCCCGTGATGGGGCGTCCGACACGGCAAGGACTGAGGAGCGGGTCTCGAAACTGGAGGTACGAGAGCCAACTCTCCACGGCGTCCTGGAATCAGTCGCCGATGGACCCGATCACCGTGCAGGAGTTGCCGATGTTCTGCTGGTTGTCGCCGATGACCACCCCGGTGATGGGCACGTAGGCGAAGCCGCCGTCGAACGACTGCTCGCACTCCACGGGCTGCAGGTTGTGAATGACGGCGTCATGCGGGAACGGGTCGTCGTGGTGGTGGCCTCCGTTGGCGCTGGCAACCCCGCCGCCGACAAGGCCAATGCCGCCGACCATGACTGCTACGGCCGCGGCCTTCTTGAGCTTGTGCATCGCGTCTCCGATTTCTTCACGCACACGACCCTCCTTACGGACCGTGCCCGACTCGTCACAGACGATAACACGCGCCTCTCTTAACCCCTCATTCCCGACACACCCGATTGAGTACCACTCATCCAGTTATCTACCTTTTAGGACAATCGGAGTCGGACCGCACTGCAGCAGTTGGCGACCGTTCCGGACAGGGCGGGGCCGGTCGCCGTGAGCAGACCAGCGCAGAAGAGGCCAGGCAGCGAGGACTCGAAACTGCCGCCGAAAGCTCCAGCAGTTCCATCCGGTCGATACGTTGCGGCACGGCGCGGGGCGACGGCCCGGCGCCGCTCGACCCCCACGGAAGGGAACCCCACGTGCGCCTCCCACGCCTCCGGTCCGCCCTCGTCGCCGTCTGCGCCACGGCGGCCGTCACCCTCGCCGGCGCCGCCCCGGCCACCGCGGTGCAGTCAACTCCCGTACGGGCGGCCACCCTCGCGCCCGGCCTCGCGCCGCTCACCGAACTGTTCGCCGAGCGGCTGCTGTTGGCCGACAAAATGGCCGCCGCCAAGTACGGCACCGACACGCCCATCGACGATCCGGTGCGCGAGCGGCAGATCCTGGACGACGTCGCCGCGCGGGCCGTCGGCCTCGGGCTCGACCCGGACGCCGTGACCGCGGTCTTCCGCGACCAGATCGAAGCCAACAAGTTGGTGCAGCGCGGCCTCTACGCCCGCTGGGACGCCCACCCGGAGAAGCGGCCGATCGAGCGCCCCGACCTCGTCAAGGAGGTGCGGCCTGCGCTCGACCGGATGACCACGGAGCTGCTGGCCGCGCTGCGGGACACGGAAGGGCTGCGGGCCGGGCCGTCGTGCGGGCCGCGCTTGGGGGTGGCCGCGGCACGGTCGGCGCACGGGCACCGGCTGGACGCGCTGCATGTGAAGGGACTGGTGTGGGCCTTGCCGTCGGTGTGCGGGGGCTGAGCCGGCAGCAGCTCCAAGGAGACCTGATGAGCGCGTGTGTCTCCGTCCGGTGCATCCGGGCCCCCTCGGTGGGTCACCTGCCGCCTGTGTGTGGGGCGGCGCCTGTGACCGTGACGTGGGAGGGGGCCGGGGATGCGCCACGGAGCGTTGCGGATGGAGCGAAGCGGCCACGGCCGGGGCCCGTCGAAACCGGTGGGTGATCCTCCGTTGGCCTAGGAGACCACGTCCTTCCGGGCGAAACCGCGGAAGGCCAGGGCGAAGAGGACGGGGGCGTAGGTGAGGGAGATCGCAGTGCCCTGGATCATGCCGGACCACTCGGGGTGCGGCTGCACGGCGTCGGCCCAGGCGAACTGCCAGTGCGCGGGCAGGAAGTCGCGCCAGTGGCCGAGGGCCGTGACGGCGTCCAGGACGTTGCCCACGATGGTCAGCCCGACCGCGCCGCCGACGGCGCCCAGGGGTGCGTCGGTCTTGGTGGACAGCCAGAACGCCAGGCCCGCGGTGACCAGTTGGGAGACGAAGACGTACGCCACGACCACCATCAGCCGCTGGGTCGCGGTGCCCGTGTCCAGCGCGCCGCCGGTGGGGATCTGCAGCGGGCCCCAGCCGTAGGCGGCCGTGCCGACGGCGAGCGCCACGACCGGCAGCAGCACCATCGCCGCCAGGCTCAGCCCGAGCCCGACGACCAGCTTGGACCACAGCAGGCGGGCCCGCGGCACGGGCGCGGCGAGGAGATAGCGCAGGGAGGACCAGCTCGCCTCCGAGGCGACCGTGTCGCCGCAGAACAGCGCCACGGGGATGACGAGCAGGAAGCCCGCCGACACGAACAGGTTGACCGCGGCGAAGTTGGCGCCGGACGCGGTGGCCGTGTCCATCAGCGTCACCCGGTCGTTGCGGCCGCCCGGGTCGCCGCCGATCGCGAAGGCTACGACCAGGACGAAGGGCAGCGCGGCCAGGATCCCGCCCATGACCAGGGTGCGGCGCCGCTTCAACTGCCGCACCAGCTCCACCCGCAGGGGCAGGGTGCGGCCCGCCCGGTAGCCGGGGGCGACCTCGACGGGCTCTTTGCGCTTGGCGAGCGTGCTCATGCGGAGCCTCCGATCAGGGTGAGGAAGGCGTCTTCCAGACGGCGGTGGGGGCCGACCGACGCGACGGGCACCTCGAGCCGCACCAGCTCCACGACCAGGCGCTCGGCCGTGCCGCCGGGGTCGAGCCGGACCAGGAGGCCGTCCTCGGTCCGTACCGCCGAGGCCACGCCCGGCAGGGCGGCCACCTTCTCCACCACGGGCGCGTCCACGGGCGCCGCGGTGCCGACGAGCAGGGTGTCCCCGGAGCCGACGATCTCGCCCACCGGGCCGGCCTGGACCAGACGGCCGCGGTCCATCACCACCAGGTGCGTGCAGGACTGCTCGACCTCCGCCAGCAGGTGGCTGGAGACGATCACCGTGCGGCCGCCGGCCGCGTACCGGATCATCACCTCGCGCATCTCGCGGATCTGGGGCGGGTCGAGGCCGTTGGTCGGCTCGTCGAGGATGAGCAGGTCGGGCAGGCCGAGCATGGCCTGGGCGATGGCGAGGCGCTGGCGCATGCCCTGGGAGTACGTGCGCACCGCGCGGGCCAGGGCGTCGCCGAGGCCCGCGATCTCCAGGGCCTCCTCCAGGTGCGCGTCCTCGGGCGGACGGCCGGTGGCCCGCCAGTACAGCTCCAGGTTCTCCCGGCCGGACAGGTGCGGCAGGAAGCCGGCGCCCTCGACGAAGGCACCGACCCTCGACAGCACCGGCGCACCGGGCCGGACGGCGTGGCCGAAGACGCGGATCTCGCCGCCGTCCGGGCGGATCAGGCCCATCAGCATGCGCAGGGTGGTCGTCTTGCCCGCGCCGTTCGGCCCCAGCAGGCCGAGCACCTGGCCCTTCTCCACGCGGAAGGACAGGTCCCGCACCGCGTACCGGTCCGCCGACTTCGCGTACCGCTTGCTCAGGTCGGTGATCTGGAGCGGAACTTCGGCCAGCTCCGGGTCGGGCGCGGGGGTCGCCGTGCGGCGGCGTGCCGTCAGCAGCAGCGCCAGCGCGATCACCGCGCCCGCGAGCGGCAGCCACCACACCCATGCCGGCAGCGGCGCCGCCGCGGTGGTCACGCCGGGTGCCGTCGGGACCTTCAGGTCGCTCTTCAGGGAGACGGTGTAGGTCGCCGGGGCCGCCGGGGAGGCGTAGCCGAGGTCCGTGGAGGCGAGGACCAGGCGGAGCCGGTGGCCCTTCTGCACCTCGTGGTCGATCGCCGGGAGCGTGAGCGTCACGTCCCTGCCCGCCTTGGCGCCCTCGACGCGGACCGGGGTCACCAGCTGTGAGGGCAGCACCGGCCGCGCGCTGCCCGGCCCGACGTCGTAGACCTTGGCGAAGAGCACCGCGTCGTCGCTCGTCGACGTCACATGGACGGTCGCCGTCGGCGATCCGGTGATCCGCAGGTCGCCGCTCACCGGTGCCGAGTCGAACCGCGCGTACTGCCCGGGGAAGTCCAGCGACACGCCGACGCCGAGCGACGACAGTTGGGCGAGGCCGCCGGAGCCGCCGAGGCCGGGCAGCGACGAGACGGCGGGCGGGCTGGCCCCCGCCGGGTTCTGGAAGCGCTGCTCGCCACCGGTCAGCGCCACCGACCGCTGTCCGCTCTCCAGCCCCGGATACGTCTGCCCGCTCGCGCCCCGCAGCAGGGCCGCCCCGTCGGTGGAGTCGATGCCTCCGGTGCGGGTGATGCGGAAGGCCGGGCCCGTGTCGGCGCCCTTGTCGCGCTTGAGGTACCGGTCGAACCAGGTCTTCACACGCGCCTGGATCCGGCTGGTCTCCAGGTCGCCGCCGTCGTGACCGCCCGCGATCCAGTCGACGTCGACCGGGGCGCCGCCGGCGCGGATCGCCTTCGCGGCCGCGTCGGCCTGGCCGAGCGGGAAGAGGGAGTCGGACTGGCCCTGCACCAGGAGCGTCGCAACCTTGATGCGGCCGGCGACGGCGGAGGGCGAGCGCTCCTCCAGGAGCTTGCGCCCCTCGGCGTCCGGCCTGCCCGACTCGGCGACGCGCTCGTACATCCGGCACAGCTCGGGCTCGAACTTCCCGCAGCCGCCGCCGGAGTTGATGAAGATGCCCGCCCAGAGCCTCTTGAAGACGCCGTTGGGAAACAGGGCGTCGGCGAGGTTCCAGTACGTGATCGCCGGGGCGATGGCGTCCACCCGGTGGTCGTACCCGGCGGCGAGCAGCGAGACCGCGCCGCCGTAGGAGGCGCCCGCCACGCCCACGCGCGGGTCGCCGGGCCTGTCGAGCTCGACCTCGGGCTGTCGCGCCAGCCAGTCGATCAGCTTCGAAACGTCGGCGACCTCGCCCTTGGGATCGTTCAGCCCGATCTTTCCCGTGGACGTGCCGAAGCCGCGCGCCGACCACGTCAGCACCGCGTACCCGTCTTTGGCGAGGTCCTCCGCCTGCTGCCGTACGTCGTCCTTGCTGCCGCCGAAGCCGTGCGCCAGCAGGACGGCCGGGCGGCGGCCGGCGGAGGGCGAGGTGAAGTACGAGGTGTCCAGGCGCACCCCGTCGACCGCCATGACCCGGTCGGTGCGGCGCACCGTGCGCGTGTCGTCGGAGGCGACGGCCGCCGTCCACGTCCCGGCACCGGCGAGCACGACGACGGCGGCCACGGCGGCGATCAGGCGTCGCGGCCTCCGCAGCAGCCCACGCGGTCCGGGCAGTCGAAGATCCATGCCTCCACGGTACGGGCCGCCGCCGACAACCGATGCAGCCGCCGGACCGAACTCCCGCCCCTCCTGTGGGAGTACGGCACTGACACGGCATACCGCAGCCGTGGTACGAAGACCCATGGAGATTCGCCGAGCCGCCACCGTCGCCGAAGTGGCCGCTGCCGAGCACCTGTTCGACAACCCGGTCCGCACCGAGTGGGCCGAGCGCTTCCTGACCGCCACCGGGCACCACCTCTTCCTCGCCCACGAGGACGACGCGGACGCGCCCGTCGGCTTCGTCAGCGGGATCGAGACCATCCATCCCGACAAGGGCACCGAGATGTTCCTGTACGAGCTCGCGGTCGCCGAGCCGTACCGGCGCCGGGGGATCGGCCGGGCGCTCGTCGAGCGCCTCGCCGCCCTCGGCCGCGAACTCGGCTGCTACGGGATGTGGGTGCTGGTCGACGCCGGAAACGACGTCGCCCTTGCCGCCTACCGCAGCACGGGGGGCAAGGACGACGGGACGTGCAATGTGGTGACCTGGGACTTCACCTGAGCCGGGCGGCCCGCCGGGACCTCACCCGAACCGGGCGGCCTGCCAGGACTACGCCTGCGCGTCCTCCGGGATCGACACCAGCCAGCGGGTGTCGCGGCGCGGGCGGAGGTAGAAGGCCCAGTACAGGGTGGCGACCGCGGTGATGCCGCCGGTCCACAGCAGGTAGCTCACCTCCTGCTGGCTGAGGATGTACGCCAGGACCGCGATCAGCAGGATCGGCATCGCGGGCCACAGCGGCATGCGCCAGGCGGGCGTGTGCTTGTGGGAGCCGCGGCGGGCGAGCAGGGCGGCGATCGCGACCAGCAGGTACATGCCGGTCACGGACACGCCCGTGACGCCGTACAGCGTGTCCAGGTTGACGAAGCACAGGACCGCGCCGGGGATGCCCACCGCGAGCGTGGCGACCCACGGGGAGCCGAAGCGGCCCAGCTTGGAGAAGACGTTGTTGACCGGCTCGGGCCAGGCCTTGTCGCGGGCGGAGGCGAACAGGACGCGGGAGTTCTGGATGACCATGACGATGCCCGCGTTGACGATGGCCAGGGCCACGCAGAGGCTGACGAAGGCGCCGACGGCGGAGTTGGACCAGGCGGTCACCATGCTGCTGAGGTCACCGCCGGTGAGCTCCTTGATGTCGGAGGCGCCCATGGTGATGGCGACGACCGGCACCAGGATGATCACGGAGGAGATGGCGAGGGTGGCGAGCACCGTGCGGGCGACGTTGCGGCGCGGGTGCTCCAGCTCCTCGGAGAGGTAGACGGCCGTCGAGAAGCCCTGGGTGACGAAGAGGGCGATGGCGAGGCCGGAGACGACCAGCATGGCCGTCACGGTGTCCGTGTGACCGTCCGTACCGGCCACCTGCATCGAGACCAGGCTGCCGACGCCGCGGTGGCTGTGCGCGAAGCCCAGCAGGGCCACGACCCCGGCCGCGACGACTTCGAGGACCAGGAAGATGCCGGTGATCCAGGCGTTGGCGCGCAGGTCCAGCAGACCGGCGAGGGTGGCCAGCAGCATCACGCCGGCGCCCGTCCAGGCCGGGTCGAGGTGCACGATCGGCGCCAGGTAGTCCGCCGTGCCCATCGCGATCACCGGCGGGACGACCATGACGACCAGCAGGGACAGCACGAAGACCAGCCAGCCCGCCAGCCGACCGGCCATCGTCGACACCATGGCGTACTCGCCGCCCGCGCTGGGGATGAGGGTGCCCAGCTCCGAGTAGCAGAACGCCACGGCGATACAGAGGAGGGAGCCGATGGCGATCGTCAGGGCCGTGGCGGTGCCGAGCGAGCCGAAGAGGTCCGGGACGACCACGAACAGCGTGGAGGCGGGCGTCACGCACGAGAGCGTGAGGAGCGTGCCGCCGACCACCCCGATGGAGCGCTTGAGCTTCTGCGGGCTCTGGGGGCTGTCCGGCGCCTCCATGACGGCGTTCTCGACAGGGCGGAGCGTGTCGGTCATACGGCGGTTCCGATCGACTCGTGCGACAGATGATGGGGCTCGGGAGCGATATCGCCTCCGGCGGCTTCGTCGTAGGTGCTGTCGTCCGCTCCCGGCGCTGCATGGAACCCCGACGAAAACCGCCGCGTCAATGGGTGTTTACCTTCGGAATCCGCAGCCGCAAAGTGAGGCAGGAGACATCAGTTTCCCAGGCTCTGAAGCCCCACTGAAGCATTCACCAACCCCCATCATCTGGTGACCTTGTTTTCAAAGGTCAACCAGTCATTCGACCTGCGCCACCCGTTTCATCCCC
Source organism: Streptomyces sp. NPDC005202 (assembly GCF_040608235.1). NCBI lineage: Bacteria > Bacillati > Actinomycetota > Actinomycetes > Kitasatosporales > Streptomycetaceae > Streptomyces > Streptomyces sp. NPDC005202. The sequence continues at coordinate 151,338 of NZ_JBEXHW010000011.1, read as the reverse complement.
TGCGCACGACATTCGCAGTGCGCGCGGCAACAAAAATGTCAGGCCGTCCGATATTCGGACGGCCTGACGGGGAGGCGGAGCCACTCTCAGTGGTTGCGCGGGAACCCGAGGTCCACGCCCGCCGGGGCCTCGGACGGGTCCGGCCAGCGGGAGGTGATCACCTTGCCGCGGGTGTAGAAGTGGGTGCCGTCGTTGCCGTAGATGTGGTGGTCGCCGAAGAGGGAGTCCTTCCAGCCGCCGAAGGAGTGGTAGCCCACCGGGACCGGGATCGGCACGTTCACGCCGACCATGCCGGCCTCGACCTCCAGCTGGAAGCGGCGGGCCGCGCCGCCGTCCCGGGTGAAGATCGCGGTGCCGTTGCCGAACGGCGAGTTGTTGATGAGGGCCACGCCCTCCTCGTAGGTGTCGACGCGCAGCACGCACAGCACCGGGCCGAAGATCTCGTCCTGGTAGGCCTTCGCGCTGGTCGGCACCTTGTCGAGGAGCGAGATGCCGATCCAGTGGCCCTCCTCGTAGCCCTCGACCGTGTAGCCGGTGCCGTCGAGGACGACCTCGGCGCCCTCCGCGGCCGCGTTCTCCACGTAGGAGGCCACCTTGTCGCGGTGCGCCTTGGTGATGAGCGGGCCCATCTCGGAGGCCGGGTCGTTGCCGGGGCCGATCTTGATCTTCTCGGCGCGCTCGCGGATCTTCTCCACCAGCGTGTCGCCGATCGCGCCGACGGCGACGACGGCGGAGATGGCCATGCAGCGCTCGCCCGCGGACCCGTAGGCCGCGGAGACCGCCGCGTCGGCGGCCGCGTCCAGGTCGGCGTCCGGCAGGACCAGCATGTGGTTCTTGGCGCCGCCCAGGGCCTGGACGCGCTTGCCGTTGGCGGAGGCCGTGGTGTGGATGTAGCGGGCGATCGGGGTGGAACCGACGAAGGAGACCGCCTTGACGTCCGGGTGCTCCAGGAGCCGGTCGACGGCCACCTTGTCGCCGTGCACGACGTTGAAGACGCCGTCCGGCAGCCCGGCCTCCGCCAGCAGCTCCGCGAGACGGACCGACGCCGACGGGTCCTTCTCGCTCGGCTTCAGCACGAAGGTGTTGCCGCACGCGATGGCGATCGGGAACATCCACATCGGGACCATCGCCGGGAAGTTGAACGGCGTGATGCCCGCGACCACGCCCAGCGGCTGCCGGATCGCGGCCACGTCGACGCGGCTGGCGACCTGCGTGGACAGCTCGCCCTTCAACTGCACGTTGATGCCGCACGCCAGGTCGACGATCTCCAGGCCGCGGGCCACCTCGCCGAGGGCGTCGGAGTGCACCTTGCCGTGCTCGGCGGTGATCAGCTCGGCGATCTCGTCGCGGTGCGCGTCGAGCAGCGCGCGGAACCTGAACAGGATCGAGGTCCGCTGGGCCAGCGAGGACTGGCCCCAGGTCGCGAAGGCGTCCTTGGCGGCGGCGACCGCGGCGTCCACCTCGTCGACCGTCGCGAAGGCGACCTTCGTGGTGACCGCGCCGGTCGCCGGGTCCGTCACCGGCCCATACGTACCCGAGGCGCCCTCGACGGTCTTCCCGCCGATCCAGTGGTTGACGATCTTCGTCATGACCGAGTACTCCTTCACAGATGGCGGCGTCGGGTCGAGACGTGCCGTTCGTAGAGCTCACGTGCCTTGACCGCCGACGGTCGGGTCGCGGTCTCGGCCACGGGTACATCCCACCAGGCCTGCGCCGGAGGCGCGCCCGACACTGTGTCTGCGGTTTCGGTCTCCACGTAGACACATGTGGGAGTGTCCGCCGCCCGCGCCTCGGCGAGGGCCTCGCGCAGGTCGTGCACGGTCTTCGCGCGCAGCACCCGCATGCCGAGGCTGGCCGCGTTGGCGGCGAGGTCGACGGGGAGCGGGGCGCCGGTGTACGTGCCGTCGCGGGACGGGAAGCGGTACGCCGTGCCGAACCGCTCGCCGCCCACCGACTCGGACAGTCCGCCGATCGAGGCGTATCCGTGGTTCTGCAGGATCACGACCTTGATCGCGATCCCCTCCTGTACCGCGGTCACGATCTCCGTCGGCATCATCAGGTACGTCCCGTCGCCGACCAGCGCCCACACGGGCCGGTCGGGCGCCGCCAGCTTCACGCCGATCGCGGCCGGGATCTCGTAGCCCATGCACGAGTAGCCGTACTCCAGGTGGTATTGGTCCCGCGACCGCGCCCGCCACAGCTTGTGCAGATCGCCGGGGAGGGAGCCAGCCGCGTTGACGAGGATGTCCGTCTCGTCGGCCAGGGCGTCCAGGGCGCCCAGCACCTGCGGCTGCGTCGGCCGTACGTCCGGCTCGTCGGCCTCGTAGCAGGCGTCGACGCGCTGCTCCCAGCGCTCCTTGTCCTCGGTGTACTCGGTGACGTACGAGGCCGCGACCCGGTGGTCGTGCATCTGGAGCGCCTCGGTCAGCTCCTGCAGGCCGCTGCGCGCGTCCGCGATCAGCGGCAGACCGGCGAGCTTGTGGCCGTCGTAGGGGGCGATGTTGAGGTTGAGGAAGCGCACGTCCGGGTTCGCGAACAAGGTGCCGGAGGCGGTGGTGAAGTCGGTGTACCTCGTCCCCACTCCGATCACCAGGTCGGCGGTGCGGGCGAGTTCGTCCGCCGTGGCCGTGCCCGTGTGACCGACGCCGCCGACGTCCTGCGGATGGTCGAAGCGCAGGGAGCCCTTGCCGGCCTGGGTGGAGGCGACCGGGATGCGCGTGGTCTCGGCGAACTCGGCGAGGGCGTCCTCGGCGCGGCTGTGGCGGACACCGCCGCCCGCGATCACGAGGGGCCGACGGGCGGCGCGGACGGCCTGCACGGCCTCGGCGAGTTCGGTGGGGTCGGCACCCGGACGCCGTACGACCCAGGTGCGCTCGGCGAAGAACTGCTCGGGCCAGTCGTACGCCTCCGCCTGGACGTCCTGCGGGAGGGCCAGGGTGACGGCACCCGTCTCGACGGGGTCGGTGAGGACCCGCATCGCGTTCAGAGCGGAGGGGATCAGCGCCTCGGGCCGCGTGATCCGGTCGAAGTACTTCGACACCGGCCGCAGGCAGTCGTTGACCGACACGTCGCCCGCGTACGGGACTTCGAGCTGCTGCAGGACCGGGTCGGCGGGGCGGGAGGCGAAGACGTCGCCGGGCAGGAGCAGAACCGGGAGGTGGTTGATGGTCGCCAGGGCGGCGCCGGTGACCAGGTTGGTCGCGCCCGGACCGATGGACGTGGTGACCGCGTGCGTGGACAGGCGGTTCGACTGGCGGGCGTAGCCGACCGCCGCGTGCACCATGGCCTGCTCGTTGCGGCCCTGGTGGTACGGCATCACGCCGGCGTACTCGACGAGCGCCTGCCCGATCCCGGCGACGTTGCCGTGGCCGAAGATGCCCCAGGTGGCGCCGATCAGCCGCTGCCGTACGCCGTCCCGCTCCGTGTACTGGGCGGCCAGGAACCGCACCAGCGCCTGCGCGACCGTCAGCCTCGTCGTTGAGGGGGTCGAGGTCATCGGTAACCCTCCGTGTGGTCCGGATGGAAGCAGATCCGCCACTGACGCGTCTCGCCCGGACCGGCCATGACGTTCAGGTAGTACATGTCGTGGCCGGGCTGCGCGACGGACGGGCCGTGCCAGCCGTCGACCAGGACCACGTCGCCGGAGCGGACCTCCGCGAGGACGTCGGATCCGCCCTCACGCGACGGGAATACGCGCTGATAGCCGAAACCGTTCGGGCCGTCGATCTCGAAGTAGTAGATCTCCTCCAGCTCCGATTCCTCGCCCGGCCGGTGCTCGTCGTGCTTGTGCGGCGGGTACGACGACCAGTGGCCGCCGGGCGTGATCACCTCCACCGCGATCAGCCGGTCGCACTCGAAGGCGTCCGCCGAGGCGAAGTTGCGCACCTGGCGGGCGCAGATGCCGCTGCCGCGGTCTTCCACGGGGACCTCCGGCGCGGGGCCGTAGCGGGCGGGGAGTCGACGCTCGCACTTCGCTCCTGCCAGGGCGAAGCGGGCCTCCCGCACCGGAGGCGATCTGTACCCGGGCGTCACGGGGCGCGTAGACGAAGTCGGTGACTCCGCCGTACACGCCCCCGCGGCCCCGAATCTGGAACTCTTCGTCCTCTATGCCGTCTTGTACCTGCACCGTACAACCGCCGCTCAGCGGAAGCACGATCCACTCGCTGTCCCCGGTGGTGAAGGTGTGCGTGCCGCCCGGCGCCAGCTGCACGACCCGCAGGCTGCAGTGGGTCCAGCCGGCCCGCTTGGGGTCGATGTCGACAACGTACTGGGCGTTCGCGGTGGCGCCCCTGGGGATGTACAGCTCGTTGGTGGTCATGCGGCCCTCACAGCAGTCTGGATGTCGGCGGTGGCGAGGACGCCGTCGACACCGGGCCGGGACAGCGCAGGCAGAGCCGCTCCAGCAGGTCGGCCCGGTTGGCCATGGCGAGCCGGCGGTCGCCGACACCGAGGGCGCCCCGGGCCGGGTGGTCGGCGGCGACGATCATAAGCCGGCCGTTCTCGCCCAGCAGGGGCCTGCGGGCACGGCGGGCGGCGGCCTCGGCGATCGCCTCGGGGTGGTGGGTGCGGATTCGGACGAGTTCGCGGACGTCGACCTTCGGGGGGACGGCCGGTGCTTGCGCGGCGGGCGGGTGTGCGGTCGCTGTGTCTGGCGTGTCGGCTGTGTCTGGCGTGTCGGCCGTGTCTGGCGTGTCGGCTGTGTGGGCTGTGTCGGCCGCGTCCGCCGTGTCGGCCGTGCCGGCAGTGTCGGCAGTGTCGGCAGTGTCGCCAGTGTCGGCCGCGTCCGCCGTATCCGCCGTATCCGCCGTATCCGCCGTGTCCGCCCTGTCGGCCGTGCGCGAGGGTTCGCCTTGCGGATGCGCGACCTGGCCGGGGGCTCGGCCTGCGCGGCGGCCTGCGATGGGGCGGCATGCGAGGCGGCGGCATGCGATGGGGCGGCTTGCGATGGGGCGGCTTGCGATGGGGCGGCTTGCGAGGCGGAGTCGTGCGGGTACTCGGCACCGCGCGGGGTCTCGGGAGGCGCGCCCGTGTCCTGGGCCGCGCCGCCGCCGGCCTCGTGCAAGGCGCCTTTGACCCGCCCCGCTCTCACAGCACCGCTCCGGCTGCGAGGGCGGCTTCCACCTCGTCCGGCGTGGGCATCGCGGACGAGCACTCCAGGCGGGAGGCCACGATGGCGCCGGCGGCGTTGGCGTGCCGCATGATCCGCTCCAGGTCCCAGCCCGCGAGCAGGCCGTGGCACAGGGAGCCGCCGAAGGCGTCGCCGGCGCCGAGGCCGTTGAGGACGTTGACCGGAAGCGGCGGGACCTCGGCCGACTCGCCCTTGCTGTTGACGGCCAGCACACCCTTGGGGCCCTGCTTCACGACGGCGAGTTCGACGCCGGCGTCGAGGAGCGCGCGGGCGGCGGCGTGCGGCTCGCGCACTCCGGTGGCGACCTCCACCTCGTCCAGGTTGCCGACCGCGACGGTGGTGTGGCGCAGGGCCTCGGCGTACAAGGGGCGGGCGTTGTCCGGCCCGGGGCGGGAGCCGCTGATGTCACTGCGCCAGAACATGGGGCGCCAGTCGAGGTCGAAGACGGTCGTACCGGCCCTGGCCCGGTGGGCGAGGGCCGCGAGCGTCGCCGTACGGCTGGGCTCCTCGCTCAGACCGGTGCCGGTGACCCAGAAGACACGGGCGTCGCGGATGGCGTCCAGGTCCAGGTCGTGGACGTCGATCTCCAGGTCGGGGGCCTTGGGCTGCCGGTAGAAGTAGAGCGGGAAGTCGTCCGGCGGGAACACCTCGCAGAAGGTGACCGGGGTGGGCAGCCCGGGAACCGGCGTGACCCAGCGGTCGTCGACGCCGAAGCCGCGCAGCGCCTCGTGGAGGTAGGCGCCGAAGGGATCGTCGCCGGTGCGCGTGATCACCGCCGTACGGCGGCCGAGGCGGGCCGCGGCGACCGCGACGTTCGTCGCCGAGCCGCCCAGGAACTTCCCGAAGGTCGACACCTGGGCCAGCGGCACGCCCGTCTGCAGCGGATAGAGGTCCACTCCGATCCGCCCCATGGTGATCAGGTCGTACGCCATGGGCTCCCCTTCGCTCCTGCTCCTCCCGGTTGTAGTGCCGGGCACGGAACCCTGTCAATGTTTTGTCCGGACATTCGGACCAGACCGTGACCCGTGGGGAGTCCGCTTCCTCGAGGGCTCGCGGCAGGCCCGGTGGAAGCGCTTCCCGTTCTCTTTCTTCCACCTCTCCTCCGTTGCGTAGCACCATGGGGGCTTCCGTGAACGCGTCCGGCCGTGAACAGGGAGGGTGCATGGCCACTTCGGTGCTCACCCGGGCGGGACACGGGCCCGGCGGCTCCTGGGAGGCCGCCGTCGCGCTGCCCCATCCGCGGCTGCGGCCCGGTGTGATCAGCTACCGCTGGATCCGGCTCGCGATGAACCGGCCCCGGCGGCGGCTGGAGACGCCGATCGGCGCGGCGACGCTGTTGCTGGGCTTCGAGGAACCAGTGCGCATCGCCGGCCGGGGGCGCCCGCCGACGACCCTGGTGTCGGTGTACAACGGCCTGTCCACCACTCCAGTCGTCGGCGAGCACGGCGGACGGCTGTCGGGCATCGAGGTGCTGCTCATGCCATGGGCGGCGTTCACCCTGTTCGGCACGGCGCAGTACGAACTCGCCGACCGCACCGTCGACCCCGACGACCTTCCGGATGTCCTCGGCACCCGCCGGGCGGCCGGCGGCCGGCACAGCATCGGCGAACTGTCCGCCGCGCTGGCCGCGTTGCCGACGTGGGCGGACCGGTTCGGGCTGCTCGACGACGTGTTCGCCCGCTGGTCGGCGGCCGGGACGCCGAGTTCGGCGCGGGTGGTGCGGGCCTGGTCGGAGCTGGTGCGGACGGGCGGGGCGGTGCCGGTGCCGCGGCTGGCCGCCGAGGTCGGGTGGAGCGTGCGGCACCTGGAGAACCGTTTCCCGGAGCAGATCGGGCTGGGGCCGAAGGCGGCGGCGCGGGTGCTGCGGTTGCAGCGGGCTCGGCGGCTGCTGGCGGCGGGGCGGGGGCCGGCGGAGACGGCGGCGATCTGCGGGTTCTACGACCAGGCGCACCTCAGCGGGGAGTTCAAGGCGATGACAGGGTGTACGCCGAGGGAGTTCACGGTGGCGCGGGGGGCTCCGCCGGTGTCGGCGCCCCGGGTGCCGCTGGCGGACCGGATGACGGGCGAGGCGACGAGCCTCGTCCTCGCGGCCGGTGGCCATGCGGATTTTTCCAAGACCCGGCGCGTGCGCCGAGGGCAGGCTGATCGCCCAGCCGGTTGATCCGGGGGGATGGCGGGGAAGCCGGCGGGCCGGGCCCGGCGCAGCGGGTCCGGCCCGTCCTGCTCTTCGGCCCCGGCGGTTGGGCTGGTCCTGCGCGCCGGTAGGGGCCGGTGTAGGACCCCGAACGCGCTGCCGGGTCGTGTTTGCTTTGCCTCGCTTCTGTCACAAAGAACCCGCTCGTGTCACACATGTCACATGTTCGCGGGTCCTGGGTCACACTCCGCCGACAGGCACTTGCCCCTCCTTACTCCGTGTCGTTCACGGAGCACAGGCTTTGTGATCGCCAGCGCAGCGCCCGGCTCCCCCGACGGCCTCCCCGGCCGCCGCCGTGGCGCGCGCAGGGAGGTGCCACCCATGACCGACCGAAGGCTCTGGTCGTACAAGGAGATCGCGGCGCACATCCGGGTGCAGCCGGACACCGTGCGGTCCTATCGCAAGCACGGGCTGCTGCCCCCGCCCGACCACGTGGAGGGCGGCAAGCCCTACTGGTACGCCGACACCGTCCGCGCCTGGGTCGCCTCCAGGCCCAGCAACCGCAACCGCAGAGCCGACTGACTCCTCATCCCCTGACGGCGTGCCCCACCCGGGCGTGGGGCACCGTCATGTCAGCTCCACGGCTCGATGACCGTGACCCCGGCTCCCGGTGCCGTCCCCATCGCCGCCAACGCGTCCGGGACCGCCGTCAGGGGGATGGTCGACGTCACCAGCAGGTCGGGGCGCAGGACGCCGGCCTGTACCAGGCGCAGCATCTGCGGGTAGGCGTGCGCGGCCATGCCGTGGCTGCCGAGGAGTTCGAGCTCCAGGGCGATCGCGCGGGCCATGGGCACGGGCGTCGTGCCCGTCGGAGAGGGCAGCAGGCCGACCTGGACGTGGCGGCCCCGGCGGCGCAGACCGTTCACGGAGGCCGCGCAGGTGGCCGGCGAGCCCAGCGCGTCGAGGGAGAGATGGGCGCCGCCGCCGGTCACCTCACGCACCCGCTCCGCCGTGTCCCCCGTACCCGCCGCGTCCACGCACTCCGCCGCGCCGAACGTCCGTGCCAACTCAAGGGCCTGGGACGAGACGTCCACCGCCACGACCCTCGCCCCCGACGCGGCCGCGATCATCACGGCCGACAGGCCCACGCCCCCGCAGCCGTGCACGGCGACCCACTCGCCGGGCGCGACCCGGCCCTGCTGGACCACCGCCCGGAACGCCGTGGCGAACCGGCAGCCGAGCGAGGCCGCCGTCGCGAAGGACAGGCCCTCGGGTACGGCGACCAGGTTCACGTCGGCGTGGTCGAGCGCCACGTACTGGGCGAAGGAGCCCCAGTGCGTGAACCCGGGCTGCGTCTGCCGTTCGCACACCTGCTGGTCGCCCGCCGCGCAGGAGGGGCAGGTGCCGCAGGCACAGACGAAGGGCACGGTCACGCGGTCGCCGGGCCGCCAGCGGGTCACCCGGGGGCCCACCGCCTCGACCACACCGGCGAGTTCGTGACCGGGCACGTGCGGCAGCGTGATGTCGGGGTCGTGACCCTGCCAGCCGTGCCAGTCGCTGCGGCACAGGCCGGTCGCCTCGACCCGCACCACGACCCCGTGCTCCGCGGGCCTCGGATCCGCCACCTCCCGCACCTCGGCCGGCTCCCCGTACCGCTCGAACACCACAGCCCGCATCCGCCGCCCTCGCCTTCCGTCCAGGTCTGGGACCCCGGGGTGCCGGGAGTTCCCGAACCCCGGAGATCATCGCTTCCGGCGGAACGCTAGTGCCTGTCCGGCGCAGATTGCCGGGCAGCGCCCGCCTGATGTGCCGCTGGGCCTGCGGCGAGTGCCTGCCGAAGGGCTGAGCAGCGTGCACCTAGCCGTGCGCCGCAGCCTTGTCCGACTCCCGGTCCCCTTCGGTCTGCTCTCCCTGCTCTCCCTGCCCTCCCTGCTCTTGCTGTTCTCCCCGCTCGGCGTGCGCCGTCTCGCCGGACGCAGACGACTCCCCCTCGCTCAGCCCGAACCGTGCGTGGAAGCGGCGCAGCGGGGACGGGGCCCACCAGGTCGCGCGGCCGGTGAGCCGCATGACCGCGGGGACCAGGAGGCTACGGACGATCATCGCGTCCATCAGGACTGCCAGGGCGATGCCCAGGCCGAGCATCTTGGTGCTGGTCACCCGGGACGTACCGATCGCGACCATCACCACCGCGAGGATGACCGCGGCCGCGGTGATCAGTCCGCCCGTGCGCTGGAGCCCGTACCGCACCGCCCGGCTGTGGTCGCCGTCCCCCACTGCCTTGCCGGGGTGGGAGGTCCCCCCACGGTCGTACTCCTCCTTGATACGGGAGAGCAGGAACACGCCGTAGTCCATGGAGAGGCCGAAGGCCACGCAGAACATCAGGACCGGCAGGGTCGTCTCGATGGAACCGGTGCTGGTGAAGCCGAGCAGGCCGGACAGGTGGCCGTCCTGGAAGACCCAGACGACCGCGCCGAACATGGCCGTCAGGCTGAGCGCGTTGAGCAGGACCGCCTGCACCGGTATCAGCACGCTGCCGGTGAGCAGGAAGACCAGGAGCAGGGTGACGACCGCGATGAATACCACCGCCCAGGGCAGTCGCTCGCCGATCGCGTGCTTGGAGTCGACCAGGACGGCAGCCGTGCCGGTCACCTTGGTGTCGAACGGAGCTCCCGTCGACCGCAGTTCGCCGACCAGATGCTGGGCTGCGTCGTCGACGGCCTCGCCCCTGGGCAGCACCGTGAAGTACGCCGAGTCGCCCTTCACCAGCGGGCCGTCGACTCGCAGCACCTCCGGCAAAGCGGCGACACGCTCCTTGTAGGCGGCGTACTGCGCCTGGGTCGCCCGGCCCTCGGCGAACACCTCCAGGCCGCCGCCGGGGCTGCCCGGGAAGCCCTCGCGGATGTGCTGCTGCACCATGTGGGACTCGGCCGTGGACGGTAGCTGGCGGTCGTCGGCCGTGCCGAACTTCACGCCCAGGAAAGGCAGTCCGAGCAGGACCAGGACGGCCGTGGTGGCCAGCGCGAAAAACGGGGCGCGGCGCATCACCAGCGTCGCCGTGCGCGCCCAGGCCGTGCCCTCCGCACCGGGGTTTCCCGGCGACCGGCGGCGGAACAGGCGCCGCAGGTCCAGGGAGTTCACCCGGTGGCCGAGCAGCACCAGGGCCGCCGGGAGCAGGATGAGGGCCGCGCCCGCCGCCAGCAGCACCACCGCGATGCCCGCGTAGGCGAAGGACCGCAGGAAGTACTGCGGGAAGACCATCATCGCCGCCAGCGACACGGCGACCGTGAGGGCGGAGAAGAGCACGGTGCGACCGGCGGTGCGCAGGGTCGTGCCGACGGCGGTCAACGGCTCGGCACCCGTGGACAGTTCCTCGCGGAAGCGGCGCACGATGAACAGCGCGTAGTCGATGGCGAGGCCGAGGCCCAGGGCCGTGGTGAGGTTCATCGCGAAGACGGAGACGTCGGTGAACTCCGTCAGTCCGCGCAGCACCGCGTTCGTGCCGAGGATCGCGACGATGCCGATGCCGAGCGGCAGCAGGGCGGCGACGGCGCTGCCGAAGACCATCACCAGCAGCACGAGCGTCACCGGCAGGGCGATCAGCTCGGCCCGGGTCAGGTCCTCGCGGATGATGGTCTGCATCTCGTGCCGCACGGCGACCGGGCCGCCGACCGTCACCCTCACCGGTCCGTGCGTCCCCCGGTAGGAGGGCGCGATGCGGTCCAGGGTCTTCCCCATCGCGTTGTCGTCACCCGTGATGCGGGCGGCGATCAGCGCTTCGTGCCCGTCCCTGGCGCGCAGGGCCGGTGCGCCGGACTGCCAGTAGGAGCCGACGCCGGTGACCCCCTTCTCGGTGGCCAGGCGCGCGGCGAGCCGCCTGGCCTTCGCGGCGACCGCCGGGTCGTCCACCGAGGAGCGGCGCGAGTCGACCAGGAGCAGCAGGTTGGGCTGGGAGTCGGGGAACTCGCGCTCCAGCGCCTTCGTCGCGTACGTCGACTCGGCGGTCGGATCCTCCCAGCCCCCGCTGCCCAGCCGGTCGGCGACCCCGCTGCCCGCCAGTATGGCGAGCACGGTGAGCACGAGGGCCGCGAGCAGCGACAACCGGGGCCGCGCGGTCACGAACCGGGTCCAGCCCCCGACGCGTGACACCGCATCTCCGGAGCCCACCGGTGCGGCCCCGCTGCCCGCCGATCCGCCCTCGACGCGCCTGCTCCCCGTCTCCTTGCGCTCCCCGCTCTCCGCGCTCTCCCCGCGCTCTCCGCTTTCCTCGTTCTCCGTGCTCTCCCCGCTCTCTCCGCTTGGTGCCCCGCCTCCTCGGCTCGGCGCCCCGCGCCCGCTGTCTCCCGGCACATTGACCCCGGTCATCCTGCGGTGTCCCCTTCACCGTGACCCGTGCCGTTGCGCAGACAGGCAGGCAGCATGGGTCTGCCATTGCCAATAAACTGACAAACACGAGAGATCGCTCGCGTTTCTCCAGAATGCGAGCGTCCACTCGTGTTTGTCAATCGCGTGCGGAGAGCTGGGGATAACTCGTGCCCGACCAGACCGAGAAGCCCGGGAAGGACCAGGCGGCCGGCGACCGGCCCCGCCGCCGGCAGGCCCGCGGTGAGCGCCGGATCGCCCAACTGCTCGAGGCCGCCGCGTCCGTCTTCTGCACGACCGGCTACACCGCCGCCAGCACCAACGCGATCGCCCGCGAGGCGGGCGTCTCGCCGGGCACGCTGTACCAGTTCTTTCCGAACAAGGAGGCCATCGCGATCGAGCTGGGCGACCGGCTGGTGCACGAGATGCGCGAGACGTACGGCGAGGCGCTCGCGCCCGTCGCCCCGGAGACCCCGCTCGAGGAGGCCGTCGGCACCGCCGTCGACCGGTTCATCGACTTCAACTGCCGGCACCCGGTGTTCCTCACGCTGATGCACGGGCCCGACATCCCGGGCCGGATCACCGAGGAGCACGACGCCCTGCACGCGACGCTGCTCTCCCGGGTCGAGTCGCTGCTCTCCTCCTTCATGCCGGACGCCCCCGCGGCCGACATCACCCGGACGGCGCACGTGTGCCTGGGCGTGTACAAGGCGGGCCTGGACCTGGTCGTCGCCCACGAGGGCGCCGAGCGCGACGCCTACATCCAGGAGCTGAAGGACGTCCTGGTCCGCTATCTCCGCCCCCTGGTCGGCGACCGGACGGCCGGCGACACGGCCGCCTCTTTTGAAAATACCCCCTAGGGGTATAGTGTGGAGAGTGTGAGCCCCCCGTGGGCCACGTCGGCCCCACACGCCCCGACGAGGAGTAACGACATGATCACCCAGACCGACGCCCCAGGCACCGTCACCACCGTCTACAAGGTGAGCGGGATGAGCTGCGGACACTGCGAGGGGTCCGTCTCCGCGGAGATCTCCGCGCTCCCCGGCGTCAGCTCGGTGAAGGCCGTCGCCTCGACCGGCGAGGTCACCGTCGTCTCCGCCGCCCCGCTCGACGAAGAAGCGGTGCGCGCCGCCGTGGATGAGGCGGGCTTCGAACTCGTCGGCAAGGCCTGACCAGCGTCCGACCTGTCGCCTGGAGTCCGGACATGACCACCCGCACCACCGCGGAGACCCCCATAGCCGCCTCGCCGGACGTCTCCGAGGTCGAACTGCTCATCGGCGGGATGACCTGCGCCTCCTGCGCGGCCCGCGTCGAGAAGAAGCTCAACCGCATGGACGGTGTCACCGCGACGGTGAACTTCGCGACGGAGAAGGCCAAAGTGACCTACCCCGCGGGGATCGAGGTCGCGGATCTGATCGCCACCGTGGTGAAGACGGGCTACACCGCCGAGGAAGCCACGCCGCCGGAGCCGGAGCCGGAAGCCGAGCCCGCCGAGCGGCAGGCGGCCCAGGACCCCGAACTCGCCTCCCTCCGTCAGCGCCTGCTCGTCTCCGCGCTCCTCACCGCCCCCGTCGTCCTGCTGGCGATGGTCCCGGCCCTGCAGTTCGACAACTGGCAGTGGCTCTCGCTGACCCTCGCCGCGCCCGTGGTCGTCTGGGGCGGCCTGCCCTTCCACAGGGCGGCCCTGACCAACGCCCGGCACGGCGCCGCCACCATGGACACTCTCGTCTCGGTCGGCACGCTGGCCGCGTTCGGCTGGTCGCTGTGGGCGCTGTTCCTCGGCGACGCCGGCATGCCGGGCATGCACGACGAGTTCAGTTTCACCGTCTCCCGTATGGACGGAGCGTCGACGATCTACCTCGAGGTCGCCGCCGGAGTCGTCGCCTTCGTCCTCCTCGGCCGCTACCTGGAGGCCCGCTCCAAACGGCGGGCGGGCGCCGCTCTGCGGGCGCTGATGGAGCTGGGAGCCAAGGACGTCTCCGTCCTGCGATACGAGGAAGGCGAGCGCGAAGCGCTCTCGGTTGAAGGCGGTGGTGGACGACGGGTGGGCGGCCGGGAGGTCCGCATCCCCGTGACGGCGCTGGCCGTCGGCGACCGGTTCGTCGTACGGCCCGGCGAGAAGATCGCCACCGACGGCACGGTCGTCGAGGGCGCCTCCGCCGTCGACGCCTCGATGCTGACCGGCGAATCCGTGCCGGTGGACGTCGGTGTCGGCGACGCGGTCACCGGGGCCACCGTGAACGCCGGGGGCCGGCTCGTCGTCGAGGCCACCCGGGTCGGCGCGGACACGCAGCTCGCGCGGATGGCGAAGCTGGTCGAGGACGCGCAGAACGGCAAGGCGGAGGTGCAGCGGCTGGCCGACCGGATCTCGGCGGTCTTCGTGCCCGTCGTCCTCCTCATCACCCTCGGCACCCTGCTGACCTGGCTGTTCGTCACCGGGGACGCCACCGCGGCGTTCACCGCAGCCGTCGCGGTGCTGATCATCGCCTGCCCGTGCGCGCTGGGCCTGGCCACGCCCACCGCGCTGATGGTCGGCACGGGCCGGGGCGCCCAGCTCGGCATCCTCATCAAGGGTCCCGAGGTTCTGGAGTCCACCCGCCGCGTCGACACCGTCGTCCTGGACAAGACGGGAACGGTCACCACCGGCCGTATGACCCTTCAGGCGGTGTACGCGACCGAGGGAACCGACGAGAAGCAGGTGCTGCGGCTCGCGGGCGCCCTGGAGCACGCCTCCGAGCACCCGGTCGCCCGCGCGATCGCGGCCGGCGCCGAGGAGCAGCTCGGGCCGCTGCCGGCGGTCGAACACTTCGAGAACGTCCCCGGCCGGGGCGTACGCGGGCGCGTCGAGGGCCGGGAAGTGACCGTGGGACGTCTCGAGGAGCTCACCGCCGAGCTCCCGCAGGAGCTGGCCCGGGCCCGGCAGGAGGCCGAGAGAGACGGTCGTACGGCCGTCGTGGTCGGCTGGGACGGCGTGGCACGGGGTGTCCTGGCCGTGGCGGACACGGTCAAGGAGACCAGCGCGGAGGCGGTACGGCAGCTGCGGGCCCTGGGGCTGACGCCGGTGCTGCTGACCGGGGACAACCGGGCGGTCGCCGAGGCCGTGGCGCGGACCGTCGGGATCGACGCGGACGACGTGGTCGCCGAGGTGCTGCCGGAGGACAAGGCCGACGTCGTCCGGCGACTGCAGGCAGAGGGACGGACCGTGGCGATGGTCGGTGACGGGGTCAACGACGCGGCCGCGCTCGCCACCGCCGACCTGGGCCTGGCGATGGGGACCGGGGCGGACGCCGCGATCGAGGCGGGCGACCTGACGCTGGTGCGCGGGGACCTGCGGGTGGCTGCGGACGCCATCCGGCTGTCCCGGCGGACGCTGGCCACCATCAAGGGCAACCTCGTGTGGGCCTTCGGCTACAACGTGGCCGCGCTGCCGCTGGCCGCCGCCGGGCTGCTCAACCCGATGATCGCCGGCGCGGCGATGGCGTTCTCGTCGGTGTTCGTGGTGACGAACAGCCTCCGGCTCCGGACATTTCGCTGAGGCCGAAGTAAGAGACCCTCTAGAGTCCGACGCGCGCCTCACATAAGCTCTTCACAAGGCTCGCGCATCATCCTTACACTTGACCCCCGATCGCTACATCGGGGCTCTTGCGCATCTAACGGACATACGCAAGAGACGCAGATCACAGTGATGTGAACGTAACCATCGAAGGGGTTCGAAGGTCTAAGTTGGCGATGTCAGACAGCGTCTTGGGGGGCGCTGACTGGCATCTGAGGATGTCTTGGGGGACTTCCTCAGAGGTGCGTTGCCGGGGCAGGTACACCGGGAAGCTTTGAGCGGCCCTCCCGCGCGTGCGCTGTCCCGGCAGATCGCACAGTAGTACAGGAGTAGACGAGTTTCGCTCGTCAGTACAAGAGTGCGACGAGTTTTGCTCGTTCTGCTCACAGCGATTCAGGCGCTGTCCTCACAAGGCGCCCGGCCGGATCCCGTGGGGGAATCCGCACCGGGACATGGGAAGGCGCCCTGGTCGTCGGCCCGTGGGGGGACCGGCGTCTCAGGGCGCCTTCTGCTGTTCGTTTCCGCTTGTGTGTGCGTTTGCGGATGTGCCTACGCCGCCGCGTACGAGGCCCCGCACCCTCAATCGTGTACGGGGCCCGGTGACGCTACGGCTCAGCGCTCCTCGACCGGAACGAAGTCGCGCTGCACCACACCCGTGTAGATCTGGCGCGGGCGGCCGATGCGGGAGCCCGGCTCCTTGATCATCTCGTGCCACTGGGCGATCCAGCCCGGCAGGCGGCCGAGGGCGAACAGGACCGTGAACATCTCGGTCGGGAAGCCCATGGCGCGGTAGATGAGGCCGGTGTAGAAGTCGACGTTCGGGTAGAGCTTGCGCTCGACGAAGTAGTCGTCGGAGAGGGCGTGCTCCTCCAGCTTCAGGGCGATGTCGAGGAGCTCGTCCTCCTTGCCCAGGGCCGAGAGCACGTCGTGCGCGGCGGCCTTGATGATCTTGGCGCGCGGGTCGAAGTTCTTGTAGACCCGGTGGCCGAAGCCCATCAGACGGACGCCGTCCTCCTTGTTCTTCACCTTGCGGATGAAGGAGTCGACGTCGCCACCGGAGTCACGGATGCCCTCGAGCATCTCCAGGACGGACTGGTTGGCACCGCCGTGCAGCGGGCCCCACAGGGCGTTGATGCCGGCCGAGATGGAGGCGAACATGTTGGCCTGCGAGGAGCCGACGAGACGGACCGTGGAGGTCGAGCAGTTCTGCTCGTGGTCCGCGTGCAGGATCAGCAGCTTGTCCAACGCGGAGACGATGACCGGGTCCAGCTCGTACTCCTGCGCGGGGACCGAGAAGGTCATGCGCAGGAAGTTCTCGACGTAGCCGAGGTCGTTGCGCGGGTAGACGAACGGGTGACCGATCGACTTCTTGTACGCGTAGGCCGCGATCGTCGGGAGCTTGGCGAGCAGGCGGATGGTGGAGAGGTTGCGCTGCTTCTCGTCGAACGGGTTGTGGCTGTCCTGGTAGAAGGTCGACAGCGCCGAGACGACCGACGAGAGCATCGCCATCGGGTGGGCGTCGCGGGGGAAGCCCCTGTAGAAGTTCTTGACGTCCTCGTGCAGCAGGGTGTGCTGCGTGATGTCGTTCTTGAAGGAGGTGAGCTCGTCGATGGTCGGCAGCTCACCGTTGATCAGCAGGTAGGCCACCTCCAGGAAGGTGGAGCGCTCGGCCAGCTGCTCGATGGGGTAGCCGCGGTACCGGAGGATACCCGCCTCGCCGTCGAGGTAGGTGATGGCGGATTTATACGCGGCCGTGTTGCCGTACCCGCTGTCCAGAGTCACGAGACCGGTCTGGGCGCGGAGCTTGCCGATGTCGAAGCCCTTGTCGCCGACGGTGCTGTCGACCACCGGGTAGGTGTACTCGCTGCCGTCGTACCGCAGTACTACAGAGTTGTCGCTCACGTCTTCCCTCACCGACGTAGTGCCTCATCTTCGAGGTGCCCTGACTGTCTCTACCATCCCCCATTTGGCTCAGGAGAGTGCACTCGGGGTCGACCATTGGGCCTATTGGCGGCACTCAGTGCCGCCAACCTGCTCATCCTGCCCCCTCGATCCGGCCACGGGAAGTACTGTGTGACCTTTGCGACTCATTTGATCGATCATTTTTCCCGATGCCGGACCTGGACGGGGAGTTCAGGGGCCCTGGAGCCGGAAGTCGAGTGCCGTACAGCGCCGTCCCGCCGACACCGTGCGCACCGCCTGGCCGATCGCCTTGCGTGAACCGACGAGGACGACCAGCTTCTTGGCGCGCGTCACCGCCGTGTACAGCAGGTTCCGCTGGAGCATCATCCAGGCGCCGGTGGTGACCGGGATCACCACAGCCGGATACTCGCTGCCCTGCGAGCGGTGGATGGTCACCGCGTACGCGTGTGCCAGTTCGTCCAGTTCGTCGAATTCGTACGGAACCTCCTCGTCCTCGTCCGTCAGCACCGTCAGGCGCTGGTCGACCGGGTCGAGCGAGGTGACCACGCCCACAGTGCCATTGAAGACACCGTTCTTCCCCTTCTCGTAATTGTTGCGAATCTGGGTGACCTTGTCGCCGACACGGAAGACCCGGCCGCCGAACCGCTTCTCGGGCAGGTCGGGCCGGCCCGGGGTGATGGCCTGCTGGAGCAGGCCGTTCAGCGTGCCGGCGCCTGCTGGGCCGCGGTGCATGGGCGCGAGCACCTGGACGTCCCGGCGCGGGTCGAGCCCGAACCTGGCCGGAATCCGTCGGGCCGCCACGTCCACCGTGAGCCTGCCGGCCGCCTCGGTGTCCTCCTCGACGAAGAGGAAGAAGTCCTTCATGCCGTCGGTGACCGGATGCTGACCGGCGTTGATCCGGTGCGCGTTGGTCACCACACCCGACTGCTGGGCCTGGCGGAACACGCGCGTGAGACGGACGGCGGGGATCGGGCTGCCGTCGGACAGCAGGTCCCGCAGGACCTCGCCGGCGCCGACGCTGGGCAGCTGGTCCACGTCCCCGACGAAGAGCAGATGGGCGCCCGGAGGCACCGCCTTGACCAGCTTGTTGGCGAGCAGCAGATCCAGCATGGACGCCTCGTCCACGACCACCAGGTCGGCGTCCAGCGGGCGGTCCCTGTCATAGGCCGCGTCGCCGCCGGGTTTGAGCTCCAGCAGACGGTGGACGGTGGAGGCCTC
This sequence comes from Streptomyces sp. NPDC005202, assembly GCF_040608235.1. Lineage (NCBI taxonomy): Bacteria > Bacillati > Actinomycetota > Actinomycetes > Kitasatosporales > Streptomycetaceae > Streptomyces > Streptomyces sp. NPDC005202. Next base: position 133,023 of record NZ_JBEXHW010000011.1, on the reverse strand, counting down.
GGCGCCGGTGAGCTCGGCGAGCCGCTTGGCGGCGCGGCCGGTGGGCGCAGCCAGCACGACCTTGGCCTTCTTGGCGCGGGCCAGCTCCACGATCGAGCGCACGGTGAAGGACTTGCCGCAGCCGGGACCACCGGTCAGGACGGCCACCTTCTCGGTGAGCGCCAGCTTCACGGCCGCCTCCTGCTCGGGAGCGAGGTCGGCCCCCGTGCGGCCCTTGAGCCAGGCCAGTGCCTTGTCCCAGGCCACCTGGCGGAAGGACGGCATCCGGTCCTTCTCCGTCCGCAGCAGGCGCAACAGCTGGGCGGACAGGGAGAGTTCGGCGCGGTGGAAGGGGACGAGGTAGACGGCGGTGACCGTCTCCCCGCCGTCCGGGCCGGGCACCTTCTCCCGTACGACACCGGGGTCCGCGCCGTCCTCCGGGGGCTCCGCGAGCTCGGCGAGGCACTCGATGACCAGCCCGGTGTCGACCTGGAGGAGCTTGACGGCGTCCGCGATCAGCCGTTCCTCGGGCAGGAAGCAGTGGCCCTGGTCGGTGGACTGCGACAGCGCGTACTGCAGGCCCGCCTTGACGCGCTCCGGGCTGTCGTGCGGGATGCCGACGGACTGCGCGATCCTGTCGGCGGTCAGGAAGCCGATGCCCCAGACGTCGGCCGCCAGCCGGTACGGCTGGTTCTTGACCACCGAGATCGACGCGTCGCCGTACTTCTTGTAGATGCGCACCGCGATCGACGTCGACACCTCGACGGTCTGGAGGAAGAGCATGACCTCCTTGATCGCCTTCTGCTCCTCCCAGGCGTCGGCGATCTTCTTGGTGCGCTTGGGGCCGAGGCCGGGGACCTCGATCAGCCGCTTCGGCTCCTCCTCGATGATCTTCAGGGTGTCCATGCCGAAGTGCTGGGTGATGCGGTCGGCGAAGACCGGGCCGATGCCCTTGACCAGGCCGGAGCCGAGGTAGCGGCGGATGCCCTGGACGGTGGCCGGCAGGACCGTCGTGTAGTTCTCCACCAGGAACTGCTTGCCGTACTGCGGGTGGGAGCCCCAGCGGCCCTCCATGCGCAGGGACTCGCCGACCTGGGCGCCGAGCAGCGCGCCGACCACCGTGAGCAGATCGCCGCTGCCTCTGCCGGTGTCGACCCGGGCGACCGTGTAGCCGTTCTCCTCGTTGGCGTATGTGATCCGCTCCAGGACGCCTTCGAGTACGGCCAGTCGTCGCTCACCGTTCCCCGCGCTAGGGGAACTCCCCGCCTGATTGGACATGATCCGACGCTACCGCCACGGTCCGACAGCGCCGGGACCCTGTGGACAACTGCATCACGATCCGGTCTCGGGGTCTTGCCCACTCCCCGTGGAATCGATTCCAATCCTCGGTAACACGTCGGTGTAATCGATTCCACAAGGAGGTGGAACGGCGATGGCGGGCATCAAGGACGTCGCCGCCGAGGCAGGCGTCTCCGTCGCCACGGTCTCGCGCGTCCTGAACGACCACCCGTCGGTCAGCGCCGACGCACGCACGCGCGTGCTGGCCGCCGTCGAGGCGCTGGGCTACCGCCCGAACGCCGTCGCCCGTTCCCTGCGCACCGACCAGACCCACACCCTCGGCCTGGTCATCAGCGACGTACTCAACCCGTACTTCACCGAACTGGCCCGCTCCGTCGAGGAGGAGGCCCGCGCCCTCGGCTACAGCGTGATCATCGGCAACGCCGACGAGCGGCCCGAACTGCAGGACCACCACGTCCGCACGCTGCTGGACCGGCGCATCGACGGGCTGCTGGTCTCCCCCACCGACGGCGGCTCCCCGCTGATGCTGGACGCCGCCCGCGCGGGGACGCCGATGGTGTTCGTCGACCGGTGGATCAAGGGCGTGGACGTGCCCGTGGTCCGGGCCGACGGGCGGGCGGCCGTACGGAACCTCGTCGCGCATCTGCACGGGGTGGGGCACCGGCGGCTCGCGATCATCGCGGGCCCCGCGGCCACCACCACCGGCCGCGAGCGCGTCGAGGCCTTCCGCGAGGCCCTGGCCGAGTGCGGCATCCCCCTCCCGGACGCCTATGTGGGCCAGGGCGACTTCCAGGCCGAGAGCGGCCGGCGGGTCACCGAGGGCTTCCTCGACCTGCCCGAGCCGCCGGAGGTCGTCTTCGCCGCCGACAACCTGATGGCGCTCGGCGCGCTGGACGCGATCCGCGCGCGCGGGCTGCGGGTGCCCGACGACATCGCGCTGGCCGCGTTCGACGACATCCCGTGGTTCCTGCACACCGACCCTCCGATCACCGCGATCGCCCAGCCCACGGGCGAGCTGGGACGCGCCGCCGTCCGCGCGCTGGTCGACCGCATCGAGGGACGGCCCCCCGCGTCCGTGACCCTCCCCGCCCGGCTCGTCGTACGCCGCTCGTGCGGCAAGCCGGCTGCTGCGCAGGCCCCCGCTGTGCAGCCCTCCCCCACGCAAAGGAGCAAGCCGTGAGCAACCCGGACGAGTTGCTGCGCATCGAAGGCATCCGCAAGACCTTCCCCGGCGTGGTCGCGCTGGACGGCGTCGACTTCGACCTGCGCCGCGGCGAGGTGCACGTGCTGCTCGGTGAGAACGGCGCGGGCAAGAGCACCCTCATCAAGATGCTCTCCGGCGCCTACACCCCCGACGCCGGGCGGATCATCGTCGGCGGCGAGGAGGTGCGCATCCATGGCGCACAGGACTCCGAGCGCCTCGGGATCGCCACCATCTACCAGGAGTTCAACCTGGTGCCCGACCTGACGGTCGCCGAGAACATCTTCCTGGGGCGCCAGCCGCGCCGCTTCGGGATGATCGACCGCAAGAGGATGGAGGCGGAGGCCGCCGAACTCCTCGACCGCGTCGGCGTGAACGTGTCCCCACGCGCGCGCGTGCGTGAACTCGGCATCGCGCGCCTGCAGATGGTCGAGATCGCCAAGGCCCTCAGCCTGAACGCGCGCGTGCTGATCATGGACGAGCCGACCGCCGTGCTCACCTCCGAAGAGGTCGACAAGCTGTTCGCCATCGTGCGTGCGCTGCGCGAGGACGGCGTCGGGATCGTGTTCATCACGCACCATCTGGAGGAGATTGCCGCCCTCGGCGACCGCGTCACGGTCCTCCGCGACGGCAGGAGCGTCGGCCAGGTGCCCGCCTCCACGCCCGAGGACGAGCTGGTACGGCTCATGGTGGGACGGTCGATCGCGCAGCAGTACCCGCGCGAACGGGCCAGGACGGGGCCGGTGCTGCTGACCGTCGAGGGGCTCACGCGGGACGGCATCTTCCACGACGTGAGCTTCCAGGTGCACGCCGGTGAGGTCGTCGGCATCGCGGGCCTCGTGGGAGCCGGTCGTACGGAGGTCGTCCGGGCCGTGTTCGGTGCCGATCCGTACGACAAGGGGGCCGTGAAGGTCGGCGGTTCGCCGTTGCGACGGCACGACGTCAACGCGGCCATGGCGGCCGGGATCGGCCTCGTGCCCGAGGACCGCAAGGGTCAGGGCCTGGTGCTGGACGCCTCCGTCGAGGAGAACCTCGGGCTCGTCACCCTGCGGGCGGCGACCCACGCGGGGCTCGTCGACCTCAAGGGGCAGCGCGAGGCGGCCGCCCGGATCGCCGGGCAGCTCGGGGTGCGGATGGCCGGACTCGGGCAGCAGGTGCGGACGCTGTCCGGCGGCAACCAGCAGAAGGTGGTGATCGGCAAGTGGCTGCTGGCCGACACCAAGGTGCTCATCCTCGACGAGCCGACGCGCGGCATCGACGTCGGCGCCAAGGTCGAGATCTACCAGCTCATCAACGAACTGACGGCCGCCGGCGCCGGCGTCCTGATGATCTCCAGCGACCTGCCCGAGGTGCTCGGCATGAGCGACCGGGTGCTGGTGATGGCCCAGGGCCGGATCGCGGGCGAACTCCCCGCCACCGAAGCGACCCAGGACGCCGTGATGGCGCTCGCCGTCAGCACTCCCACGACCGGAACGGAGGCCTGAAGTGGCCACTGACACGCTCAAGAGCACGACGGGCGCGCGTGGCGCCTCGGGCGGCCTGCGCCGCGTCCTGCTCGACAACGGCGCGCTCACCGCGCTCATCGTCCTCGTCTTCGCGCTGTCGGCGCTGTCCGGAGACTTCCTGACGACCGACAACCTGCTCAACATCGGCGTCCAGGCGGCCGTGACCGCGATCCTCGCCTTCGGCGTCACGTTCGTGATCGTCTCGGCCGGCATCGACCTGTCGGTCGGCTCGGTGGCGGCGCTGTCGGCCACCGTGCTCGCCTGGAGCGCCACGTCGGCCGGGATACCGGTGTTCCTGGCGGTCGTCCTTGCGATCGCCACCGGCATCGCGTGCGGCCTGGTCAACGGCTTCCTGATCGCGTACGGGAAGCTGCCGCCGTTCATCGCGACGCTGGCCATGCTGTCGGTGGGCCGCGGCCTGTCCCTGGTCATCTCGCAGGGCTCCCCGATCGCCTTCCCGAGCTCGGTCTCGCACCTCGGCGACACGCTCGGCGGCTGGCTGCCGGTGCCGGTGCTCGTCATGGTCGTCATGGGGCTGATCACGGCGTTCGTGCTGGGACGGACGTACATCGGCCGCTCCATGTACGCGATCGGCGGCAACGAGGAGGCCGCCCGCCTGTCGGGCCTCAGGGTGAAGAAGCAGAAGCTCGCGATCTACGCGCTGTCCGGGCTGTTCGCCGCGGCCGCGGGCATCGTGCTCGCCGCCCGGCTGTCGTCCGCGCAGCCGCAGGCCGCGCAGGGCTACGAGCTGGACGCGATCGCCGCGGTCGTCATCGGCGGCGCCTCCCTCGCGGGCGGCACCGGCAAGGCGTCGGGGACGCTGGTCGGCGCGCTGATCCTGGCGGTGCTGCGCAACGGGCTCAACCTCCTGTCGGTGTCCGCCTTCTGGCAGCAGGTCGTCATCGGCGTGGTGATCGCGCTGGCGGTGCTGCTGGACACCCTGCGGCGCAAGGCGGGGGTCACGCCGGTGGCTGCCGGTACCTCTCCCGGCGGGAAGGGCAAGCAGGCGGCGACGTACGCCCTCGCGGCGGTGGTCACCGTGGCCGTGGTGGCCGCGGCCTCCCTGCTGCACACCGGCTCCTCGTCCGCCGCGCCGAAGATGGGCCTGTCCCTGTCCACACTCAACAACCCCTTCTTCGTGCAGATCCGGGCGGGCGCGCAGGCCGAGGCGAAGAAGCTGGGCGTGGCCCTGACCGTCACCGATGCCCAGAACGACGCCTCCCAGCAGGCCAACCAGCTGCAGAACTTCACGAGCTCGGGCCTCGGCGCGATCATCGTCAACCCGGTGGACTCGGACGCGGCGGGCCCCGCCGTACGGGCCGCCGACAAGGCGAAGATCCCGGTGATCGCCGTCGACCGGGGCGTCAACAAGGCCACCACCGACACCCTGGTGGCGTCCGACAACGTCGCGGGCGGCGAGCTCGCCGCGAAGACGATCGCCGAGAAGCTCGGCGGCAAGGGCAAGATCGTGATCCTGCAGGGGCAGGCGGGCACCTCCGCCGCCCGGGAGCGCGCCGCGGGCTTCGCCAAGGGCCTCAAGGCCTACCCGGGCATCCAGGTCCTGGCCCAGCAGCCCGCCGACTTCGACCGCACCAAGGGCCTCGACGTGATGTCGAACCTGCTTCAGGCCCACCCCGACGTCCAGGGCGTCATCGCCGCCAACGACGAGATGGCGCTCGGCGCGATCAAGGCGCTGGGCTCGAAGGCCGGCACGTCGGTCCAGGTCGTCGGCTTCGACGGCACCCCCGACGGCCTGACGGCGGTCAAGGCGGGCACCCTGTACGCGTCCGTTGCGCAGCAGCCGACCCAGCTGGGCAGGATCGCCGTGGACAACGCGCTGCGGGCGGCCCAGGGCAAGAAGGTCGACCCGATGGTGAAGGTGCCGGTCAAGGTGGTCACGAAGGAGAACGTGGCCGGATTCAGCGGCTGACCTCGGCGAGCGGGCGGGCGGTCATGGCGACCGCCCGCCTCCAGTCATCTCTCAGGGGAGTCATGGGGAGTCATTCCATGTACGACTACGACCTCCTGGTCGTGGGGTCGGCCAACGCCGACCTGGTCATCGGCGTCGAGCGGCGGCCCGCGGCCGGCGAGACGGTGCTCGGCTCCGACCTGGCCGTCCACCCGGGCGGCAAGGGCGCCAACCAGGCGGTCGCGGCCGCCCGGCTCGGGGCCCGTACGGCCCTGCTGGCCCGGGTCGGCGACGACGCGCACGGCCGGCTGCTGCTCGACTCGCAGCGGGCGGCCGGCGTCGACACCGTGGGGGTGCTGGTCGGCGGCGCGCCGACCGGGGTCGCACTGATCACGGTGGACCCGTCCGGGGACAACAGCATCGTGGTCTCGCCGGGCGCCAACGGCCGGCTCACCCCCGAGGACGTGCGGGCGGCGACCGGCCTTCTCCAGGCCTCCCGGGTGGTCTCCACGCAGCTGGAGATCCCGCTGGAGACGGTCGTGGAGGTCGTACGGAACCTGGCGCCGGCCAGCCGCTTCGTGCTGAACCCGTCACCGCCGCGCCCGCTGCCGCGGGAGGTCCTCGAGGCCTGCGACCCGCTGATCGTGAACGAGCACGAGGCGAAGGTGATCCTGGGCGGCTCCGGCGTGAGCGACGGCCCCGAGGACTGGGCGCGGGCCCTGCTCGCGCACGGCCCGCGCTCGGTGGTCGTCACCCTGGGCGCCGAGGGCGCGCTGGTGGCGTCCGCCGAGCAGATCGCCAGGATCCCGTCCGTGAAGGTGGACGCCGTGGACACGACGGGCGCGGGCGACGCGTTCACCGCGGCGCTGGCCTGGCGGCTGGGGGCGGGCGCGTCCCTGGAGGAGGCGGCGGCGTACGCGGCCCGGGTCGGAGCGGCCGCCGTCACCCGGCGGGGAGCGCAGGAGTCCTTCCCGACGGCGGCGGAGGTCGCCGCGCTGTGCTGTGCCGTCCCGGGGGACAACCCTCGGGCACCCGGCCAGGGGTCGGGCAGCGCACCCGGCACTTCTGCGCGAGGCGGTTCCCAGTGAAGAAGGCGGGAATCCTCAACCGTCACCTCTCCGGCGCGCTGGCCGAGCTGGGCCACACGGACGGGGTGCTGGTCTGCGACGCCGGCATGCCGATCCCGGACGGCCCGCGGGTCGTGGACCTGGCGTTCCGGGCCGGGGTGCCGTCGTTCGCCGAGGTGCTGGACGGCCTGCTGGCCGAGCTGGTGGTGGAGGGCGCGACGGCGGCGGAGGAGGTCCGCGCGGCCAATCCGGCGGCGGCGGCGCTGCTGGACGGGCACTTCCCCGAACTGGCCCTCGTCCCGCACGAGCGGCTCAAGGAGCTGTCGACGGGCGCGCGCCTGGTCGTACGGACCGGGGAGGCACGGCCGTATGCGAACGTGCTGCTGCGGTGCGGGGTGTTCTTCTGACGACCCTAGAAGCTTCGAGGGGGCCGGTCCGTCGACCAGGCCCCCTCGGCTTTCCCCTCCAACATCAGAACCCCCCCCCGGATCCCCCTCCAGAAGTTCTGATGCCAGGTACGACCCAAGGGGTGCGGGAAGGGTTGCACGGCCCGGCGAAGATATTTCCGGCGGTTCTCCAGCGCTTTTCCAGCGCTTCTCAGGACCCGGCGGCCGATGCGACCTGCCGGGCCTGCGTCACCGCTTCGCGCAGGCGGCCGAACGTCCAGGGCGTCAGCGGTGTCAGGTGTCCGACCGCGCGTCCCAGCCACTCCGCGTCGCCGAGCCGCTGTGCCTCGCCCGCGGCGACGGTCTGCGTCAGAAGTTCCTCCAGCAACAAGAGCTCGGCGCCCCGGTACCGGCGGGTGTGGCGGTCGAAGTACACCGCCTGGTCCTCGTAGGGGTGGCGCAGGGTCATGTGCAGGTAACCGCCACCGCGTCCCCTGAGACCCAGCAGACCGGCGAGTAGGCCCACCAGCGTGTACATATCCTTCGAGGGATACCTGCCCCCGAGGGTCAGGCGCATCCCCAGCATGGTCCTGGACCAGGGGATCAACTCCCCCTCGGCCTCCCGCGCACACCGGCACAGCCCCTCCGCACGGAACTCCACCCAGGAGCCGCCCGGCCGCCGGGAGTCCCCCACCGCCCAGCGGCCGTCGGCCAGTTCCAGCGGTCCAAGAGGCGTATTCGTGTCCGTCACCTGCTCATTGGATCACGCGTTCGATGAACCGCGCCGCCGTTTCCGCCAGCACCTCCCGCCCGTCCCGCGCCCACAACTCCTCGTTGAACAGTTCGACTTCGATGGGCCCTGCGTACCCGGCCGCCTCCACGTACCCCTTCCACTCCCGCATCTCGATCGCACCGTCCCCGATCTGGCCCCGGCCGTTGAGGGCTCCCTCGGGCAGCGGCGTCGTCCAGTCGGCGAGCTGGAAGGTGTGAATGCGGCCCGAGGCGCCCGCGCGGGCGATCTGCTGCGGGGCCGTGTCGTCCCACCAGATGTGGTACGTGTCGACCGCCACGCCCACCTGGCGGGCGGGGAAGCGTTCCGCGAGGTCGAGGGCCTGGGCGAGGGTGGAGACCACGCAGCGGTCGGAGGCGTACATGGGGTGCAGGGCCTCGATCGCCAGGCGGACGCCCCGCTCCTCGGCGTAGGGACCGAGCTCCGCCAGTGCGTCGGCGATGCGCTCGCGCGCGCCGTGCAGGTCCTTCGAACCCGGCGGCAGCCCGCCGGAGACCAGGACGAGGGTGTCCGTGCCCAGCGTCGCCGCCTCGTCGACGGCCCGGCGGTTGTCGTCGAGGGCCCGGGCCCGCTCGTCCGGTTCGATCGCCGTGAAGAAGCCGCCCCGGCACAGGGTCGTCACTGTCAGGCCCGCGTCGCGGACCAGTTTCGCCGTCGCCTCGACACCGTACGACTGGACGGGTTCGCGCCACAGGCCGACGTTGCGGACCCCCAGCTCCGCGCAGGCGTCGGCCAGTTCGGGCAGCGACAGCTGCTTCACCGTCATCTGGTTGATGCTGAAGCGCTCGAGATCCGTGCTCATGGGGTCACCCCGTACAACGACAGCAGGTTCTTCATCCGCTCCTCCGCCAGCTTCGGATCGGGGAACAGGCCGAGGCCGTCGGCGAGTTCGTAGGCGCGGGCGAAGTGCGGCAGGGAGCGGGCCGACTGGTGGCCGCCGACCATCGTGAAGTGCGACTGGTGGCCGGCCAGCCAGGCCAGGAAGACCACACCCGTCTTGTAGAAGCGGGTGGGCGCCTGGAAGAGGTGGCGGGACAGCTCGACCGTCGGGTCGAGGAGGTCGCGGAAGCCCCGCACGTCGCCCGTGTCGAGGACGCGTACCGCCTCGGCCGCCAGCGGGCCCAGCGGGTCGAAGATGCCGAGCAGCGCGTGGCTGAAGCCCTGCTCGTCGCCCGCGATCAGTTCGGGGTAATTGAAGTCGTCGCCCGTGTAACAGCGCACGCCCTGCGGCAGACGGCGGCGCAGGGCGATCTCGCGCCGGGCGTCCAGCAGGGAGATCTTGACGCCGTCGACCTTGTCGGGGTGGGCGGCGACGACCTCCAGGAGGGTGCCGGTGGCCGTGTCCAGGTCGGCCGAGCCCCAGTAGCCCTCCAGCGCCGGGTCGAACATCGGGCCGAGCCAGTGCAGGATCACCGGGTCGGCGGCCTGGCGGAGCAGGTGGCCGTAGACGTCGAGGTAGTCCTCGGGGCCGCGGGCGGTGGCCGCGAGCGCGCGGGAGGCCATCAGGATCGCCTGGGCGCCCGCCTCCTCGACCACGGCGAGCTGCTCCTCGTAGGCCGCGCGGATCTCCGCCAGGGACCCGCCGGTGATCTGGTCGGTGCCGACGCCGCAGGCGATGCGGCCGCCCACTGCCTTCGCCTCGGCGGCGCTGCGGCGGATCAGCTCGGCCGCGCCCGCCCAGTCCAGGCCCATGCCGCGCTGGGCGGTGTCCATGGCCTCGGCGACACCCAGCCCGTGGGACCACAGGTGGCGGCGGAAGGCGAGGGTGGCGTCCCAGTCGACGGCGGCCGGGGAGTCGGGGTCGGTGTCGGCGAACGGGTCGGCGACGACGTGGGCCGCCGAGAAGACCGTACGGGAGGTGAAGGGGGCGCCCGGGGTGAGGGCGAGAGGCTCGGTGCGCGGCTCGTAGGTGCGCAGCCGGCCGCGCGCGTCCGGCAGGTGGATGGTCACAGGGAGATCTCCGGTACGTCGATACGGCGGCCCTCCGCCGAGGACTTCAGGCCCAGTTCGGCGAGCTGGACGCCGCGGGCGCCGGCGAGCAGGTCCCAGTGGTAGGGGGCGTCGGCGTGGACGTGCTTGAGGAACAGCTCCCACTGGGCCTTGAAGCCGTTGTCGAACTCGGCGTTGTCGGGGACCTCCTGCCACTGGTCGCGGAAGGCCTCGGTGGCGGGGATGTCGGGGTTCCAGACGGGCTTGGGGGTGGCGGAGCGGTGCTGGACGCGGCACTTGCGCAGCCCTGCGACGGCCGACCCTTCCGTCCCGTCCACCTGGAACTCGACCAGCTCGTCGCGGTTGACGCGCACGGCCCAGGAGGAGTTGATCTGGGCGATCGCGCCGCCTTCGATTTCGAAGATGCCGTAGGCGGCGTCGTCGGCCGTGGCGTCGTACGGCTTGCCGTTCTCGTCCCAGCGCTGCGGGATGTGGGTGGTGGCCAGGGCCTGGACGGACTTCACGCGGCCGAACAGCTCGTGGAGCACATATTCCCAGTGCGGGAACATGTCGACAACGATGCCACCGCCGTCCTCGGCGCGGTAGTTCCAGGAGGGGCGCTGGGCGGGCTGCCAGTCGCCTTCGAAGACCCAGTAGCCGAACTCGCCGCGGATGGAGAGGATCCGGCCGAAGAAGCCGCCGTCGATGAGGCGCTTCAGCTTGAGGAGCCCCGGCAGGAAGATTTTGTCCTGGACGACGCCGTGCTTGATGCCGGCCCCGGCGGCCAGCCGGGCGAGTTCCAGGGCGCCGTCGAGGCCGGTGGCCGTGGGCTTCTCGGTGTAGATGTGCTTGCCGGCGGCGATCGCCTTCTTGATGGCCTCCTCACGGGCCGAGGTGACCTGCGCGTCGAAGTAGATGTCGACGGTCGGGTCGGCGAGGACCGCGTCCACGTCCGTCGACCAGTGCTCCAGGCCGTGCCGCTCGGCGAGCGCCCTGAGCGCGTGCTCGCGGCGGCCGACCAGGACCGGTTCCGGCCACAGCACGGTGCCGTCGCCGAGGTCGAGTCCGCCCTGCTCGCGCAGGGCGAGGATCGACCGGACAAGGTGCTGGCGGTAGCCCATGCGCCCGGTCACACCGTTCATGGCGATCCGCACCGTCTTGCGCGTCACGTCAGTCCCTTCGTACGCGATCCACGCGCCGCGTACGCCCCGACGGTGTCACGAGCGCCCAGCGGTGTCCCTGGTGAGCGCGGTGTCACTGGTGAGCGATGCAGCAAGCGCTTTCTATTCAGAGTGAAGCTAGCCTCTCAGCAGCGGTCTGGACAAGACCGCGTCGAGGACGTGTTGTTCGAGGGGGCGAACAACGGGGGCGGGTGGCCGTAAGGTCTGCACGACACACGGCCGACGGTAGGTGGCTGCAGGCCGGGTGCGAGGACGGACGACGAGATGCGCGACCGGAGGACGACGAGATGACGGTGACCCTGGCGGACGTGGCGGCCCGTGCACAGGTCTCGCCCGCGACGGTGTCGCGCGTGCTGAACGGCAACTACCCGGTGGCCGCCTCCACCAGGGAGCGGGTGCTCAAAGCGGTCGACGAGCTGGACTACGTGCTCAACGGGCCCGCGAGCGCGCTCGCCGCCGCGACCTCCGACCTGGTCGGCATCCTGGTGAACGACATCGCCGACCCCTTCTTCGGGATCATGGCAAGCGCGATCCAGTCCGAGATCGGCGGCCCGGGCGGGCGCGCGGGCGGGGAGCGACTGGCGGTCGTCTGCAACACGGGGGGTTCACCGGAGCGCGAGCTGACGTACCTGACTTTGTTGCAACAGCAGCGGGCGGCGGCGGTGGTGCTGACCGGCGGGGCCGTGGAGGACGAGCCGCACGCGGCGGCGATGACGGCGAAACTGCGCAAGCTGACGGACGCCGGGACGCGGGTGGTGCTGTGCGGGCGACCGCCGGCGCCGGACACGCAGGCGATCGCGCTGGCCTTCGACAACCGCGGAGGCGCACGGCAACTGACGGAGCACCTGATCGGGCTGGGCCACCGGCGGCTCGGCTACATCGCCGGGCCGGAGGAGCGCACGACGACGCGGCACCGGCTGGAAGGGCACCGGGCGGCACTGGCGGCGGCGGGCATCGAGGAGGATCCGCGCTGGACGGTCCACGGCCGCTACGACCGCCGGTCCGGCTACGAGGCGACACTGGAACTCCTGCGCCGCGATCCGTCGTTGACGGCTGTCGTCGCCGCGAACGACTCCGTCGCGCTCGGAGCGTGCGCGGCGCTGCGCGAGTCCGGGCTGCGGATTCCGCAGGACGTGTCGGTGGCGGGCTTCGACGACCTCCCCTTCAGCATCGACGCGGTGCCTTCCCTTACGACGGTACGGCTGCCGTTGGCCGAGGCGGGGGCGCGGGCCGGACGCATCGCGATGGGGCGGGAAGAGCCGCCGCCCGGGGGGATCGCGACAGTGCGGGGGGAGCTGATGGTGCGGGCGTCTTCGGGGGTGCCGCGGGGTTAGGGGCGGGGCCGGGACGTGGACGGGCGGCGGCTGTCGGCCTACCCTCGAAGCAGGGGTATCTCTGACTGAGTCAACCATGAGTCCACCGTCGGAGCCGACCCGATCAGCCACCGCCGACCGTCGCCCGGGGGCCGACCATGACCGTCCAGGACGTCCGCGCCTTCAACCGCTTCTACACGAACGTCATCGGCGCCCTCGACTACGGCCGTCACCTCTACGCCCCCTACACCCTCACCGAGTCCCGCGTTCTGTACGAGCTCGCGCACTCCCCGCGTACGGACGCGGCCGACCTCCGAGCCGAACTCTCCCTGGACGCCGGATACCTGAGCCGCATCCTGAACAAGTTCGAGCGGGAGGGGCTCGTCGAGCGCAAGCCGTCCGACAAAGATCCGCGCCGGCGCCGTATCGCCCTCACCCAGCGCGGGAGGGACGCCGCCGACCTGCTCGAGGAGCGGGCGCGGGACCGTCGGTTCGCTGCTCGCCTCCGTGCCTGCCGCCGACCGGCCCCGCCTCACGGAGGCGATGCGGACCGTCCGCGAGATCCTGTCGGGCGGACGGGCGCCCCGGCGTGAGGACGTCGTGCTGCGCGATCCCCGACCGGGTGACCTGGGGTGGATCGTGCAGCGCAACGCCGCGGTGTACGCCGCCGAGTACGGCTGGAACACCGACTACGAGGGGCTGGTGGCGGGATCGTCGCGGACTTCGCCGAGGACCACGACCCGCACCTGGAGCGGGTGTGGATCGCCGAGCAGTGGGGGTCCCCCCGCTCGAGCGAAGCCGAGAGTGGGGGAGGGCGGCCGGTGGGGTGCGTGATGTGCGTACGGGACGAGGCCCCGGCCACCGCACGGCTGCGGCTGCTGCTCGTCGAGCCCGAGGCGCGCGGCCTCGGCATCGGCGACCGGCTGGTCGGGGCCGTCATCGACTTCGCGCGCGGTGTCGGCTACCGCGACCTCGTGCTGTGGACCAACTCCGTCCTCACCGCCGCCCGCCACATCTACCAGCGCCACGGCTTCGTCCTGGTCGCCGAAAAGCCCCACCGCTCCTTCGGCCAGGACCTCGTCGGCCAGGACTGGCGGCTGGACCTGCGCGCAACGCCCGAGTGACGAGGACGGGCGGGTGAGGACGGGCGGGACAGGCGTGCGACGAGTAGGGTCCCTGGGTATGAAGCTGGCGTTCTCCACCCTCGGCGTCCCCGGCCTGCCCGTAGCGGACGTGGTCCGGCTCGCGGCCGCGCACGGCTACCACGGTGTCGAGCTGCGCGCGCACCCGGAGGAGCCGGTGCATCCCGGCCTCGGCAGCGCCCAACGGAACGACGTGGCCGCCGAGTTCAAGGCTGGCGGCGTCGAAATCCTGGGCCTGGCGGGCTATGCGCGCGTGGCCGCGCCGGGCGATGACGCGGCCGTGCTGGCCGAGATCCGCGAACTCGTCGACCTGGCCCGCGACTTGGGCGCTCCCTTCGTCCGGGTCTTCCCCGGCGGCGGCCCGGACCAGCCGCGCGAGGAGGCCGACGCCACCGCTGCCCGGCGCCTGGCCACCGCCGCCGAGCACGCCGCCGACCTCGGGGTGCGCATCCTGCTGGAGACCCACGACTCGCACCGCACCGGCGCCGACGCGATCCGCGTCCTCGGCCTTGTCGGCCACCGCCAGGTCGGCGCCCTGTGGGACGTGATGCACACCTGGCTGGGCGGCGAGCAGCCGTCGGACACCTACGCGGCGCTCTCCCCGTACCTCGGATACGTCCAGGTCAAGGACATCGCCTCGGCCGACGACACGACCCCGCTGCCGCTGGGCTCCGGCGTCCTGCCCCTCGCCGAGTGCGTGGAGGTGCTCTCCCGCAACGGCTGGGACGGCTGGCTGTGCTGGGAGTACGAGAAGCGGTGGTACGAGCAGGCCGCGCCGCTGCCGGACCTGCTCGGCCCCGGACGGGACCACCTGGCCCGGCTGCTCAACGACTCGGCGTAACCCGGTCACTCTCCCCGGGCGGTAATCTTCGCGGAACCGTCGAGACACCACTCCAGCACGGCGGGCCAGGAGCCGTAGCCGGCGTCCAGGTCGAGGTGGGCCGCCCCGGGGATGATCTCGGTGGGAATGCCGAGGGGATCACCGAAGGCGGTCTTCGCGCCCTCCGGGCAGTACGGGTCGTCGTCGCCCGCGACCAGACGAGTGGGCGCGGGCAGCTTCAGGCCCTCGAGCGGCGGCGGGGCGAAGGCGGCCACCTCCGGATGCCGGACGAGGACGGAGGCGGACGGCGGGGCCACGAGCAGGACCCGGTCCACGTCCAGGCCCCGGGTTCCGCGCGCGACGGCATGCAGCCACAGCACGGTGGACAGGCTGTGGGCGACGACGACCCGCTCCGCGCCGTCCGGCAGCCCCTCCAGATGCCGGGCCAGCTCCCCCAGCCACACCTCGAGGTCCGGGTCGTCGGGATCGGGCAACTGCGGGTAGGTGACATGGTGGCCCAGCTCGGTCAGGCGGTCGGCCAGCCAGTGCTCCCAGTGGTCCTTGGGGCGGTGGTTCTGCCAGCCGTGGAGGATGAGGTAGGCGCGCGGGGCTTGCGGGGTGTCGTTGGTGCTCATGGCCCGATGGTTTCCGATCACCGGCCAAAGGTCCACCGACGAGGTGGTCAGACGAGGACCCGCGCCCACACCGTCTTCCCGACACCCCGGTCCCTGACCTCCCACGACTGCGCCGGCGCGGTGACCAGGAGGAGGCCGCGGCCCGACGTCGCCTCGGGGTCCGGGTCCGCCGGGAGCGGTCTGCGCGGGCAGGCGTCGGACACTTCGATGTCCACCGCCTTCTCGCCCTCGTACGTCATCGCGACCTCGAAGCAGCGGCCGGGTACGCGGCCGTGGCGGACCGCGTTCGTCACCAGCTCCGAGACGACCAGCTCGACGGCCTCGCGCGTCTCGGTCGGCACGCCCCAGGAGCGCAGTACGCAGCGGGCGCCGTGGCGGGCCTCGACGGCGTTGCGCGGGGTCGGCGTGTACCTCAGCCGCCAGGTGCGGAGCGGGAGGTTTGCGCGGTCACTTTCTGTGTTCACGGGAACACTGTCAGCCCTGGTCGCTACCGTCACCAGTGACCGAGCGTCGACGACTGCGTACGGCAACTGGTGTGGTGCGCGGGTTGATTGGCGTAGAGCCGTGTAGAGGGGGTGGGTACCGCGGTGGCGCAACCCAAGAAGAACTCGTCGTCTCCGGCCGCGCAGTACTTCGCGGAGGTCCTGCGGACGCTGCGCGTGAACGCCGGTTTGTCGCAGAACGAGCTGGGCGAGCGGATGGCGTACTCGGGGGCGGCGGTGAGCGCGGTGGAAACGTGCGCGAAGCCGGCGACGGACGAGTACATCGAGGCGGCGGAGAAGGCGTTGGGGGCCGGGGGGCTCATTGCGGCGGCGGCGAAGTATTTGCGGCTGGAGCGGTATCCCGAGCACTTCCAAGGGTTCGTGCAGCTGGAGCAGGAGGCGTTGAGTGTCTCCTCGTACTGCACCCAGCTCATCCATGGCCTGCTGCAGACGAAGGAGTACGCCGAAGCCGTGCTGAACTACGCCTTCCCGCCCTGGAAGAGGACGAAGTCGAGCAGCTGGTGTCGGCACGCATGGAGCGCAAGGCGCTGTTGGACCGCAGGCCGAGGTGTGTCGTCAACGTGATCGTTGAAGAGGCGGCTCTCAAGCGCCACGTTTGTGGCCCTGAGGCCATGCGCGCTCAGTACGACTACTTGCTTGCGTGCGCCGAGCGGCCGAACGTCGTTCTCCAGGTCATGCCGGAGAGCAGGCCGGGGCACGCAGGCCTGCAAGGTGCCCTGACCGTGCTCGACACCCCGGAGAACACCACCTTGGTGTACATGGAGGGCAACGGGCACAGCACTCTCGTCTCCAGGCCGGATCAGGTCGGTGACCTGGCGCGCCGTTATGCGATGATCACAAGCCAGGCCCTCCACCCGGAGGAATCCGTCGCCCTGACCGGGCAGTTGGCAGGTGAGCTAGGACCGACCTGGCGTGGTTCAAGAGCAGCTACAGCGATTCTGGCGGCGGTGATTGCGTCGAAGCCGCCTTCACCTGGTTCAAGAGCAGCCACAGCGATTCCAGCGGCGGCGAATGTGTCGAAGTCGCCACCACCACCGCCATACACATCCGCGACTCCAAGGCCCCGGAGCGCCCCTACCTCACCGTCTCCCCCGCCGCCTGGGCCGACTTCCTCACCCTCGCCTCCAGAAGTGAACGCCGTTCTGGCCACTCCTCCGTTGAGCACGGCTCGCAGGGGCCGTTGAGCACGGCCCATACGCCCCGTTCGGCTCGGCTCGCAGGGACCGTTGAACGCGGCCTCACAGGTCCCGTTCAGCACGGCCTGCAGGGGCCGTTGAGCACCGCCCACACGCCCCGTCGGGCACGGCAGTACACCGGCTCACCAACTTCCGGGAAACCGGGCCCGGCCGGGAACCCTGCCCCGCCCCCACTCGTCCAATCCCCAAGCTGCCGGATGAGTCTCCGCTGTGCGGTGTCGGCCCTCGCTGCTGGCTGCGATCGCTGACCACCCTCTCCGCCGTACCGCGGTCGGCAGCACGCCGTCATCGGCGCGCCCCCCTCCAACAGCGCCGATGGCGGCCCCTCACTGGTTACTGTGCATTCCCTTGACTGGCAGTAACTTCCCGGATATTGGTGACTCCTCGGAAGTTTCTTTCAGAGACACTCCAGCGGATCTCCTCCGGAAGGAGCGCACGTGCACGACACCAGCACGGGAAGCACGGGAAACACCGCACGCCCCTCCAGACGTACCGTCCTCGCCGCGACCGCGGGCATCACCGCCGCCATGGCGGTCGGCGGCACCGCACACGCCGCCGCCGACGACGACAACAGGCTCCGCACCCTCATCTCCCGGATGACGCTGGAAGAGAAGGTCGGCCAGCTCTTCGTGATGCGGGTGTACGGCCACTCGGCCACCTCCCCCGACCAGGCCGACATCGACGCCAACCTCAAGGAGATCGGCGTCCGCACGGCCGCCGAGCTGATCGCCAGGTACCGCGTCGGCGGCATCATCTACTTCACCTGGGCTCACAACACCCGGGATCCCCATCAGATCGCGGATCTGTCCAACGGGATCCAGAAGGCCTCCCTCCAGCAGCCGCGCGGCCTGCCCGTCCTCATCACCACCGACCAGGAGCACGGCATCGTCTGCCGTGTGGGCAAGCCCGCGACCCTCT
This sequence comes from Streptomyces sp. NPDC005202, assembly GCF_040608235.1. Taxonomy (NCBI): domain Bacteria; kingdom Bacillati; phylum Actinomycetota; class Actinomycetes; order Kitasatosporales; family Streptomycetaceae; genus Streptomyces; species Streptomyces sp. NPDC005202. The sequence goes on along the minus strand of NZ_JBEXHW010000011.1, from coordinate 115,250 downwards.
TCCCCGGCGCGATGGCGATCGGCGCCGGCGGCTCGCGCGCCGACGCCCACACGCTCGGCCGCATCTCCGGCGCCGAGCTGCGCGCGATCGGCATCAACCAGGACTACTCCCCCGACGCCGACGTGAACGTCAACCCGGCCAACCCGGTCATCGGCGTACGGTCCTTCGGCGCCGACCCGGACGCCGTGGCCGGTCTGGTCGCGGCGGAGGTGAAGGGGTATCAGGCCTCCCGGGTCGCGGCGACCGCCAAGCACTTCCCCGGGCACGGCGACACGGCCGTCGACAGCCACTTCGGCTTCCCGGTCATCACGCACAGCCGCGAGCTGTGGGAGAAGCTGGACGCCGTGCCCTTCCGGGCGGCCATCAAGGCCGGCATCGACTCGATCATGACCGCGCACATCCAGTTCCCGGCGCTCGACGACTCCGGCGACCCGGCCACCCTGTCCCGCCCGATCCTCACCGGCATCCTGCGCGAGGAGCTCGGCTATGACGGAGTCGTGGTCACCGACTCCCTCGGCATGGAGGGCGTGCGCACGAAGTACGGCGACGACCGGGTGCCGGTGCTCGCGCTGAAGGCGGGCGTGGACCAGCTGCTCAACCCGCCGTCTCTGGACGTCGCCTGGAACGCGGTGGTGAAGGCCGTACGGGACGGCGAGCTCACCGAGGCCCGGCTGGACGAGTCGATCCTGCGCATCCTGCGGCTGAAGGCGAAGCTGGGACTGTTCGACGAGCCGTACGTGAGCGGGGCCGGCGTCGACCGGACGGTCGGCGCCCCGGCACACCTGGCGGCTGCCGACCGCATCGCCGAGGGCACAACCACGCTGCTGGTCAACGAGGGCCGCCTGCTGCCGCTGTCCCGCCGGACGCACAAGAAGCTCCTCGTCGTCGGCGCCGATCCGGCCTCCCCGTCGGGCACCACGGGACCGCCCACCGGCGTCCTCGCCGCCGCCCTCACCGAGCTGGGCTTCACGGCCACGGCCCTGTCGACCGGCATCACCCCGTCCGCGGCGACCATCGCCAAGGCGGTCGCGGCGGCACGGGAGGCGGACGCGGTGGTGGTCGGGACGTACAACGTCACGGCGGGCAGCTCGCAGAAGACGCTGGTGGAACAGCTCTTGGCGACCGGCCGTCCGGTGGTGGCGATCGCCATCAGGAACCCGTACGACGTGGCCCAACTGCTGTCCGTGCCCGCCTGCCTGGCGGCCTACTCCTGGACCGACGTCGAACTGCGCGCGGCCGCACGGGTCGTCGCCGGCCGGGTGAAGCCGCGCGGGAAGCTGCCGGTGCCGGTGCAGCGGGCGGACGATCCGGCGAAGGTGCTGTACCCCATCGGGTACGGCCTGTCGTACTAGCCGGGCTCTGCCATCGGACGTACGAGACGTACGCCGCGCACCCGGCGGATCACCCCCAACTGACCCAAAGCCCCCCACATGTCTGGCGTGGGCCCGCTGCGGCGGGCCACGCTGGACGGGGGTGGACCGGGGGATGGCGATGCGCAAGAGATGGTCCGTGGGATTGGGGTGCGCCCTGCCCGCGCTGCTCGGCGCGCTGCTGACGGGCTGCCAGCAAACGTCCGGCTCCGCGGCGCAGGACGACGGCCGGCTCGGCGGTACGGCGACACCGACGCAGCCCTCCGGCTACGGCGCGGTGTTCCTCGCGGTGGACGAGTGCAGCTCCTTCGGCACGACCAGCTTCACCGAGGTGCCGTGCACCGGCGAACGGGCGGCGGCACGGGTGATCGCCCGCTACGACGGCAAGCTGAGCGACGGTCCGCCGTGCCCGGCGACCACCGACTTCGTGCTGCACATCAGCGCCCAGCGGCCCTCCTCCGACGAGAACGGCGACGGCGCGATCCCGCAGGGCTACGCCTGCATGCGCAACCTCGAGCCGCCGCATCCCGGCGCCCCCGGCGGCGGGGGCGGCCCCCGCACCATCGTCGGCGACTGCGTCTACAGCGCGGGCCGCGGCGAGGTACGGGAGACGGCGTGCGACGGCACGGGCAGGAAGCAGCCGGAGTACAAGGTGACGCGGGCGGTCCGCACCCGCGCCCGGTGCCCGTCGTCGACGGCGTTATACGTCCAGCTGGGCGGCAAGGACCCGGTGGGCTGCGCCCGGAAGGTGTGACTCCGGGCGCAGCCCTCATGCGTCAGGGCCTGAGCGCCGGTTCACGCTCCACGTCGTGCTTGTCCAGCTTCACGTCGTACCGCGCCAGCGGTTTGGCCGCCGCCGGGTCCGCCTGGACCGCCGAGGAGGCCACGCCGGCCACTGAAGGATCCTGGCCGTGGCGAGCGCCTTCTCGTCGGGCACGAGGCCCGCGACCTTCGCGCCGTGGTTCAGGCCGGGCGCTGTGAAGACGTACGAGTCGCGCGCCCCGTGACCGAGCCGGAAAGGGTCGGTCGACACCGCTCCGGCCGTGCTCAGCGTGCCTATGAGCACCGTGAGCGCGAGCAGCCATCTGAGCGCCTTGCGCATGCACCCTCAACTGTGAGACAGATGTGCGCCGGAAGCTATCGGAGCAACGCAAGTGCACACCAGGGCAGTTGGGGAAAACCCTATGGCACGTCAGTGACTCAGCACAGGATCCAGCCGGTGCTCACCGACCCCGCCCCCACCGATCCGCTGATCCGCACGCATCGGTGGCCTGCGTGCACGGTGACCGGGCCCGCGTGGTAGGCGAAGCGCCCCTTGTCGGTGACCGGGCGGTTGCCGCGGGCCTGAACTGTGACCGACATCGACTGCCTCGGCCCGGGGTGCTTGGGGAAGGTCATGGCGCAGACGTAGCCGTCGCGCCGGTAGACGTGCACGGCGCCGGTGGAGAAGGAGAGCGTCTTGACCTGGCGGCCGGAGCAGCTGGACGCGGCCTGCGCGGTTCCGGGCACCGCGAGCGCGAGCATCCCGGACGCGGTCAGCACGGCCGCGACAAGCGCCACCCGCCGACGTATCGCACCACTGTCCACAGTCGTCCCTCCCCGTACAGCAGCACATCAGCGTACTGGTGTACGGACGCAGGACGTACGTCAGATGGTTGCGCCGCCCGCGTCAGCGGGACGCGCTGACCGGCTCCTCCGGCCCGGGCGCGCCGACGAAGGTCCGCCACAACTCCGCGTACCGCCCGCCGCGGGCCAGCAGCTCCTCGTGCGTGCCGTCCTCGACGACGCGGCCGTGGTCCATCACCACCACCCGGTCGGCGCGGGCGGCGGTGGTCAGGCGGTGGGCGACCACCAGGGTTGTGCGGCGGCCCGCGAGGCGGTCGGTGGCCTGGCTGACCTGAGCCTCCGACGCCAGGTCCAGGGCAGCCGTCGCCTCGTCGAGGAGCAGGATGTCGGGGTCGACGAGCTCGGCGCGGGCCAGGGCGATCAACTGGCGCTGGCCCGCCGACAGGTTGCGGCCGCGCTCGGCGACCTCGTGCAGATAGCCGCCCTCCAGCGTGGCGATCATCTCGTGCGCGCCGACCGCCCGCGCCGCCGCCTCCACCTCGGCGTCGGTGGCGTCCGGGCGGCCGTAGGCGATGGCGTCGCGGACGGTGCCCTGGAAGAGGTACGCCTCCTGCGGCACGACACCGAGACGGTGGCGGTACGACGTCAGGTCCAGCGCCCGCAGATCCGAGCCGTCGACGGTCACCCGGCCGCCGGTCGGGTCGTAGAAGCGGGCCACCAGCTTCACGAGGGTCGACTTGCCCGCGCCGGTCTCGCCGACGAAGGCGACGGTCTGGCCCGCGGGGATGCGCAGGTCGATCCCGCGCAACGCCGCGTCGGTCCCATCGGCGGCCCCGTAGGCGAAGTGCACGTCCTCGAAGGCGATTTCGCCGCGCAGGGAGAGCACATCGAGGGGCTCGTCGGCGGACTTGGTGGACGTCGGCTCCTGGAGCAGCTCCTGGATGCGGCCGAGGGAGACGGTCGCCTGCTGGTAGCCGTCGAAGACCTGGGAGAGCTGCTGGACCGGCGCGAAGAACAGGTCGATGTACAGCAGGTACGCCACCAGGGCACCCGTGGTGAGCGTGGCCTCCTCCACCCGGCCCGCGCCCGCGATGAGCACCGAGGCTGCCGCGACCGACGACAGGAACTGCACGAACGGGAAGTAGATCGAGATCAGCCACTGGCCCCGGATCCGGGCCCGGCGGTAGCTGTCGCTGCGCTCGGCGAACCGCCGCCCGCCGTCGCGCTCACGCCGGAAGGCCTGCACGATCCGCAGCCCGGACACCGACTCCTGGAGGTCGGCGTTGACCACCGACACGCGCTCGCGGGCCAGTTGGTAGGCCTTCACGCTCGCCCGGCGGAAGAAGAAGGTGGCGACGATCAGCGGCGGCAGGGTCGCGAAGACGACCAGCGCCAGCTGTACGTCGATGACCAGCAGGACGACCATGATGCCGAAGAAGGTGACCACCGAGACGAACGCCGTGACCAGGCCTGTCTGCAGGAACGTCGACAGCGCGTCGACGTCGGTCGTCATCCGCGTCATGATCCGGCCGGTCAGCTCCCGCTCGTAGTAGTCGAGTCCGAGCCGCTGGAGCTGGGCGAAGATCTTCAGGCGCAGGGAGTACAGGACGCGTTCGCCGGTGCGCCCGGTCATCCGGGTCTCGCCGATCTGCGCCGCCCACTGGAGGGCGACGGCGAGCAGGGCGAGCAGCGAGGCCGACCAGACGGCGCCGAGGGCCATCCGGGTGACGCCCTGGTCGATGCCGTGCCGGATCAGGATCGGCAGGAGCAGGCCCATGCCGGCGTCCACGGCGACGAGGAACAGGCTGACGAGGAGCGGGAGGCCGAAGCCGCGCAGGAGTCTGCGCAGGCCGTAGGACTCCTCGGGCTGGACCGCGCGTCCCTCGTCGATGTCCGGGGTGTCGGTCGCGGGCGGCAGGGCCTCGACCTGGGCGAGGAGTTCGGGGGTGGCGGGCATGCCGGCCATCGCCGTGTCCCTGGGCGCGCGCTCCCCCGCCCACAGCTTGGGTGTGATGCCGCGCTCGGCGTCGAACTCGGCGTCCAGCTCCTCGCGTACGGAGGTGTCCTCCTGGGGCGCGGCGGGCCGGGCCTGACCGGGTGAGACACCGCCCAGCTCGTCGGGGTCGGTGAGCAGGCGGCGGTAGAGGGCGCAGCGCTGCTGGAGTTCCTCGTGGGTGCCGACGTCGGCGAGGCGGCCGCCGTCGAGGACGGCGATGCGGTCGGCGAGGTTGAGGGTGGAGCGCCGGTGTGCGATGAGCAGGGTGGTCCGGCCCTCCATGACCTGCTTGAGCGCCTCGTGGATCTCGTGCTCGACCCGGGCGTCCACGGCGGAGGTGGCGTCGTCGAGGACGAGCAGCCGCGGGTCGGTGAGGATCGCGCGGGCCAGCGCGATGCGCTGGCGCTGGCCGCCGGAGAGGGTCAGGCCGTGCTCGCCGACCGCGGTGTCGTAGCCGTCGGGCAGCTCGGCGATGAAACGGTGCGCCTGGGCGGCGCGGGCGGCGGCCTCGATCTCCTCCTGGGTGGCGTCGGGACGGCCGTAGGCGATGTTGTTGCGCACGGTGTCGGAGAAGAGGAAGGAGTCCTCGGGCACCAGGCCGATCGCGGCCCGCAGCGAGTCGAGGGTCAGCTCGCGCACGTCGTGCCCGCCGACGAGGACGGCGCCGTGGGTGACGTCGTAGAAGCGCGGGAGGAGGAGGGAGACGGTGGACTTGCCGGAGCCTGAGGAGCCGACGACGGCGAGGGTCTCGCCGGGGCGGATCTCGAAGGAGAGGCCTTCCAGGACCGGGCGGCCGTCGGCGTAGCCGAAGGAGACGTCGTCGAACTCGACCGTCGCGGGCGCGTCGGCGGGGAGCTCCTTCGTGCCGTCGGTCAGCGTGGGCTCGGTGTCGATCAGCTCCAGGACCCGCTCGGTGCCCGCCCGGGCCTGCTGGCCGACGGTGAGCACCACGGCGAGCATGCGGACCGGGCCGACGAGCTGGGCGAGGTAGGTGGAGAAGGCGACGAACGTACCGAGCGTGATGTGCCCCCGTACGGCGAGCCAGCCGCCCAGGGCCAGCATGGCGACCTGGCCGAGGGCGGGCACGGCCTGGAGGGCGGGGGTGAACCTGGCGTTCAGCCGGATGGTCCGCATCCGCCCGGCGAACAGCCGCCGGCCGACCTCGCGGAGCTTGCCGGTCTCCTGCTCCTCCTGCCCGAAACCCTTCACCACGCGTACGCCGCTGACGGCACCGTCGACCACGCCGGCGACGGCGGCGGCCTGCGCCTGGGCGTACCAGGTGGCGGGGTGCAGCTTGGTGCGGCTGCGCCGGGCGATCCAGCCGAGGGCGGGCGCGACCGCGAGGGCGACCAGGGTCAGTGGCAGCGACAGCCAGGCCATGATCACCAGGGAGATCAGGAAGAGGAGCACGTTGCCGATGGTCATCGGCAGCATGAAGAGCAGGCCCTGGATCAGCTGGAGGTCGCTGGTGGCGCGGCCGACCACCTGGCCGGTGGACAGCTCGTCCTGGCGGCGGCCGTCGAGCCGGGTGATCGTCTCGTACATCTCCGTCCGCAGGTCGTGCTGGACGTCGAGGGCGAGGCGCCCGCCGTAGTAGCGGCGGATGAAGGTCAGGACGTAGACGAGGAGCGCGGCGCCGATCAGGGCGCCGGCCCAGGGGGCCATGGCCCGGCTGTGGCCGCCGATCACGTCATCGATGATCACCTTGGTGATCAGCGGGACCAGCGCCATGACGGCCATACCGGCGAGGGAGGAGCCAAGGGCGAGGACGACGTCCCTGGGGTAGCGCCATGCGTACGAGGCGAGCCTTCGCGCCCAACCCCGCGTTTCCCCCTGCTGCGCTGCCACGCCGGTGCCTTCCTGCAGATCTGAACCACCGCAAGGCACCAACGCGAACGGAACCGGATTTCATCCCTCCGCAATGTTCAGAGGCGTACCCGCAGGTAGTAGAACCGTGTCGTCTGCACCGCGTTCTGGTTGTCGTCGCTGACCAGGAGCACCTTCAGGCGGCCCTTCGCGTCGTGGCCCGTGATCGTCATGCCCTCGATGTTGTCGAGGAGCGGGTTCGGCTGGGGCTGCTTGGCGGTGGCGCCGAGGGACGGGCAGGCGGCGATGTCGGCGAGGAGCGTCTTCTTGATCAGCCGTACGCCGGCCTGGCCGGTGAGGTTCTCGATGCCGCCGGTGTCGGTGGCGTGCCGCGGGTCGGCCAGGTAGAGGCGGACCGTGTTGCCGACGCCGGAGGTGAAACCGCGCTCCAGGACGAGCAGGCGGCCGTCGGGGGTCGCCTGGACCTCGGGGACGCCCAGGCCGGAGTCGGTGCGGTAGGCGTACTGGTGGGAGAGCGTGAAGTGCCCGCCCTTCGTCCTCTCCCACGTCTGGAAGCGCACGATGCCGGTCGCGTCGCCGGCGATCGCGTACTCCATCGACGCCAGCAGGGTGTGCCCGCCGGGCAGCAGGGTCAGGCCCTCGAAGGTCTGGTTCGAGGTGGCGCGGCCGGCCGGGGCGGTCTTCAGGGCGTCCGGCACGGGCAGGCGGTCGAGAATGCGGCCGTCGCGGGAGTAGCGGCGCACGGACGGCTCGGTCTCGGAGGTGACCAGTCGGGTGCCGTCGCGGTCGACGACCAGGCCCTCGGAGTCGAGGGCGGCACCGTTTTCGTCGGCGAGCTGGACGACGCCGGTCGGCCGCAGCGTCCTCGCGTCCAGACCGAACAGCGACGAGCGGTCGGAGAGCGCGGCGAGGGAACCGTCCCGGTCCACCGCGAGCGCGGAGAAGTTGCCGACGAAGGATCCCTGGTACGTCGTCTTGTCGAGCGCGTCGGAGAGGCGGTCGAGGTAGACGGACGGCGAACAGGCGTGAGACGCCGGGGAGTTGTCGGGGTGGGCACTGGCCGGCCCGGCGGCGAGACAGGTGGCCGCCGCCAGGCCGGCGGTGACGGTCGCGAGTACGGTCCTCAGGCGCATGAGCGCCACCGTAGTGCGCTCGGGTGACCGAGGGGAGACCGTCCCGTGAAACATCAGCCGTTCGACGGCACCGCCGGGAACGCCTCCTTGGGCGTGCTCGTCGGGGTGTAGCGCAGCGCGCTCGTCGTCGTGGGGACGAGGTCCTTGTGGATGGCCTTGGCGATGTTCTGGATGGTGGTCACGCCGTAGTTCATGGTGCTGTTGTCCTGGGTGAGCACCGTGATCATGTAGTCGTGGCCGGCGCCGTTGAAGGTGCCGACGCTGTGCACCCGCCAGCCGTGCGTGGCGCGCTGCAGCCAGCCGTTCTTGACGTGCACGGAGACGCCGGAGGGCGCGCCGGCCGGGGTGCCCCAGCGCTGCGAGGAGATGACCTTACCCATCAGCTTGAGGATGTACGCCCGGGAGTTGTCGCTCAGCACGGAGTTCTTGGCGGTGACGAGCCCGAGCAGCTTCTGCTCGTCGCGCACGGTGATCTGGGTCAGGCCCCAGTAGCCGTTCGCGCCCGGCTTGGTCTGGGTCATGCCGGCGGCGGTGAGGAGGCCCTTGATCTTCGTCAGGCCCAACTGCTTCCACAGCGTGCTGGTCGCCGAGTTGTCCGACTTGGTGATCATGGCCGTGGCGAGGCTCGTCTCACGGCTGGTCAGATAGCGGTTGTGCTTCTTCGCGTCCCACAGCAGGGTGGCGAGCACGGTGACCTTGACCACGCTGGCGGAGTCGTAGGCGGTGGTGGCGCGCAGCGAGCAGGTGGTCTTGGTGGAGCGGTCGTAGAGGCCGACCGCGACGGTGCCCTTGCGGCCCGCGAGGGCGGCGGTGATGTCCTTCTGCAGCTTGGTGGCCAGGCCCGCCGTGCCGGACGTACAGCTGACCGTCGCTGTCGTGGCGGCAGCGGGCGCGGCGGCCGCCACGAACGGTATGAGCATCCCGGCGCCGAGTCCTGCCGCGAGCAGGCGGGCCCGCCGGGATAACCGATGAGTCATGGAGGTTCCCCATCCCTTGAGCGAACGGGAGCGCGCCCCGGCGCACCCACCTCTCTTGACTCGCTGGAACAACGGATAGTTGCACTTGCGTTCGCTTGCCGCACGAGTGCCCCACAGGCCAAACACGCATCCCAGAACGGGAGTTCGGGTGGCCTCGGTGTTCGTAGCGGCACCCGGAGACGGGCATGAAGAAACCATGCCGAACAGCACACACAACGCTCATTACCGTGCCGGGCAGCTGCTCGCCGTCCTGTGGACGCTGCATCTCCTCGCCAACGGCAAGGGGACGCCGCCGAGACGGGCCGCACTCCTCAAGAAGGCGCAGCCGTGGAATTTCCTGAGAGAGGAGGATCCGCACGTGACGGAGAACCTCGTGACGAAACTCATGACGGCACGGAAGCGGGGCGGCGAACACTGGAGGCGGGCCGTCGAGGTCTTCGAGCAGATACCGGAGTTCCTTGTCCCCGGGGAGATGCCCCAGCACACCATGGGCCAGGGCGAGTGGACTGCCTTCGCCGACGGCTACGCGGACCAGTTCGGCAAGTACAAGGACGAGTTCGGCACGCTGTTGCCGTGACCCGGCCTCCCCCTGTGCCGTCGGTCCCGCGGTCAGCGACGCGGCAACCGTGCGCCCCGGCTCTCCGCGATGCGGTGCACGTAGGTCAGGGACTCACGCATACGGGCCAGCAGAAAACGGAGTTGGGCGTGGGTCGCCCGGGGGTCCGCCAGTAGGTCGGCCGGGTGGCCGAGGAGATCGGCTCGCGTACTCCGAAGGCGTGCAGGTGGGCAAGGTGCACGATTCCCCCACCGTGGTCACACGGCTCCAGGGCGCCTACGATCTGGCGCTGAGCGACGCTTTGCCTTTGAAGGAGTCGCTCGCCATGTTGAAGGCGATAGCGAAGGACCACGGACGCCGTGACTGAACGCATCATCCACGACAGCGGTTCACTGCACGGCTGGCGCAAGTCTTCCCACAGCGGCCCTGAGGGCGGCAGCTGCCTCGAAGTCCTCGACGGACACCCCCACGGCGTCCCCGTCCGCGACTCCAAGAACCCCCACGGCCCCGCCCTGCTCTTCCCGGCGGCGGGCTGGGCCGCGTTCGTCGCGGCCGTCAAGGACGGCGAGCTGTCCGGCTGACGCCGACCGGGACCGGCACGCGCGGCGGCCCCCCGACCGTCCCGTACGGTCGGGGGGCCGCCGCGGCCGTACGTCTCAGCCGAGGTGCGTCGGCGCGAACATCCGCAGGACGGCGGGCAGGACGACCACCGAAGGACCGGGAGTCGCCAGGGCCTTGGACAGGTCGGTCTCCAGAGTTTCCGGTGTCGTCCGCACGCCCGGAACACCGAACGACTCCGCCAGGGCCACGTAGTCCGGGCGGGTGAGCTCCGTCGCCGTGGCCTGGCCGAAGGCGTCGGTCATGTACTCGCGGAGGATGCCGTAGCCGCCGTCGTCGACGATCAGCCAGGTGACGTTGAGGTCGTACTGGCGGGCCGTCGCCAGCTCGGCGATCGAGTACAGGGCACCCCCGTCGCCGGACACCGCCAGCACCGGGCGGGTCGGGTCGGCGGCCGCCGCGCCGAGGGCCGCGGGGAAGCCGTAGCCGAGGCCGCCGGCGCCCTGGGCCGAGTGCATGGTGTTGGGGCCGTGGGCGTCGAAGGCCGACCAGGCCCAGTAGGCCAGGATCGTCATGTCCCAGAAGGACGGGGAGTCGCCGGGCAGCGCCCGGCGTACCGACGCCAGCACGTCCTGCTCCAGGGTGAGGTCCTGGGAGGCGATGCGCTCCGCGACGCGGGACAGCAGCGTGCGGACGCGCTCGGGAGCCGTCTCGTCCTGCCGCGGCTCCACCGTCTCCAGCAGCGCCTGCAACGCAAGCCGCGCGTCCGCGTGGATGCCGAGCGCCGGGTGGTTGGACTCCAGCTTGCCGAGGTCCGCCTCGATCTGGACGACGCGGCCGCGCGGCTTGAACGTGTGGTAGTTGGAGGAGAGTTCACCGAGGCCCGAGCCGACGACCAGGAGGACGTCCGCGTCCTCCAGGAAGTCCGTCGTGTGCCGGTCCTCCAGCCAGGACTGGAGGGACAGGGGGTGCTCCCAGGGGAAGGCGCCCTTGCCGCCGAAGGTGGTCACCACGGGCGCCTGGAGCTTCTCCGCCAGCGCGAGAAGCTTCCCGGACGCGTCCGCCCGGACCACTCCCCCGCCCGCGATGATCGCCGGGCGCGACGCCTTCGACAGCAACTCGGCGGCCACCGCGGTCAGTTCGGGGCGTGGAGCCAGATCCTCCGGCGTCGCGTCCAACGCCGTCACCACCGGCAGGTGCGTCTCGGCCAGCAGCACGTCCTGCGGGATCTCCACCCACACCGGGCCGTGCGGGACCGTCAGCGCCGACTTCCAAGCCGCCGCGATCGCCGACGGGATCTGGGACTGGGTGCGTACGGTGTGGACCGACTTGACCACGCCCCGGAACGAGGCCGCCTGGTCGGGCAGTTCGTGCAGGTAGCCGTGGCGGCCGCCGCCGAGCCCCGCCGTCGGGATCTGGCTGCTGATCGCCAGCACGGGGGCGCTCGCCGCGGCCGCCTCCTGGAGCGCGGCCAGCGACGTCAGCGCCCCCGGGCCCGTCGAGAGGAGCAGCGGGGCCGCCTCACCCGTGATCCGGCCGTAGGCGTCCGCCGCGAAGCCCGCGTTGTTCTCCACCCGCAGGCCCACGTAGCGCAGGTCCGAGCGGCGCAGCGCGTCGAACATGCCGAGGGCGTGCTGGCCGGGCAGGCCGAAGACGGTCGTCGCACCGAGCCCGGCCAGGGTCTCCACGACCAGGTCTCCGCCGTTGCGGCCGGGGGGAGGATTCAGCGCGGTTTCGGTCTGCGCCGCCGTCGGACGGAGTACCAGGTCGTGGTCGTGGGTCACTTGGTCTCGGTCTCCTCGGGAATCAGGAGTCGGCAATCAGGAGGTGCGGGCCGCCGCGATCTGGCGGGTCATGATGGTGGTGAGCTCGTACGCCGTGTGGGACGCGGCCACCGACGTGATCTCGGCGTGGTCGTACGCGGGCGCGACCTCGACGACGTCCGCCGACACCAGGTTGCAGGACGCCAGGCCGCGCAGGATCTCGAGGAGTTCGCGGGAGGTCATGCCGCCGGCCTCCGGGGTGCCGGTGCCGGGCGCGTGCGCCGGGTCGAGGCAGTCGATGTCGATGGAGATGTACAGCGGGCGGTCCCCGATGCGCTGGCGCAGCTGGTCGGCGACCTCGTCGGCGCCGCGGCGGTAGACGTCCGCCGAGGTGACGATGCCGAAGCCCATCTTCTCGTCGTCGGTGAGGTCCTGCTTGCCGTACAGCGGGCCGCGGGTGCCGACGTGGGAGAGCGCCTCGGTGTCGAGGATGCCCTCCTCCACCGCGCGGCGGAACGGGGTGCCGTGCGTGTACTCGGCGCCGAAGTAGGTGTCCCAGGTGTCGAGGTGGGCGTCGAAGTGGAGCAGCGCGACCGGGCCGTGCTTCTTGGCCACCGCGCGCAGCAGCGGCAGCGCGATGGTGTGGTCGCCGCCGAGGGTCACCAACCGGGCGCCGGTGCCGAGCAGTTCGTCGGCGGCGGCCTCGATGGTCTCCACGGCCTCGTCCATGTTGAACGGGTTCACGGCGATGTCACCGCCGTCCGCGACCTGGGCGAGCGCGAACGGGGAGGCGTCCTGCGCCGGGTTGTAGGGACGCAGCAGCCGGGACGCCTCGCGGATGGCGTTGCCGCCGAAGCGGGCGCCCGGCCGGTACGAGACGCCCGAGTCGAACGGCACACCCACCACCGCGACGTCGGCGCGACCGACCTCGTCGAGGCGGGGCAGCCGGGCGAAGGTCGCGGGACCGGCGTACCGCGGGATGCGGGAGGAGTCGACGGGGCCGCGGGGCGTCTCGTTGCTGCTCATGATGAAATGCCTTCTTTCTTGCGCTTCGCCGCGCATGTACTGCTTTCCATACGACTCTACTGGTGAGCCGGGACCGGTTCGGAGACGGGTTCGGGGGTCCGCCCGGCGAGGCGCTCGCGCCAGGCGGCGAGGACGGCCGCGTCGGTCGGCTTGGTCACCAGGGAGACGGCGACGTAGGCGACCAGGGAGGACAGCAGGCCGTAGTAGACGGGCTCGTTGGCGAGGATGCCGTAGGTCGCCATCAGGCCGAGGACGGCGAGGCCGCCGACGATCACGGAGGCGAGGGCGCCCTGGACGGTGCCGCGCCTCCACAGCAGGCCGCCGAGGATCGGGACGAGCAACCCGCCGACCAGCAGGTTGTACGCCACGGTCAGCGCCTCGACGACGTTGTTGAGCGCGATCGCGGTGCCGATCACCGCGAGGCCCATGATCAGGATGAACGCGCGGTTGCCCTTGACCTCGTCGTGCTGCTCGCCGGAGGGCCGGACGATGCCCCGCAGCCGCGACCAGATGTCGTTGTTGGCGACGGTCGCGCAGGCGATCAGCGCGCCGGAGGACGTCGACATCACGGCGGCCAGGGCTGCGGCGAGCACCAATCCGCGCACACCGACGGGGAGTTCGTCCTTGACGATGGTCGCGAAGGCGTCGTCGGCGCTGCCCAGGTTGGGGTAGAGCACCTTGGCGGCCGTGCCGATGACGGCACCGGCGAGGGCGTAGGCCAGACAGTAGGTGCCGGCGACCGTGCCGCCCCACTTGGCGGTCTTGTCGCTGCGGGCGGTGAAGACGCGCTGCCAGATGTCCTGCCCGATGAGCATGCCGAAGGTGTAGATCAGGACGTAGGTGAAGATCGTCTCGCCGCCGATGCCCAGCGGGTCGAAGTACGAGGTGGGCAGCTTGGCCTTCATCTCGCTGAAGCCGCCCGCCTTGACGACGGCGATGGGCAGCAGGAGCAGCAGCACGCCGATGGTCTTCACCACGAACTGCACCATGTCGGTCAGCGTGATGGACCACATACCGCCGAGGGTCGAGTACGCCACCACGATCGAGCCGCCGAGGATGATCGCCACGGTGCGGTTCAGGTCGAAGAGGACGTCGAAGATCGTGGCGTAGGCGATGGTGGAGGTCACCGCGAGCATGAGGGTGTACGCCCACATGACGACGCCGGAGATGACTCCCGCCCGGCCGCCGTAGCGCAGGTCGAGCATCTCGGAGACGGTGTAAACCTTCAGGCGGGCGATGCGGGCCGAGAAGAAGACCGACAGGGCCAGCAGGCCGAGGCCGATGGTGAACACCATCCACGCGCCGGAGAGGCCGTACTTGTAGCCGAGGCCGACGCCGCCAATGGTGGACGCGCCGCCGAGGACGATGGCCGCCATGGTGCCGGAGTACATCGCGGGCCCGAGGCGGCGGCCCGCCACCAAGAACTCGCTCTTGGACTTGGCGCGGCGCATGCCCCACCAGCCCATGGCCAGCATGCCGGCCAGATAGACGACGATCACTGTGTAGTCGACGGCCATGTGGGGCCCTCCTTCGCGCACTCTCGGTGGCGTGTCGTGCAGATGCGGGGAGACGGACGGCAGCGGCTCGCGGGGACATCCGCCCGTACCCGCGGCTGCCGGTTACGGACTGACACTAGGTGGCCGGAAAGCGACTGCGAAGTGTACGTTTCATCCATTCGAACGGAACGGGATGGAGGAAACGCACACCATGGCGGACGCCCCCGCACCAGCGGTCCCTCCCACGCCACCGGTACCGCTCTCGGCGCTCCTGGCCCGCGAGGACCTCGCCCTGCGGCAGATCGCGGGGCCGTCCGACCCCGGCATCGTGATCCACTGGGCGCACACCTCGGAGATGGCGGACCCCTATCCGTACCTGCTCGGCGGCGAGCTGCTGCTGACGGCGGGCGTGCACATCCCGGAGGCGGCGGACTCGGATGAGGGTGCCCCCGGTCGAGCGAAGTCGAGACTGGGGGAGTACTTCGACGACTACGTCTCCCGGATCGTGGCGGCGGGCGGCGCGGCCCTCGGCTTCGGCCTCGCGCCGGTGCACGACACGGTGCCACGCGCGCTGGTGGCCGCCTGCGACAGGCACGACCTCCCCCTTCTGGAGGTTCCCCCGCAGACCACCTTCTCGGGCGTGGCCCGCGCGGTCTGGCAGCTGATGGCCCAGGCGCGCTTGGCCGAGCTGCGCCGCACCACGGAAGCCCAGCAGAGCCTGACGGTCGCCGCCTCCCGCCCGGACCCGGTCCCCTCGGTCCTGCGCCAGCTGGCCCAGCGGCTGGCGGGCTGGGCGGTGCTGTACGGCCCCGACGGGGCGGAGATCGCGTCGGCGGGGCGGCGGCCGGGGGAGGAGGCCCAGGGGGCGCTGGCGGGACTGGCGGGGGTGGTACGGCCGACGGGTATTGGCAGCGCGCCGGGGACGGGCACGGCACCCGGGACGGGCAGCGCGCCGGGGACGAGCACGGCACCCGGGACGGGCAGAGCGCCGGGGACGGGCACGGCACCCGGGACGGGCAGAGCGCCGGGGACGGGCAGGGCGCCGGGGACGAGCCGGGAGCCGGGGACGAGCCGGGAGCCGGAGGGATCCGGCGCGGCGGTCCCGCCCCCGCCCCCGTCCCCCGACCGTCCGGTCCCGAGCCGCCTCGCCCCGTCCCCCGACCGTCCGGTCCCGAGCCGCCTCGCCCCCTCCTCCGCCACCGACACCGTCGCCGGCGCCCACCTCGCCGCCTACGCCCTGGGCACCGGGCAGGGCTTCGTGCTCGGCGTCGCCTCCCCGCAGCGCGAACCCGGGGACCACACCATCGCGTCCGTGGCCGCGGTGCTGCTGTCGCTGCTCACCGGCGAGCACCAGAGCGGCGCGGGAGCGGCGCGCTCCTCGGCGCTCGTACGACTGCTGCTCGGTGCCCCGCCCGAGGACGTCGCGCCGCTGCTCGGGGCCGACCGGTGGGTCGTCGTGCACGCCCGGCCGGACGCGCAGGCCCCGGACGCCGTGGCCGCCTCCGCGCTCGGCGCCGCCCTCGGGTCCGCGCTGGTGGACCTGGCGGACGGCGTCGTACGGGTCCTCGTCCCCGCCGGGCGCGAACCGTCCCCGCAGCCCGGCTGGACCCTCGGCGTCAGTGCCGCCGTCGCCCCGGGCGACTGGCCGGCCGCCGACACCCAGGCGGCCCGCGCCCTGGCCCGCGCCCGCGCCACCCGCACCGCCCTGGTCCGCCACGGCAGCCGCCCCGGCCTCGCCGACCTGGTCCCGGACGGCGAGGCCGAGGCCCACGCCCGCGCGCTCCTCGCCCCGATCACAACGGTCCCCGCACTCACCGAGACCCTGCGCACCTGGCTGTCCCTGCACGGCAGTTGGGACCGCACCGCGGTCGCCCTGTCCGTGCACCGCAACACCGTCCGCCAGCGCATCGCCCGCTGCGCGGCCCTCCTCGACGCCGACCTGGACGACCCCGACGTACGCATGGAACTGTGGTTCGCCCTGCGGCGGATCAGAGGGGCGTGACCCACGTCCCAGCGTTCGGGACGTCGGGGACGCACGCAGGCCGCTGCTTCACAATGGGGGGCATGCCGATATCCGGGACACCCAGCCGCGCCGACCTCGTCGACCACCTCGTGAAGACCCGTATCGCGGGGGACGTCGCCACGCCCCGCGAGAACAACCTCTCCCACTACCGCAAGCTGGCGAACGGCGACCGCAACTTCTGGCTCGGCCTGGAACTCGGCGACCGCTGGACCGACGAGCAGGACGTGCTCGCGGTGATGGCGGAACGGGTCGGCGTCAACGACGACCCGGAACACCGGTACGGCCAGGACACCATCGACCCCGAGCTGACCGTCGACGCTCTGGAGCGGCTGGCGGGCCGGCTGCGCAAGGCCGCCGACGGCGGCCAGCGGGTGCTGTTCGCCACCGGCCACCCCGGCGGCCTGCTCGACGTGCACCGCGCCACGGCCGCCGCGCTGCGCGCCGCCGGCTGCGAGATCGTCGTCATCCCGGACGGGCTGCAGACGGACGAGGGGTACGTCATGCAGTTCGCGGACGTGGCGGTGCTGGAGCACGGCGCCACGCTCTGGCACACGCACTCCGGCCAGCCGATGCGCGCCATCCTCACCGGCCTGGAGCGCGAGGGCCGCCCGCTGCCCGACCTGGTGGTCGCCGACCACGGCTGGGCCGGGTACGCCGGTCAGCACGGCGTCGACTCCGTCGGTTACGCCGACTGCAACGACCCGGCCCTCTTCCTCGCCGAGGCCGAGGGGACCCTCCAGGTGACGGTGCCGCTCGACGACCACGTGGTCAGCCCGCGGTACTACGACCCGATGACGGCGTACCTGCTGGAGCAGGCGGGCCTGGCGTAGGACGCGGCCGTCTCCTTCCGGATTCCGGATTCCTGGATACCGGATTCCTGGATACCGGATTCCTGGATACCGGATTCCTGGATACCGGCGATGGATGCGGGGGCGCGCTCGGCGCGGGCGAGCCCCCGGACGACGCCGACCGTGCCGTGGCGGCGGACGGCGAGGCGGCCCAGCAGCTCGACGACCGGCGCGGTCACGTGCTCGGGGAACTCCGGTGTCGGCAGCCCCGTACTGCACGCCAGGTCGTCGGCGTGGACGACGAGTTCGAGCAGCCGGGTGAGCAGGAAGTCGTCGAGCTCGAGGGACCACTCGCCCCAGGAGGAGATGCGGAGGGGGCGGACGGCGGGAGCGTCCGGTATCCGGGTGCGCAGGCGTTCGACCGCCTCCCGCACGCGCGCGAGCAGTGCCTCGTGGCCCTCGGACGCGGTGGCCTGCCCGCCCTGCCGGATCCGGATGCCGACGGCGCCGTCGGCACCGGCGTCGAGCCAGGTGACCCGCGGGAGGTAGTTCTCCCGCAGGGACACCACGGGCTCGGCGGGCACGGGCTGCGCGAGCAGCCCCGGAAGGGCGAGTTCCTGCCAGAAGGTGTGCCCGGCGAGCCCGCGCAGACTGAAGTCCTTCAGCCGCTGGGCTGGTTCCAGGCGGCGGCGACGGCAGGCTCGGCGACCAGGTCGGCGACCGTCTGCACCGCTTCCAGGAAGGCGCCCCGGATCCGCCCGCCGCGCCAGTTCCACGGCTCCTCGGTGAGTGTCATGTACTCATCCCACCGTGAGCGCCGCGACGACCTCAACCGCCTTTCCGGGGCGGCCCGGCCTCACCTGGGGACGCGGACCACGCCCTCCTGGATCACCGAGATGGCCAGCCGGCCGTCCTGCGTGTAGATACGGGCCTGGCCGAGGCCGCGGCCGCCGTGCGCCGACGGGGACTCCTGGTCGTACAGCAGCCACTCGTCGGCCCGGAACGGCCGGTGGAACCACATCGCGTGGTCCAGCGAGGCCCCGACGACGTCACCGACGGCCCAGCCGCCACGGCCGTGCGCGAGCAGGACCGAGTCGAGGAGCGTCATGTCGGAGACATAGGTGGCGAGGACGACGTGCAGCAGGGGCTCGTCGATCGCGCCTTCGAGCTTGCCGTTGGTGCGGAACCACACCTGGGAGTGCGGCTCGCGCGGCTCACCGAACCGCCCGAACGGTGGCTCGTCGACGTAGCGCAGGTCGACCGCCTCGCGGGCCTCCAGGAGCTTCTCCACCACCACGGGGTCGAGGTGGTCGTAGCCGCGCAGCCGCTCCTGGGAGGTGGGCAGCGTGGCCGGGTCCGGGGCGGACGGCATCGGGGCCTGGTGCTCCAGGCCGTCCTCGTGCGTCTGGAACGACGCCGAGAGGTGGAAGATCGGCTGCCCGTGCTGGACCGCGACCACCCGGCGGGTGGTGAACGAGCGGCCGTCGCGGATGCGGTCCACGGTGTAGACGATCGGGGCGCCGGGGTCGCCGGGGCGCAGGAAGTACGCGTGGAGGGAGTGGGCGTGCCGGTCCTCGGGGACCGTGCGCCCGGCGGCGACCAGCGCCTGGGCCGCGACCTGCCCGCCGAAGACGCGGGGGACAACGGCGGAGCGGGACTGGCCGCGGAAGATGTCCTGCTCGATCCGCTCCAGGTCGAGCAGATCGAGCAGCGACTGAAGTGCCTGACTCATACGTCAGTTGTATCCTGCACTGTTTTCGTGGACCTTACAGGCCCATGTCCTTGGCGATGATCGTCTTCATGATCTCGCTGGTGCCGCCGTAGATGCGGTTGACGCGGTTGTCCGCGTACAGGCGGGCGATCGGGTACTCGTTCATGTAGCCGTAGCCGCCGTGCAGCTGGAGGCAGCGGTCGATGACGCGGTGGGCGACCTCGGTGCAGAACAGCTTGGCGCTGGCGGCCTCGGCGGGGGTCAGCTCGCCGGCGTCGAGGGCTTCGAGCGCACGGTCGGCGACGGCCTGCGCCGCGTCCACCTCGGCCTGGCAGGCGGCCAGTTCGAACTTGGTGTTCTGGAAGTGGGCGACCGGCTTGCCGAAGACGGTGCGCTCCTGGACGTACTGCTTGGCGAACCGGACGGCGGCCTTGGCCTGCGCGTAGGCGCCGAAGGCGATGCCCCAGCGCTCGGAGGGCAGGTTGGCACCCAGGTAGTAGAAGCCCTTGTTCTCCTCGCCGAGCAGGTCCTCGACCGGGACCTTGACGTCGACGAAGGCCAGCTCGGCGGTGTCGGAGACCTTCAGGCCGAGCTTGTCGAGCTTGCGGCCGACGGAGTAGCCCTCGGACTTGGTGTCCACGGCGAAGAGGGAGATGCCGTAGCGGCGGTCCTCGGCGGTGGGCGGGGCGGTGCGGGCGCAGACGATGACCTTGTCGGCGTGGACGCCACCCGTGATGAAGGTCTTGGCGCCGTTGAGGACGTAGTGCGTGCCGTCCTCGGAGAGCTTGGCGGTGGTCTTCATGCCCGCGAGGTCGGAGCCGGTACCCGGCTCGGTCATCGCGATGGCCCACATCTCCTCGCCGGAGACGAACTTCGGAAGGAAGCGCTTCTTCTGCTCGTCGGTCGCGAGCATCTTGATGTACGGCAGGGCGAGCAGGACGTGCACGCCGGAGCCGCCGAAGGTGACGCCGGCGCGGGCGGTCTCCTCGTACTGGATGGCCTCGAACTTGTGCGTCTCCAGGCCGGCACCGCCGAACTCCTCGGGGACGTTGATACCGAAGAGACCGAGCTCGGCGAGCTTGTAGTAGAACTCGCGCGGGGCCTGGCCGGCGGCGAACCACTCGTCGTACACCGGGACGACCTCGGCCTCGATGAAGGCGCGCAAGGTCTCCCGGAACGCCTCGTGATCCTCGTTGAACACCGTACGGCGCACGCCGCCACCTCCACGTACCTCAGCATGTCTAAGCGCTTGCTCATGCCAACGTACCGGCGAGTACGCAAGGGCGTCCAGAGGAGGGGCCGTAACGCTCGTCACCCTCCCGGCCCACCCACCCACCCGAGTCGACCGGTTGAAAGGCGGGGCTATTGCTCCCGGGCGGCTCTCAAGTGACCGTGGGGACCGCCTCCAACAGACGCCCACACCAGCCGACCCCCACCACCCCCCACGCCCCACGCCCCACGCCCACCCAACCAGCCCCCACTCCCCCTCGGCTCACTCCCCTCCGGCCGCCGCGAATGCCCCCTTCGCCATCCGGTGCAGCAACGCCGCCGTCGCGTCCCTCCCCGGCAGCGAGCCCCGTCGGCCCAGGTGCGGGGTGGAGTTCAGCAGCCCGAAGACCGAGTGGACCGCCGAGCGGGCGGCCGGCTCGGCCAGCTGTGGGTAGACCTTGCGCAGCACCTCCACCCACAGCTCGACGTACTGCCGCTGGAGCTGTCGTACGAGCTTGCGGTCGCTGTCCCGGAGGCGGTCCAGCTCACGGTCGTGCAAGGTGATCAGGGGGCGGTCGTCGAGCGCGAAGTCGATGTGCCCCTCGATGAGCGAGTCGAGGACCGCCTCGGGGGCCACCCCGTCGGCCTCCTTCAGGCGCTGCTTGGCGCCGGTCAGCAGCTGGCCGCTGATGCCCACCAGCAGCTCCGCGAGCATCGCGTCCTTGCCCGCGAAGTGCCGGTACAGACCCGGTCCGCTGATGCCGACCGCGGCGCCTATCTCGTCGACCCCGACGCCGTGGAAGCCGCGTTCGGCGAAGAGCCGGGCGGCTTCCTTGAGGATCTGTTCGCGGCGGGTGGGGGCGTCGGTTCGCATGGCCATGCAAGCAATTCTAGACAGGGAGGTTAGCGCTCGTTAACCTGAAGAAAATGCGTTAACGCTCATTAACAGTCGACCACATCGACCACATCGACCACTGGGTGAGGGGACCGCAAGGATGCACGAGGCACCGGAGCTGACGAGCGCGGCCGACCCCGCGTCGGAGGCCTGGCGAGCCAACGAAGAGGCACACCGGGCGCTCGTCGAAGAGCTGCGCGGCAAGCTCGCCGCGGCCCGGCTCGGCGGCGGCGAGAAGGCGCGCGCCCGGCACACCGCGCGCGGCAAGCTGCTGCCCCGCGACCGCGTCGACACGCTGCTCGACCCCGGCTCGCCCTTCCTCGAACTGGCGCCGCTCGCCGCCGACGGGATGTACGACGGGCAGGCCCCTGCCGCCGGGGTCATCGCCGGGATCGGGCGGGTCAGCGGCCGTGAGTGCGTGATCGTCGCCAATGACGCCACCGTCAAGGGCGGGACCTACTACCCGATGACAGTGAAGAAGCATCTGCGGGCCCAGGAGGTGGCCCTGGAGAATCGCCTCCCCTGTCTCTACCTCGTCGACTCCGGCGGGGCCTTCCTGCCCATGCAGGACGAGGTGTTCCCGGACCGGGACCACTTCGGGCGGATCTTCTACAACCAGGCCCGCATGTCCGGCGCCGGGATCCCGCAGATCGCCGCCGTGCTCGGGTCCTGCACGGCCGGCGGTGCCTATGTCCCGGCCATGAGCGACGAGGCGGTGATCGTGCGCAACCAGGGCACGATTTTCCTCGGCGGGCCCCCGCTCGTGAAGGCGGCCACGGGTGAGGTCGTGACCGCGGAGGAGCTCGGCGGGGGCGAGGTCCACGCGCGTGTGTCGGGCGTGACCGACCACCTCGCGGAGGACGACGCCCACGCCCTTCGGATCGTGCGGAACATCGTCTCCACCCTTCCCGCTCGCGGCCCCCTCCCCTGGGAGGTCCAGCCCGCCGTCGAGCCGAAGGTCGACCCCTACGGCCTCTACGGCGCCGTACCCGTCGATCCCCGCACCCCCTACGACGTCCGCGAGATCATCGCGCGCGTGGTCGACGGCTCCCGTTTCGCCGAGTTCAAGGCCGAGTTCGGGCAGACCCTCGTCACCGGCTTCGCCCGCATCCACGGCCACCCGGTCGGGATCGTCGCCAACAACGGCATCCTGTTCTCCGAGTCCGCCCAGAAGGGCGCGCACTTCATCGAGCTGTGCGACCAGCGCGGGATCCCGCTGGTGTTCCTGCAGAACATCTCCGGCTTCATGGTCGGCAGGGACTACGAGGCGGGCGGCATCGCCAAGCACGGCGCCAAGATGGTGACGGCCGTCGCCTGCACGCGCGTACCGAAGCTGACGGTCGTCGTCGGCGGGTCCTACGGCGCGGGGAACTACTCCATGTGCGGCCGGGCCTACTCCCCCCGCTTCCTGTGGATGTGGCCGGGCGCCAAGATCTCCGTCATGGGCGGCGAGCAGGCCGCCTCCGTCCTCGCCACCGTCAAGCGGGACCAGCTGGAGGCCCGGGGCGAGGACTGGCCGGTCGAGGAGGAGGAAGCCTTCAAGGCACCCATCCGCGCCCAGTACGAGCGCCAGGGCAACGCCTACTACGCCACCGCCCGCCTCTGGGACGACGGCGTGATCGACCCGCTGGAGACCCGTCAGGTGCTGGGCCTTGCCCTGACCGCGTGCGCCAACGCCCCGCTGGGTGAGCCCCAGTTCGGCGTGTTCCGGATGTGAGGGGGGACCTTGTGACGATGTTCGAGACAGTCCTTGTGGCCAACCGCGGCGAGATCGCCGTCCGCGTCATCCGTACGCTGCGCTCGCTGGGCGTGCGTTCGGTGGCCGTCTTCTCCAATGCCGACGCGAACGCCCGGCACGTCCGGGAGGCCGACACGGCGGTACGGATCGGACCGGCGCCGGCGGCCGAGAGCTATCTGTCGGTGGAGCGGTTGCTGGAGGCCGCCGCCCGCACCGGCGCCCAGGCCGTCCACCCCGGGTACGGGTTCCTCGCGGAAAACGCCGACTTCGCGCACGCGTGCGCCGAGGCGGGGCTGGTGTTCATCGGACCACCGGCTGAGGCCATCGCCCTGATGGGCGACAAGATCCGCGCCAAGGAGACCGTCCGGGCGGCCGGGGTCCCGGTGGTCCCCGGCTCGAGCGGCTCCGGGCTCACCGACGACCAACTCGCCGACGCCGCCCGGGAGATCGGCATGCCGGTGCTCCTGAAGCCCTCCGCGGGCGGGGGCGGCAAGGGCATGCGGCTGGTGCGGGACGCCGGCCGGCTGGCCGACGAGATCGCCGCCGCCCGCCGCGAGGCCCGCGCCTCCTTCGGCGACGACACGCTTCTCGTCGAGCGCTGGGTCGACCGGCCCCGGCACATCGAGATCCAGGTGCTGGCCGACGGCCACGGCAACGTCGTCCACCTCGGCGAGCGCGAGTGCTCCCTGCAGCGCCGGCACCAGAAGATCATCGAGGAGGCGCCGAGCGTGCTCCTCGACGAGGAGACCCGGGCCGCGATGGGCGAGGCCGCGGTCCAGGCGGCCCGCTCCTGCGGGTACCGGGGCGCGGGCACTGTGGAGTTCATCGTGCCCGGCGGCGACCCGTCGTCGTACTACTTCATGGAGATGAACACCCGCCTCCAGGTGGAGCACCCGGTCACCGAAATGATCACGGGGCTGGACCTGGTGGAGTGGCAGCTGCGGGTGGCGGCGGGCGAGCAACTGCCGTACTCCCAACACGACATCGAACTCACCGGCCACGCGATCGAGGCCCGCGTCTGCGCCGAGACCGTGTCCGTCAAGGAGGGCGCGCGCGGGTTCCTGCCCTCGGGCGGCACCGTGCTGAAACTGCGTGAGCCGCAGGGCGACGGCGTGCGCACCGACTCGGGGATCGACGAGGGCACCGAGGTCGGCAGCCTGTACGACCCGATGCTGTCGAAGGTGATCGCGTACGGGCCGGACCGCGCGACCGCGCTCCGCAAGCTGAGGGCGGCCCTCGCCGAGACGGTCACGCTGGGCGTGCAGACCAACGCCGGGTTCCTGCGGCGGCTGCTGGCCCATCCGGCGGTCGTCGCAGGCGACTTGGACACCGGGCTGGTCGAGCGCGTGGTGCACGAGCTCGTCCCCACGGACGTACCGGAGGAGGTGTACGAGGCCGCGGCCGCCGTACGCCTCGACTCCCTGCGACCCAGGGGCGGGGGCTGGACCGACCCCTTCTCCGTGCCGAGCGGCTGGCGGCTGGGCGGGGAGCCCAAGCCGGTGGCGTTCCACCTGAAGGTGACCGACCCCGTGGAGTACGCCCCGCGTGGCACCCACACCGTCTCCGACGACCAGGTGTCCGTCACCCTGGACGGCGTCCGCCACACCTTCCACCGCGCCGCCGACTGGCTCGGCCGCGACGGCGACGCCTGGCACGTGCGCGACCACGACCCGGTGGCCGCGTCCCTCATCCGCGGGGCCCATTCCGGCACCGACTCGCTCACGGCCCCCATGCCCGGCACGGTCACGGTCGTGAAGGTCGCCGTCGGCGACGAGGTGGCCGCGGGTCAGAGCCTGCTGGTAGTGGAGGCGATGAAGATGGAGCACGTCATCTCCGCCCCGCACGCCGGCACCGTCACCGAGTTGGACGTCACGCCGGGCACGACGGTCGCCATGGACCAGGTGCTGGCCGTGATCGCACCGCACGACGAGGAAGGGGCGGTGGAGGAATGACCGTCGAAGGCCTCCCCATGGTCGTCCCGGCCCAGGACCTGCCCGCGCGGGTGAGGATCCACGAGGTCGGCCCGCGCGACGGCCTGCAGAACGAGAAGGGCACCGTGCCGACCGAGGTCAAGGCGGAGTTCATCCGCCGCCTGGCCGACGCAGGCCTGACGACCGTCGAGTCCACCAGCTTCGTCCATCCGAAGTGGGTGCCCCAACTGGCCGACGCGGAGCAGCTGTTCCCGCTCGTGCGGGACCTCAAGGGCGTTCACCTTCCCGTCCTCGTACCGAACCAGCGCGGTCTCGACCGCGCGCTCGCCCTCGGCGCCTCCCGCGTCGCCGTCTTCGCCAGCGCCACCGAGTCCTTCGCGAAGGCCAACCTCAACCGCACGGTGGACGAGTCGCTGGCCGTCTTCGACCCTGTCGTGACGCACGCCAAGCGCGAGGGCGCCCATGTCCGCGGCTATGTCTCCATGTGCTTCGGCGACCCCTGGGAGGGCGCGGTCCCCCTCCACCAGGTCGTACGCGTCGGCAAGGCGCTCAGGGACATGGGCTGCGACGAGCTGAGCCTCGGGGACACCATCGGCGTCGCCACCCCGGGCCACGTGCTCGAGCTCCTCTGCGCACTCAACGAGGCGGGCGTGCCGACCGACGTCATCGGCGTGCACTTCCACGACACCTACGGCCAGGCCCTCGCCAACACCCTGGCCGCGCTCCAGCACGGCGTCACGACCGTCGACGCCTCCGCGGGCGGCCTCGGCGGCTGCCCGTACGCCAAGTCCGCCACCGGCAACCTCGCCACCGAAGACCTGGTGTGGATGCTTCAGGGCCTCGGCATCGACACCGGAGTCGACCTCGGCCGCCTCGTCGCCACGAGCGTGTGGATGGCCGACCGGCTGGGCCGGCCCAGCCCGTCCCGCACCGTCCGAGCCCTCTCCTACAAGGAGCAGTGATCAACGATGGACCACCGTCTCTCCCCCGAACTGGAGGAACTCCGCCGCACCGTCGAGGAGTTCGCGCACGAGGTCGTCGCGCCCAAGATCGGTGACTTCTACGAGCGGCACGAGTTCCCGTACGAGATCGTCCGCGAGATGGGCCGCATGGGCCTGTTCGGGCTGCCGTTCCCCGAGGAGTACGGCGGCATGGGCGGCGACTATCTGGCCCTCGGCATCGCGCTCGAGGAGCTCGCCCGCGTGGACTCCTCGGTCGCGATCACCCTGGAGGCGGGCGTCTCGCTGGGCGCCATGCCGATCCACCTCTTCGGTACCGAGGAGCAGAAGCGCCAGTGGCTTCCCCGTCTGTGCTCCGGGGAGATCCTGGGCGCCTTTGGCCTGACCGAACCGGACGGCGGCTCGGACGCGGGAGCAACGCGTACGACGGCCCGTCTGGACCCGGAGACGGACGAGTGGGTCATCAACGGCACCAAGTGCTTCATCACCAACTCGGGCACGGACATCACCGGTTTGGTGACGGTGACGGCGGTGACGGGCCGCAAGCCCGACGGCGGGCCGCAGATCTCCTCGATCATCGTCCCGTCCGGCACGCCCGGCTTCACGGTGGCGCCCCCGTACTCGAAGGTCGGCTGGAACGCCTCCGACACCCGTGAGCTGTCCTTCGACGACGTCCGCGTGCCGGCGGCGAACCTGCTGGGCGAGGAGGGCCGCGGCTACGCGCAGTTCCTGCGGATACTCGACGAGGGCCGCATCGCCATCGCGGCACTGGCGACGGGCCTGGCCCAGGGCTGCGTGGACGAGTCGGTGAAGTACGCGAAGGAACGCCACGCCTTCGGCCGCCCGATCGGCGCCAACCAGGCCATCCAGTTCAAGATCGCCGACATGGAGATGAAGGCCCACACCGCCCGCCTCGCCTGGCGCGACGCGGCCTCCCGCCTGGTGGCCGGCGAGCCCTTCAAGAAGGAGGCGGCCATGGCAAAGCTCTATTCCTCCACCATCGCCGTCGACAACGCCCGCGACGCCACCCAGATCCACGGCGGCTACGGCTTCATGAACGAGTACCCGGTCGCCCGTATGTGGCGCGACTCCAAGATCCTCGAAATCGGCGAGGGTACGAGCGAGGTCCAGCGCATGCTGATCGCGCGGGAGCTGGGGCTCGCGGGCTGACCCCCGGCGGCGCACAGGCTGCTCACGGACACGGGCGCGGAGCGACCCGCCCCCTGGACAAGAACTGAGGTTAGGCTAACCTAACTTCGAACTTGTCCGGCGGGCGCTTCGCCCCGTTCGAAAGCAGTCATACCCATGCCCAACGCCCCTGCCTTTCATGTCACCCGCCGCGACATCCTTGCCGCGGGCGGCGCCCTCGGCCTCGGTGCCGTGCTCGCAGCCTGCGGCGACGACGACGTGAAAAGCGGCGAGCCGGGCAACGGGACGGCGGCCGCGAAGTCCGGTCCCTGGTCCTTCAAGGACGACCGCGGGCAGACGGCCAAGGCGGACAGGGTCCCGGTCGACATCGTCGCGTTCGTCGGTGTCGCCGCCGCGCTGTACGACTACGGCATCCAGGCCAAGGGCGTCTTCGGCCCGACGAAGACCAAGGACGGCAAGGCCGACGTCCAGGCCGGGGACATGGACGTCAGCAAGGTGACGGTCCTCGGCAACGAGTGGGGCCAGTTCAACATCGAGAAGTACGTTTCCCTCGCCCCCGACGTCCTCATCTCCACGATGTTCGACAACGTCGGCACCCTCTGGTACGTCCCGGAGGAGTCGAAGAAGAAGATCCTCGCCGTCGGTGCCCCGACCGTCGGGATCTCCGTCTACGACCGCCAGGTGACCGAGCCGTTGCAGCGCATGCTCGCCCTCGCCGAGTCGCTCGGCGCCGACGTCACCGCCGACAAGGTCAAGCAGGCCAAGAAGCGCTTCGAGGACGCGGCCGCCCGGCTGCGCGCCGCCGCCAAGGCCAAGCCCGGCATCAAGGTGATGGCCGGCTCCGCCAGCCAGGACCTGTTCTACGTCTCGGGCACGAACCTCTCCATCGATCTGGAGTACTTCAAGGCCCTCGGCGTGAACTTCGTCGAGCCCCCGGAGCAGGCCAGGGTCAAGGGTGGCGGCTGGTACGAGTCCCTGAGCTGGGAGAACGTCGACAAGTATCCGGCGGACATCATCATGATGGACAACCGCTCCTCGGTCATCCAGCCGGCCGACATCACCGAGGGCACCTGGAAGAAGCTCCCCGCCGTCAAGGCCGGCCAGGTCATCGCCCGCAACCCCGAGCCGATCCTGTCGTACGACAAGTGCGCCCCGCTCCTCGAGGACCTCGCCGCGGCCATCGAGAAGGCGAAGAAGGTCAGCTGACCCGGCCCCGCAACACGCGGACGCCCCTGCCCCCTGACGAAAACTCAGGAGCACTCATGACGACGGCCGTAGCCGCCCCGTTCCGTTTCTTCTCCCTGCAGGTCGTATGGACGAGGCGGCTCGGCCCGTCTCTCGTCCGAATCACTTTCGCGGGCCCCGACCTGCACGCCTTCCACTCCGTCGGACGCGACCAGTCCTTGTCGCTGTTCCTGCCGCACCCGGGCCAGTCCGAGCCGGTCGTCCCGATCGAGCTCGGCGACCGCTGGTGGCAGGGCTGGCGCGAACTCCCGGACGATGTACGGGCGGTGATGCGTTCGTACACCCTACGGGCGCTGCGCCGCGACCCCGACGAGATCGACATCGACTTCGCCCTGCACGGCGTCGGACCGGGGGCCGCCGCTCCCGCCGGCCCCGCCTCCCACTGGGCCTCCCGCGCCACCGCCGGCGACCGCGTGCTGCTGCTCGGCCCGGCGGTCGCGGACAACCGGGCGATCCGCTTCCGCCCGCCCGAGGACACGGACCTGGTGGTGATGTGGGGCGACGAGACCGCCGTACCCGCGGCGACCGCCGTCCTGGAGTCCCTGTCGGCCGGGACCCGCGTCCGCGCCTGGCTCGAGGTGGGCCACGCCGGTGACATCCAGGACGTGCCGACCGAGGCCGACGCCGAGATCACCTGGCTCGTCCGGGACCAGAGCCGCGCCCAGGGGTCCCCCATGGCCCTGGGCGCCCTTCGCGATGCCCGGCTCCCGCCCGCGGAGCACCCGTATGTCTGGATCACGGGCGAGTCCGGGTGCGTCAAGGAGCTGCGCCGGCACTTCGTCGGCGAGCGCGGGATCGACCGACGGCGCGTCACCTTCGTCGGCTACTGGCGGCAGGGCCTGAGCGAGGAGCAGTTGCGCGCACACGAGTGACGCCGGTCACGGGAGGGGCTGATGGGAAATTAGGTTAGGCTAACCTAAGTTGATCTCGCGCGACTCCGCCCCGCATTCGTTCCGCACGGACTGTCCCCACCGGAGGACCCCCACATGCGCTCGCACCTGCTCAATGACCTGACCGCGGAGCACTACCGCCGCTCCGTGACCGAAGGAGTCGAGCGGGTGGCCGCCAAACTCGCCGCCACCGACCGTCCGTTCAGCGGCGTCACGGTCGACGCCCTCGCCCCGCGCATCGAGCAGATCGACCTCGACCGGCCGCTGCACGACACCGCGGCGGTCCTCGACGAACTGGAGGAGGTCTACCTCCGGGACGCGGTCTACTTCCACCACCCCCGCTACGTCGCCCACCTCAACTGCCCGGTGGTGATCCCGGCAGTGCTCGGCGAGGCGGTCCTCTCCGCCGTCAACTCCTCCCTCGACACCTGGGACCAGTCGGCGGGCGGCACCCTCATCGAACGCAAGCTCATCGACTGGACGGCCGCCCGCATCGGCCTCGGCCCGGCCGCCGACGGGGTGTTCACCTCCGGCGGCACCCAGTCCAACCTCCAGGCGCTGCTGCTGGCCCGCGAGGAGGCCAAGACCGACACCCTCGCCAAACTGCGCGTCTTCGCCTCCGAGGCCAGCCATTTCAGCGTGCGGACGTCGGCGAAACTGCTCGGCCTGAGCCCGGAGTCGGTGGTCTGCGTCCCCGTCGACCACGACCAGCGCATGCAGACGGTCGTGCTCGCCCGCGAGCTGGAGCGCTGCCGCCGGGACGGCCTGGTCCCCATGGCCGTGGTCGCCACCGCAGGCACCACCGACTTCGGCTCCATCGACCCGCTGCCCGAAATCGCCGAGCTGTGCGACCGGTTCGGGGTGTGGATGCACGTGGACGCGGCCTACGGCTGCGGGCTGCTGGTCTCGCGCACGCGGCGCGACCTCCTCACCGGCATCGAGCACGCCGACTCGGTCACCGTCGACTACCACAAGTCCTTCTTCCAGCCGGTGAGTTCCTCCGCCGTACTGGTCCGGGACGCCTCGACCCTGCGCCACGCCACCTACCACGCGGAGTACCTCAACCCGCGCCGCATGGTGACCGAGCGCATCCCCAACCAGGTCGACAAGTCCCTGCAGACCACTTGCCGCTTCGACGCCCTCAAGCTGTGGATGACGCTGCGCGTGATGGGCGCCGACGGCATCGGTGAGCTCTTCGACGAGGTGTGCGACCTGGCCCGGGAGGGCTGGAAGCTGCTCGCCGCCGACCCCCGCTTCGACGTCGTCGTCGAGCCCGCGCTGTCCACCCTCGTCTTCCGCCACATCCCGGCGGCCGTTACCGACCCGGCCGAGATCGACCGCGCCAACCTCTACGCCCGCAAGGCCCTGTTCGCCTCCGGCGACGCCGTCGTCGCGGGCACCGAGGTCGGCGGCCGCCACTACCTGAAGTTCACCCTGCTCAACCCCGAGACGACGGCGCACGACCTCGCCGCCGTCCTCGACCTGATCGCCGGCCACGCCGAGCAGTACCTGGGAGAGCCTTTTGACCGCGTATCCTGAATCCGCCGAAGTCACCGACACGCCCTACGACTTCGTGGGGATCGGCCTGGGCCCCTTCAACCTCGGCCTCGCCTGCCTCACCGAGCCGATCGCCGACCTCAGCGGCGTCTTCCTGGAGTCGAAGCCCGACTTCGAATGGCACTCCGGGATGTTCCTCGACGGCGCCCACCTCCAGACCCCGTTCATGTCGGACCTCGTCACCCTGGCCGACCCGACCTCCCCGTACTCCTTCCTCAACTACCTCAAGGAACAGGGCCGCCTGTACTCGTTCTACATCCGCGAGAACTTCTACCCGCTCCGGGTCGAGTACGACGACTACTGCCGCTGGGCCGCGGCCAAGCTGAGCAGCATCCGCTTCGGCACGACGGTGACCGAGGTGACGTACGACGAAGGGGCCGAGCTGTACGTCGTACGGACGCAGACCGGCGACATCTACCGCGCCCGCCACCTGGTCCTCGGCACCGGCACCCCGCCCTACGTCCCCGCGGCCTGCCAGGGCCTGGCCGGCGACTTCACCCACAACTCCCGCTACCTGGCGCACAAGGCGGAGCTCCAGCGCAAGAAGTCGATCACGCTGGTCGGCAGCGGACAGTCCGCCGCCGAGATCTACTACGACCTGCTCACCGAGATCGACGTCCACGGCTACCGGCTGAACTGGGTGACGCGCTCCCCGCGCTTCTTCCCCCTGGAGTACACCAAGCTCACGCTGGAGATGACCTCGCCGGAGTACATCGACTACTACCATTCCCTGCCGGAGCCGACCCGCTACCGCCTCGCCGCACAGCACAAGGGCCTGTTCAAGGGCATCGACGGCGACCTGATCAACGAGATCTTCGACCTGCTCTACCAGAAGAACCTCCGCGGCCCGGTCCCCACCCGTCTGCTCACCAACTCCTGCCTGAACAAGGCGACGTACGACAACGGCACGTACACCCTCATCTTCCGCCAGCAGGAACAGCAGAAAGACTTCGAGCTGCGCTCCGAGGGCCTGATCCTGGCCACCGGCTACCAGTACGCCGAACCGGAGTTCCTCAAGCCCGTCCGGGACCGCCTGCGTTACGACTCCCACGGCAACTTCGGCATCGCCCGCAACTACGCCATCGACGTCACGGGCCGGGGCGTCTTCCTCCAGAACGCCGGCGTCCACACCCACAGCATCACCAGCCCCGACCTGGGCATGGGCGCGTACCGCAACAGCTACATCATCCGCGAGCTGCTCGGCACGGAGTACTACCCGGTCGAGAAGAGCATCGCGTTCCAGGAGTTCGCAGCATGAGCACGACCACCGGTGCCATCGGCACCTTCACCTTCCGCCCCCTCGACCCGCTCGAGGACGCCGAGCTGCTCCACCGCTGGGTCACGCATCCCAAGGCGGCCTTCTGGATGATGCAGGACGCCCGGCTGGAGGACGTCGAGCGCGCCTACATGGACATCGCGGCCGACGAGCACCATCACGCGCTGCTCGGGCTGCACGACGGGCAGCCCGCGTTCCTGATGGAGAAGTACGACCCCGCCCACCGGGAGCTGGTCGGGCTGTACGAGCCCGCGCCGGGTGACGTCGGGATGCACTTCCTGGTCGCGCCGACCGACACGCCCGTGCACGGGTTCACGCGGGCCGTCATCACCGCCGTGATGCGGCACCTCTTCGACGACCCCGCCACCGCCCGCGTCGTTGTCGAGCCCGACGTACACAACACGGCGGTGCACGCCCTGAACAAGGCCGTCGGGTTCGTGCCCGTACGGGAGATCCAGAAGCCGGAGAAGAAGGCGTTGCTGAGCTTCTGCACGCGCGAGCAGTTCGAGAAGGCGGTGGCGGCATGACCCTCGCCGACGCCGTGGCCCACCTCTCCCCCGAGCGCTGGGAGAAGGCCAACCGCCTCCTCATACGCAAGGCGCTCGCCGAGTTCGCGCACGAGCGGCTGATCACCCCCGAACAGGACGATGACGGCCAGTACGTCGTCCGCAGCGACGACGGCCTCACCCGTTACCGCTTCACCGCGCGCCGCCGCGCCCTCGACCACTGGCAGGTCGACCCCGACTCGATCACCCGCCACCGCGACGGCACCGAACTCCCGCCGGCCGCCCTGGACTTCCTCATCGAGCTGAAGGGGTCGCTGGGGCTGAGCGACGAGATCCTGCCCGTCTACCTGGAGGAGATCTCCTCCACCCTCTCCGGCACCTGCTACAAACTCACCAAGCCGGAGATCACCTCCGCCGAGCTCTCCAAGAGCGGCTTCCAGGCGATCGAGACCGGCATGACCGAGGGCCACCCCTGCTTCGTCGCCAACAACGGCCGGCTCGGCTTCGGCGTCCACGAGTACCTGTCGTACGCCCCCGAGACCGCGAGCCCGGTCCGCCTGGTGTGGCTGGCCGCGCACCGCTCGCGGGCGGCGTTCACGGCGGGCGTCGGCATCGAGTACGAGTCGTTCATACGGCAGGAGCTGGGCGCCCGGACGGTCGAGCGCTTCCGCCGGCAGCTCACCGACCAGGGCCTCGACCCCGACGACTACCTGCTCATACCCGTCCACCCCTGGCAGTGGTGGAACAAGCTCACCGTCACCTTCGCCGCCGAGGTCGCCCGCCGGCACCTCGTCTGCCTGGGCGAGGGCGACGACGAGTACCTGGCCCAGCAGTCCATCCGGACCTTCTTCAACCGGTCCAACCCGCACAAGCACTACGTCAAGACGGCCCTGTCCGTCCTCAACATGGGCTTCATGCGCGGGCTGTCCGCCGCCTACATGGAGGCCACCCCGGCCATCAACGACTGGCTCGCCCAACTCATCGACAGCGACCCGCTGCTGAAGTCGACGGGCCTGTCGATCATCCGGGAGCGGGCGGCGGTCGGCTACCGCCACCTGGAGTACGAGGCGGCCACGGACCGCTACTCGCCGTACCGGAAGATGCTGGCCGCGCTGTGGCGGGAGAGCCCGGTGCCGTCGCTCCAGGAGGGCGAGTCCCTGGCCACCATGGCCTCCCTCCTCCACGTGGACCACCAGGGCGCGTCCTTCGCCGGCGCGCTGATCGAGCGCTCCGGGCTGCGGCCGGCGGAGTGGCTGCGCCGCTACCTGCGGGCCTACCTCACTCCTCTCCTGCACTGCTTCTACGCCTACGACCTGGTCTTCATGCCGCACGGCGAGAACGTCATCCTCGTCCTGCGGGACGGCGTCGTACAGCGCGCGATCCACAAGGACATCGCCGAGGAGATCGCGGTGATGGACCCGGACGCGGTGCTGCCGCCCGAAGTGCAGCGGATCCGGGTCGAGGTGCCGGAGGACAAGAAGCTCCTGTCGATCTTCACGGACGTCTTCGACTGCTTCTTCCGCTTCCTCGCCGCGAACCTCGCCGACGAGGGGATCCTGGAGGAGGACGCCTTCTGGCGGACGGTCGCCGAGGCCGTCCGCGCGTACCAGGAGGCGACGCCCGAACTTGCCGAGAAGTTCCGGCAGTACGACATGTTCGCCCCCGAGTTCGCGCTGTCCTGCCTCAACCGGCTCCAGCTGCGCAACAACCGGCAGATGGTGGACCTCGCGGACCCGTCCGGCGCGCTTCAGCTGGTCGGCACCCTCAGGAACCCGATCGCGGGGTTCTGACACCGGACGGGCGGGCACCCCGGAGTACGGTCCTCCAGGGTGCCCGTCACTGCTGCGTCAACTGCTCGGCCACGGCACCTGCGGCGACCGGTAGTACCCGATCCCCAGCGCGTCCCACCGCGGCCCCTGCGCCGCGAGCCGCACCTTGTAGGTGTCCCAGTCGTGCGTGGACGCGGGCGACCAGCCGAGCTCGGCCACGCCCGGCAGCCTCGGGAAGGCCATGTAGTCGATGTGCGCGGAGTTCACGATGGTCTCCGACCACAGCGGGGCCTCGACGCCCCGGACGGAGGAAGCAGGCGCTCCCGGGAGGTAGGCGCCGGGGTCCCAGTCGTACGCCCGCTGCACCTCGACGTAGCCCGCCCAGGACAGCCCCAGCGGGGTGTCCTTGGTGTACTTCATGTCGAGGTAGATCCGGTCGGCGGGCGAGAGGATCAGCCCGGTGCCGTTCTGCGCGGCCCTGGCGACCTGCGCCTTCTCGGCCGCGCTGGTGCCGTCCAGGCCCCAGTACTGGGCGAGCGCGCCCTTGGCCGGGCTCGCGCCGGTCAGCTGGTGCCAGCCGATCACCGTCTTGCCGTACTTGGCGACGATCGGCTGCACCCGGTCCATGAACTTCACGTAGTCGTCGTGGCTGGTGGAGTGCGCCTCGTCGCCGCCGATGTGGAGATAGCGGCCCGGCGTGATCGCGGCCAGCTCACGGATGACGTCGTCCAGGAAGGAGTAGGTGACCTCCTTGGGCACGCACAGGGAGCTGAAGCCGACGTTGGTGCCGGTGTACAGCGGGGGCGCGACGCCGTTGCAGTTCAGCTCGGCGTAGGAGGCGAGGGCCGCGTTGGTGTGGCCGGGCATGTCGATCTCGGGGACCACCTCCAGGTAGCGGGAGGCGGCGTAGCGGACGATCTCCTGGTAGTCGGCCTTGGTGTAGTAGCCGCCCGTGCCGCCGCCGACCTGGGTGGAGCCGCCGTAGGTCGCCAGGCGTGGCCAGGAGTTGATGGCGATGCGCCAGCCCTGGTCGTCGCTGAGGTGCAGATGCAGCTTGTTGATCTTGTACAGGGCCAGCTCGTCGATGTAGCGCTTGACCTGCGTGACGGTGAAGAAGTGCCGGGAGACGTCGAGCATCGCACCGCGGTAGGCGTAGCGCGGGCTGTCCTGGACGGTGCCGCCCGCCACCAGCCACGGGCCGGGCTGCACGGTGTCCTTCTCGACGGCGGCGGGCAGTAGTTGGCGCAGGGTCTGCACGCCGTGGAAGAGGCCGGCTGGCTCGCGCGCGGTGATCGTCACTCTTTTGCTGCCGCTGTCGAGGCGGTAGCCCTCGGTGCCGAACGGACCCTTGCCCAGGCGCAGTTGGATGCCGCCGTGGCCGTGCGTGGTCAGGGGCAGGCGGTAGCCGGTCGAGGGGCGGAGGATGTCCGCGAGGTACGCGCCGATCCGGCGGGCCTCGCGGGAGTCGTCGACGCGGATGCGGGTGTCGCGGGTGATGCGGTACGGGGATGTGCCGGCCTCGACCGAGGCGGGGGCGGGGACCACCTGGCCCAGCGGTGTCGCGGCGCGCGCCTGCCCGGCGGGTGCCGCGCCCACGGAGAAGGCCCCGGCCGCCGCAACGAGGAGCAGCGAACCCAGGGCGCGGGTCATGCGGGTGGTCATGCGGGTGGTCGTACGGATGGTCGTACGGGGGGCCGTACGGGGGGTACGGGTCATGCGGGGAGTCGTTCTGTGGTGCCGTCTCACATGCGCTCCCTTCACTCGACTCGGGGCTCGGCGAGCCCCGACGGGTATAGACCACTCTCTCGCAGAAGCGATGAAACAATCCCCCCATGGCGGAAATCATCCAGAAGGACGGCACGTGGGCGTTCGACGGCGACGCCCTGCGACTGACCCCTGGACGGGACAAGAACGTCAGTCTGCTCCGCAAGACACTGGGTGAACTCGTCGTCCCGCTGGGGGCGTTGGCAGGGATCTCGTTCGAGCAGGGGAAGAAGGCGGGCCGGCTCAGGCTGCGGCTGCGCGACGGCGCCGACCCGCTGCTGCACGCGACCGGCGGCCGGCTGATTGAGCCCAACGACCCCTACCAGCTGATCGTCGAGTCCGACCGCTACGGCGTCGCCGAGTACTTCGTGGACGAGGTCCGCAACGCCCGGCTGCTGGACGAGGTTCCGTCCGATCCGGTGACGGAGTATCTGCTGCCGGGCCCGTCCGTGCCGCTGTCGGTGTCCGCCGGGGACGGCACGGCGAGCTTCGACGGCGAGCACGTCCGCCTGGAGTGGAACTGGAAGACGGAGGACGCCAAGACCGCCGCCGGCCCCCGCACCCTCGCCCTGTCCGACATCGACGCCGTGGAGTGGCTGCCGGCGGCCGGGCTGGAGAACGGCTACCTCCGCTTCACTGTGAAGAACGCGCCCACCAAGGCCCCGCCGAAGTACGACCCCAACGCCGTGGACCTGTGGGGCTTCAAGAAGGACCCGCTGATGGCGCTGGTCGCGGCGGCGGTGCAGGCGCGGCTGCCGCACCCGTCCACGCCCGCCGACGAGGCCGTACGGACCGACGAGGCCGCACCGGCCGGGGAGCCCAGGGTCCCGAGGCAGCTCGTGCCCGCCGCCGAGGACGACCACGACGCGCTGCTGCGGCGGCTGCGCGAGCTCGGCGAGCTGCACCGCACCGGGGTGCTGACGGACGAGGAGTTCACCCTGGCCAAGCAGGCGGTCCTCAAGCGCAGGTGAGGACCGCCTGCCTCAGTCGTGCACCCCCCTTCGGGCACACGCGGGCTGCTACTTCGCCCGGCGCGCCACCGTGAAGTGGTCGACCTGCTCACCGGTCTCGGCGATGCCGCGCACCTTCAGCGTGGCGTAGCGGCCCTTGGCGGCCGGGGTGACGTCCACGCGCAGGAACGAGTAGTCGAGGTAGCGCACCCGCGACCAGGCGACGGTCTCGTTCTGCCGGGCGCCGTCCTTGAGGCAGACGAAGGAGGAGACCGACTCGATGTCCTTCTCGTGGCCCTCGTAGGACTGGTCGGCGCTGAACGCGTACAGACTGCGGCCGGCCGCGCCCGCCGTGACGTACACCACACCGTCGGTCTCCGGGTACGCGGTGCCGCCGATCGGCAGCTTCTTGGCGACCTGGTTGCCCTTGAGGACGTCGGTGCGCTCGTAGACGTGGTTGTGGCCGTTGATGACCAGGTCCACGGTGTACTTCTCGAACAGCGGCACCCACTCCTGGCGCACGCCCCCCTCCGAGGCGTGCGCGGTGGAGGTGCAGTAGGCGCAGTGGTGGAAGAAGACGACGATGAAGTCGACGTCCTTGGAGGCGCGGAACTTCTTCAGCTGCGTCTCGAGCCACTTGGTCTGGGTGCCGCCGGAGATGCCGAGGTTGGCCGGGATCTCGAAGGAGATGTCGTTGGCATCCAGGGAGATGACCGCGGTGTTGCCGTAGACGAAGGAGTAGACGCCCGGCAGGTTCTTCTTGTCGGGGCCGTTGTCCGGGAGGCTCCAGCGGGCCTCCTCGCCGCCGTAGCCGTTGGGCGAGTACCAGGCCTCCATGTCGTGGTTGCCGTACGAGACCATCCACGGGACCTGCTTGGCGACGGACTCGGTCTGGTACAGGAACTGGTCCCACACGCGGGC
The DNA here is from genome assembly GCF_040608235.1 of Streptomyces sp. NPDC005202. Classification (NCBI taxonomy): domain Bacteria; kingdom Bacillati; phylum Actinomycetota; class Actinomycetes; order Kitasatosporales; family Streptomycetaceae; genus Streptomyces; species Streptomyces sp. NPDC005202. The sequence goes on along the minus strand of NZ_JBEXHW010000011.1, from coordinate 77,701 downwards.
GTCGAAGCCGGTGTCGGAGGTCTTGCCCGCACCGGACGGGTCGGCGTAGGCGATGTCGCCGGCGTGCAGGTGGAAGGCAGGGTTCTGGCCGAGCAGCAGGCTGTCGTTGGCGAGGCCGTGGTAGCTGACGCCCTGGTCGCCGAAGGCGGTGAAGGTGAACGGCTCCTTGTGCGCGGGAGCGGTGGTGAAGGTGCCGAGAGTGCCGAGCAGGTGCCGCTCGGCCGGGTCGAAGCCCGCGTGGCCGACGCCGTAGTAGTACGTCCTGCCGGGACGCAGGTTCGTCAGCTTGGCGTGCAGGTAGTACTGCGTGTGGTCGCCGCCGGCGCCGACGCCGGCGGGGGTGTGGAGGGCGCGGACCTCGGCGGGGATCTTGCGGGACAGGTCCCAGGGGTGGGCGCCGACGCGGATGAACGGCTTCTTCACGGCGACCGGGACCTGCCAGGAGACGGTGATCTCGGTGCGCGGGTCGTTGCCGTAGGCGAGGTGGCGGCCGAAGGGTGCGACGAGGGCGCCGTCGACCGTCTCGGCCGAGGAGGCGGTGCGCTGCGTGGGGACAGCGGCCTGGGCGACGTCACCCGGCACGAATGCGCCACCCGCGACGGCGCCCAGGGTGACCGCGCCGCCTCGGATCATCGTGCGCCGCGAGAATCTCGCCCGCAGGTACTCGTGCTGCTCGGCCATGCTCATGCGCTCGGCGAGCTTCTCCGGTACTCCCATGCGTGGAATGTCCATGGCGTCTGAAAGTGGTCCACATCTGCAACGAGACGCAGGACACAGGATGTACAGCCTGCGAACAGAGGTTCATAAAAGTTCGAACAGACACTTGCCCGAAATCGGGCAGGATTCTTGCGAAAGAGTCGCACGTACCTCAGGATCTACCGGGTGCACGACGAACTTGTTGATCATCTGACGCGATCCACGCCCCTGGCCCGGGGCGAGGCGCTGCGCGTGATCCAGGACGTGCTCGCCTATTTCGACGAGACGACCGAGCAGTACGTCCGTCGCCGCCACCGCGAGCTTCAGGCCCAGGGCCTGGTGAACGCGACGATCTTCGAACGGATCGAGGCGGACCTGAAATACCGCGCGGTGGCGCCGCCGGAGCTCTCCCTCCGGCAGCTACGACGCATCGTCTACGGCTGAGAGCCGCCGGAACAGCCGACAGAACCTCGGGGACAAAAGGGACTTATATGTGCGGAATCGTCGGATACATCGGGAAGCGTGACGTCGCCCCGCTGCTCCTCGAGGGCCTGCAGCGCCTCGAGTACCGCGGCTACGACTCCGCCGGCATCGTCGTCACCTCGCCCAAGACGGCCGGCCTGAAGATGGTCAAGGCCAAGGGCCGGGTCCGCGACCTGGAGGCGAAGGTCCCGGCGCGCTTCAAGGGCACCACCGGCATCGCCCACACCCGCTGGGCCACCCACGGCGCCCCGTCCGACGTGAACGCCCACCCGCACCTGGACGCCGAGGGCAAGGTCGCCGTCGTCCACAACGGCATCATCGACAACGCCGGTGACCTGCGCCGCAAACTGGAGGCGGACGGCGTCGAGTTCCTCTCCGAGACCGACACCGAGGTCCTCACCCACCTCATCGCCCGCTCCCAGGCCGAGACGCTGGAGGAGAAGGTCCGCGCCGCCCTCCGCCTGGTCGAGGGCACCTACGGCATCGCCGTCCTGCACGCCGACTTCCCCGACCGCATCGTGGTGGCCCGCAACGGCTCCCCGGTCGTCCTCGGCATCGGCGAGAAGGAGATGTTCGTCGCCTCCGACGTGGCCGCACTGGTCACGCACACCCGGCAGATAGTCACGCTCGACGACGGCGAGATGGCCACCCTCAAGGCCGACGACTTCCGCACGTACACCACCGAGGGCACCCGCACGACCGCCGAGCCGACCACCGTCGAGTGGGAGGCGGAGTCCTACGACATGGGCGGCCACGACACCTACATGCACAAGGAGATCCACGAGCAGGCCGACGCCGTGGACCGTGTACTGCGCGGCCGCATCGACGACCGGTTCGCCACCGTCCACCTCGGCGGCATCAACCTCGACGCCCGCGAGGCGCGTGCCGTGCGCCGCGTGAAGATCCTCGGCTGCGGCACCTCGTACCACGCGGGCATGATCGGCGCCCAGATGATCGAGGAGCTGGCCCGCATCCCCGCGGACGCCGAGCCGGCCTCCGAATTCCGGTACCGCAACGCGGTGGTGGACCCCGACACCCTGTACATCGCGGTCTCGCAGTCCGGTGAGACGTACGACGTGCTCGCGGCCGTCCAGGAGCTCAAGCGCAAGGGCGCGCGGGTGCTGGGCGTCGTCAACGTCGTGGGTTCGGCGATCGCCCGGGAGGCGGACGGCGGCATCTACGTCCACGCCGGCCCCGAGGTCTGCGTGGTGTCGACCAAGTGCTTCACGAACACGACGGTCGCCTTCGCGCTGCTCGCGCTGCACCTCGGCCGCATCCGCGACCTGTCGGTCCGCGACGGAAAGCGGATCATCGAGGGCCTGCGCAAGCTGCCGGAGCAGATCTCCGAGATCATGAAGCAGGAGGAGGAGATCAAGAAGCTGGCCCAGAGTTACGCCGAGGCCCGCTCGATGCTCTTCATCGGCCGCGTCCGGGGCTACCCGGTGGCCCGCGAGGCCTCCCTGAAGCTCAAGGAGGTCTCCTACATCCACGCCGAGGCCTACCCGGCCTCCGAGCTCAAGCACGGCCCGCTGGCGCTGATCGAGCCGGCCCTGCCGACGGTCGCGATCGTGCCGGACGACGACCTGCTGGAGAAGAACCGCGCGGCGATGGAGGAGATCAAGGCCCGCAGTGGCAGGATCCTCGCGGTGGCGCACCAGGAGCAGGAGAAGGCCGACCAGACGATCGTGGTGCCGAAGAACGAGGACGAGCTGGACCCGATCCTCATGGGCATCCCGCTACAACTCCTCGCCTACCACACGGCGTTGGCGCTGGGCCGCGACATCGACAAGCCGCGGAACCTGGCGAAGTCGGTAACCGTGGAGTAGGAAATCCACCACACGACTGCCGAAGCGATCATTGAGCAACCCCCACGGCGAGCAACCACGTCCGCGGGAGCGGCGCCGGCTTAGGCGCAAAAAGGTGTGAACGACCCCCTGTGCGCCACCAGCACAGGGGGTCGCTCCTTCAGGAACCGGGGCGGCCCAATGCCCCGGCCCACGGCTGCCTCAGCCGGTGGCCGTCACCCCCCGGCCGGCAGCGCGCCGCGGAAGGGCCGTGGGCCAGTGGGCGAGGGCCGCGGTCGCCGCGTACCAGGCCACCGCTCCCGCCGCCACGGCGAACCATCCGCCCACCTTGGCCAGGCTGCCGCTGTCGGCGAAGCGCGCGATGGCGAGGAGCAGCAGGGAGACGAAGAACAGCCCGTAGGTGCCCTGGCCGAGCACGTCGCCGCCCGCGAGGGTCAACGTGAGGGCCACGAGGGCGAACAGGAGGAGGAAGAGCCCGGCGGCGTTGTCGGAGATCGGGTTGCCGGCCGAGACCGCCCAGGTGAACCACAGGGCGCCGAGCGCCGAGAAGGCCGTACCCGTGGCCGTGTCCCGGTCGCGGAAGGCCAGCAGGCCGGCGACGAACAGCGCGACGCCGCCTACGTAGTGGGCCAGTGATACGGCGTCAGCCGCCGTCACGCCGTCGATCACGTCGGTGGACCCGAGGCCGAAGGCCAGCAGGGTGACACCGAGGGCGAGTCGGCCGACGACCGTGGTGGTGCTTCCCGCAGAGACGTCGTTGTCCACGGCGGGCTCCCTTCGTGCATGTGGAGTTGTGTACGGCGACCGGTATATGCCCTTCACAAGGGCACAAACACCTCTACGCGTCAGTAGTTTTACGCGTTGCAGCACAGGGAGCGGACCGTACCCAGGGCTCATCTCAGCTGGGACAACGGCGAGTTACGGAATGACAACGCCGGAGGCGGCAAGGCGCCGGCGGCTCACGGAATGACGACCACGGGGCGCCGCGCGCGCTTGGCCAGCCGGCCGGCGACGGAGCCGAAGATGCGTCCGACGATGCCGTGCGTGGAGCCGACGACGATCGCGTCCGCCTCGTACTCCTTGCCCACCTCTTCGAGCTCGTGGCAGATGTCGCCGCCGCGCTCGACCAGGATCCAGGGCACCTCGGCGAGGTAGTCCGCGCAGGCGAGCTCGAGGCCGAGCACCTCGGTGCGGTGGTCCGGCACGTCCACGAAGACCGGGGGCTCGCAGCCCGCCCACACCGTGGTGGGCAGCCGGTTGGCGACGTGCACGATGATCAGGCCCGACCCGGAGCGCTGCGCCATGCCGATCGCGTACGCGAGGGCGCGCTCACTGGATGTCGATCCGTCGAAGCCGACGACGACGCCGTGCTTGAACGCGGGATCGCACGAAGGACGTAGATCTTCCGCCGCCAGGGGATCGGTCGCCGCAGGGTCGGCGACCGGCCGCTTGCGGTCCGCGGGTTCGAAGAATTCGTGACCGGCCATGGCTGTCTCGGCGATGTGATCCTTTATCGGGGACGACAGTGTGCGGCGGAGCTGTGTCCGGGAATCCTCTTCCCGTCCCCGTACCCCCAAGGGTACGGCGGCACGCCTCCTTAGCCCAGATCCCGCGCACTCCCCCAAGTTCTCGACTTCGCTCGAACAGGGGGACCCCCACCGTGGCGGTTCCCCGGAGCATGCACGAGCGGCGCCCGTAACGCAATGGTTGCTGCTCCGTACAGGCGGTTTGCACACGATTCACTTGCCACGGCCGCGGACGATCGCCCGCCCCCGTCCGGCGCCGCCCGGGGGCCGCAGGCGGCCGTACCGGTACCGCACAGTGACCGACTGATCGAACACGCGTTGAACCCGGTGAACCGCCGCCGTAGGGAGCACGCCGTGTCCGGACCCCATCCCGCCCCCGAGCGACGCCCGTCGCCACCTCCTGCGACCGACACCGCGAGCGACGTGGTCCGCTGGGCGGCCTTCAGCTGCGTCCTCGTCCCCGTGGTCCTGCTCTGGTACGGCACCTCGCTCGCCGGCGCGGTCGGCACGGCCCTCGGGCTCGCGGCCGTCACCGGTGTCTGCCGCATCCTCCTGCGCCAGTCGGAACGGGGGGCGGCCCGCCTGCTCGCCGAGGAGCGCGTCCCGCACCGCGGCCGCCACCACAGGACGGGCACGGGGGCCCACAGGGGCGGCCGGCACTCGGGAGCGACGACACCGGTCGACTGACCGGTTTCCGTGCACGCGCCCGTATCTTTTCAGCCAACTTCTCGCACCTGTGCATTCCCCAGCCGGCGTACCCCCCAACCCCCGTTCGACCTGCACCGAAAGAGTCCCGAGGGCCCCGCGCACCCTATGGGGATTGGCCACTGCGACAAGGCGCACTTCCCTGCACGCTCCACGAGTGCAACGCTTCGTGATCGAATGCTTCACGCCAAGTTGCCATGTCGACAATGCGCCGGGTGGCGAACTGGTCACCGCGGCACAGCGGGACACAGTAGATTCGATCTTGACTGTCTTACGGCGGGGGACTCGTGCAGGACCAAGGGGAAACGTGCAGGAGCGACACAACCGAGGAGCCGCGACCACCGAGGGGGGCTTAGCAGTATGAGCCACGACTCCACTGCCGCGCCGGAAGCCGCAGCCCGGAAGCTTTCCGGGCGACGCCGCAAGGAGATCGTCGCGGTGCTGCTGTTCAGCGGCGGCCCCATCTTCGAGAGTTCCATACCGCTTTCGGTGTTCGGGATTGACCGCCAAGACGCCGGAGTGCCGCGCTACCGACTGCTGGTGTGCGCCGGCGAGGACGGCCCGCTGCGGACCACGGGGGGCCTGGAACTCACCGCACCGCATGGCCTGGAGGCGATCGCGCGCGCGGGCACCGTCGTCGTGCCCGCCTGGCGCTCGATCACCTCGCCGCCACCGGAGGAGGCGCTCGACGCACTGCGCCGGGCGCACGAGGAGGGCGCCCGCATCGTCGGGCTGTGCACGGGCGCGTTCGTGCTCGCGGCGGCGGGCCTGCTGGACGGCCGCCCGGCGACCACGCACTGGATGTACGCACCGACGTTGGCCAAGCGCTATCCGTCGGTGCACGTGGATCCGAGAGAGCTGTTCGTCGACGACGGCGACGTCCTGACATCGGCGGGTACGGCGGCCGGAATCGACCTGTGCCTGCACATCGTGCGGACGGACCACGGCAACGAGGCGGCCGGCGCGCTGGCCCGGCGCCTCGTCGTCCCCCCGCGCCGGAGCGGCGGCCAGGAGCGCTACCTCGATCGGTCTTTACCGGAGGAGATCGGCGCCGACCCGCTCGCGGAGGTCGTCGCCTGGGCGCTGGAGCACCTTCACGAGCAGTTCGACGTGGAGACGCTGGCGGCGCGGGCGTACATGAGCCGGCGTACGTTCGACCGCCGCTTCCGCTCGCTCACCGGGAGCGCGCCGCTGCAGTGGCTGATCACGCAGCGGGTGCTGCAGGCGCAGCGTCTGCTGGAGACGTCGGACTACTCGGTGGACGAGGTCGCGGGCCGCTGCGGCTTCCGCTCGCCGGTGGCACTGCGCGGCCACTTCCGCCGCCAGCTGGGCTCGTCGCCGGCCGCGTACCGGGCGGCGTACCGGGCGCGCAGGCCGCAGGGCGAGAGGCCGGGAGACGGCGACGGCTCGACGGGACCGGGTCCGGGGAACGCCGTGAGCACGACCGGTGCCGGCGGCTCCGCCGGCGCGGCCGGCTCCACGGGACCGGTGGGCGTCCCGGGCCCTGCGGGCCCTTCGAGCCCCGGGCCGTCCCTCCACCCCGAGGGCCCGCTCCCGCACCAGACCCGGCGTACGGCGGCGGCCTCGTTGTCCGCGGCATCGGAGAACGGCCGTGAAGCGTACGCCGTCCCCGGCCGGGCGAATCTGCCGGGCCAGCGCAGCGGAAGCTGACGGTTGGGGTGGGCGGGGCATTTGTCCGCCCACCCCAACCCCCAGCCCGACAACCCCGCCTGCGACAACCCCCGCCCCCGGTAACAAGGTCACCGCACGATCGGCTCGGCCCGCGGCGGCGCGCCGTAAGGTTAGACACATGAACGATCGCATGGTGTGGATCGACTGCGAGATGACCGGCCTCTCGCTGTCCGACGACGCCCTCATCGAAGTGGCCGCCCTCGTCACCGACTCCGAGCTGAACGTACTCGGCGAGGGAGTGGACATCGTCATCCGCCCGCCGGAGCAGGCGCTGCAGACGATGCCGGAGGTGGTGCGTCAGATGCACACCGCGTCCGGCCTGCTGGACGAACTGGCAGGCGGCACGACGCTGAAGGACGCGGAGGAGCAGGTGCTGACGTACGTGCGGGAGTACGTCAAGGAACCCGGCAAGGCCCCCCTGTGCGGCAACTCGGTCGGTACGGACCGCGGCTTCCTGCTGCGCGACATGCCGACGCTGGAGCAGTACCTCCACTACCGGATCGTCGACGTGTCCTCGATCAAGGAGCTGGCCCGGCGCTGGTACCCGCGGACATACTTCAACAGCCCGGAGAAGAACGGCAACCACCGCGCCCTCGCCGACATCCGCGAGTCCATCGCGGAGCTGCGTTACTACCGCGAGGCCATCTTCGTCCCGCAGCCCGGCCCCGACTCCGACACCGCGAAGACGATCGCCGCGAAGCACGTCCTGCCTGCTCAGTAGGCGTCTTGGGGGCGCACGGAGGGGCGCCGCGAAAGCCTGGCGCGAGCACCCCTTCGGACCCTGTACACTTTTTCTCGGCCGGTCGGGGAAACCACACAGCGAACCACCGGTCATGGTGGGTGTAGCTCAGCTGGTAGAGCACCTGGTTGTGGTCCAGGATGTCGCGGGTTCGAGTCCCGTCACTCACCCTGAGTAGTCAGCCGGTGACTTTGCAGGACAAAGTCACCGGCTGCTTCTTTTCCTGCCGCTCTGCACCCTCAACCCTGCCGGGCCATGACTCAATAAGCGTAACGAATCAACTTTTTTCATGTGGATGCGGCACGATCACGCCCTGGCCGAGGCCATCGCCGCCGAACTCGGCGCCCCCGCCGACGACCCGGCCTGCGCGGCCCTGGCCCACTTCGCCCTCGAGGCCGGCACCCTCAGCAGCACCTCCCCCGACCCGCGCGCGGCGGTCGACGCCGATCGACCTGCTGGAACGGGGCTGGGACGCCGTACGCCCCAAGGACTGACGGCCGCTACGACGACGCCCGCGCCACCAGCTCCGTCGGCAGCACCACGTGCCGCCGCTCCAGACCCCGGGACACCGCCGGGCGGCGGTCGGCGATCTCCGCCAGGAGCAGGTCGATCATCGCGCGGCCCATCTCCTCGATGGGCTGGCGGACGCTGGTGAGGGGCGGGTCCATGTGGCGGGCGATGGCCGAGTCGTCGTAGCCGACCAGGGCCACGTCGTCGGGTGTGCGCCGGCCCGCCTCGCGCAGCACCTGGCGGGCGCCGGCCGCCGTCACGTCCGAGGCCGCGAAGACCGCGTCCAGGTCGGGGCGGCGCTCGAGCAGCCGCGCCATCGCCCGGCGGCCGCCCTCCTCGGTGAAGTCACCCGGCTCGATGAGGAGTTCGTCCGCCTCCTGGCCCGCGTCACGCAGCGCGTCCCGGTAGCCGTCGACGCGGCGCTGGGCACCGTAGACGTCGAGGCGGCCGGTGATGTGGGCGATCGTGCGGCGGCCGCGCGCGAGGAGGTGCTCCACAGCCGAGCGGGCGCCGCCGTAGTTGTCCGAGTCCACCGAGGTCAGGGTCTCCCCCGCCGACCGCGGGCCGCTGATCACCGCCGGGATCTCCAGCTGGGCCAGCATGTCGGGGAGCGGGTCGTCCGCGTGGACCGAGACCAGCAGGACGCCGTCGACCCGGTGCGCGGCCAGGTACTGGGCCAGCCGCTGCCGTTCCCGGTCGCTGCCCGCGAAGATCAGCAGCAGCTGCATCTCCGTGTCCGACATCTCGGCGCCAACGCCGCGCAGCATGTCCGAGAAGTACGGCTCCGCGAAGAAGCGGGTCTCCGGCTCGGGGACGACGAGAGCGATCGCGTCGGCGCGGTTGGCGGCGAGGGCGCGGGCCGCCGTGTTGGGGACGTAGCCGAGTTCGGCGACCGCCGCCTCCACCGCGGCGCGGGTCGCCTCGCTGACCCGGGGCGAGCCGTTGATCACCCGTGAGACGGTGCCGCGACCGACACCGGCCCGTGCGGCGACCTCTTCGAGGGTCGGCCGACCGCCGCTCCGGCTCCGCGCTCCGTGGCTTGCCATTGGCTCCGCCCTTCCGCCGTCGAACCCACCTTGGCCTGGAATCTAACAGTCCCGTCCGTCACAGTGACCGTTGCTGGGGGCTGCACCCCAGCCCCCCTTCGGCCTGAACGGCCGCGTCCTCGAAGTCCCCCAAGCTCTTCGAGCAGGGGGTGCCCCCAGACGGGCTCAGCTGGGTCCAGCTAACAGCCCGATAACTGAACGCATCTGTCCGTGCCGACTCCCTTGACACCCCCGCCCGGACCGACGACCCTTCAACACATCATCGGTGGGAGCGCTCCCACAGTACCTGGCACATACACAACCCGCACGTTCCCCGCCCGAGCCGCAGCGAGAACATACGGGCCCAACCATGCAGTTGGCCGGGGGGTCGGCACGTCAGGGCGACAGGAGGACGCAATGCGAGCACGTACCCTCCCCCACTTTCGGCTTCACTCGAGCGGGGGGACCCCCATCGCCCGCAAGGCGGTGGTCCTGGCGGCCGTCGCGACGCTGGGCGCCGGGCTGCTGGCCGGCTGTGCCGACGACGGCGGAGACAAGTCCGGCTCGTCGGACGGCGGCGGCAGCGGAAGCGGCAAGACCACGATCACGCTGGGACTTTTCGGCACCCAGGGCTTCAAGGAGGCCGGCCTCTACGCCGAGTACGAGAAGCTGCACCCCGACATCAAGATCCAGGAGAACGTCACCGAGCGGAACGAGAACTACTACCCGGCGCTCGTCAACCACCTCACCACCAACAGCGGCCTGCAGGACATCCAGGCCGTCGAGGTCGGCAACATCGCCGAGGTGGTGAACACCCAGGCGGACAAGCTCGAGGACCTCTCCAAGGTTTCGGGCGTGAACAAGAGCAACTGGCTGGACTGGAAGTGGCAGCAGGCCACCACCAAGGACGGCCGGACGATCGGGCTCGGCACCGACATCGGCCCGATGGCGATCTGCTACCGCAAGGACCTCTTCCAGCAGGCCGGTCTGCCCACCGACCGCGAGGCGGTCGGCAAGCTGTGGGCGGGCGACTGGAGCAAGCTCGTCGACGCCGGCGAGAAGTACAAGAAGAAGGCGCCCACCGGCACCTACTTCATGGACTCCCCGGGCGGTCTGCTCAACGCGATCCTCAGCAGTGAGCAGGAGAAGTTCTACGACTCCTCCGGCAAGGTCATCTACAAGACGAACCCCGCCGTGAAGGCCGGCTTCGACCTGGCCGCCAAGGCCGCCCAGGAGGGGCTGGTCGGCGCGCAGACGCAGTTCCAGCCGGCCTGGGACCAGACGATCGCCAACAGCAAGTTCGCCGCGGTCGCCTGCCCGCCGTGGATGCTCGGCTACCTCAAGGGCAAGTCGAAGCCGGAGGCCGCCGGCAAGTGGGACGTGGCCGCCGCGCCGAAGTCCGGCAACTGGGGCGGCACCTTCCTGGCCGTGCCCAAGAGCGGCAAGCACGTGAAGGAGGCGGAGACCCTCGCCGCCTGGTTGACCGCCCCCGCCCAGCAGGCGAAGCTGTTCGGCGTCCAGGGCAGCTTCCCGAGCGCGCCGGGCGCCTACAGCCTCCCCGCGGTCAGCGGCGCGAAGAACGCGATGACCGGTGACACGCCCATCGGCAAGATCTTCGCCGAGGCCGCCAAGGCCATCCCGGTCCAGGTGATCGGCCCGAAGGACCAGATCATCATCCAGGGTCTGACGGACAACGGCGTCATCCTCGTGACGAAGGGCAAGTCGCCCGCCGAGGCGTGGAAGACGGCCACGAAGACCATCGACAACAACCTGGAGCAGTGACCGGTATGGCCACCCGGCACGACACCGCCGCGCCCCCCGCGAAGGAGGGGGGCGCGGCCCCGGCCCGCCCGCCCGCCGGCGCCGTGACCGCCGAGGCGGAACAACGGCGCCGGGCCCGGCTGTCCCGTCGCTGGCAGCGGGACGTGCGCTGGAGCCCGTACGCCTTCGTCTCCCCCTTCTTCCTGCTGTTCGTCGCGTTCGGCCTGTTCCCGCTGATCTACACCGCCTGGGCCTCGCTGCACACGGTGGAGCTGACGGCGCCGACCGACATGCACTGGGCGGGGCTGCGCAACTACACCCGGATCTTCGACGACGACTTCTTCTGGAACGCGGCGAAGAACACCCTGACCATCGGCATCATCTCCACCGTTCCGCAGCTGCTGATGGCGATGGGCCTCGCTCACATCCTCCACTACAAGCTGCGGGCGTCGACCTTCTACCGGGTCGTGATGCTCGCGCCGTACGCCACGTCGATCGCCGCCGCCTCGCTGGTCTTCGTGCTGCTCTTCGGCCGCGACTACGGCATGATCAACTGGGCGCTGCACTTCGTCGGCATCGACAGCATCGACTGGCAGAACGACAAGTGGCCCTCGCAGATCGCCGTGTCGTCGATCATCATCTGGCGCTGGACCGGCTACAACGCGCTGATCTACCTGGCCGCGATGCAGGCCATCCCGCAGGACCTGTACGAGTCGGCGGCGCTGGACGGGGCCAACCGCTGGCAGCAGTTCTTCCATGTCACGCTGCCCTCGCTGCGGCCGACGATCCTGTTCACCTGTGTGGTGTCGACCATCGGCGCCAGCCAGGTCTTCGGCGAGCCGCTGCTGTTCGACGCCAACAAGGGCGCCTCGGGCGGTGCCGCGCACCAGTTCCAGACGCTGGGGCTGTACCTGTACGAGCAGGGCTGGGTGAACCAGCACCTCGGGCGGGCCTCGGCGATCGCCTGGACGATGTTCCTGATCCTGATCGTGATCGGCATCGTCAACTACGTCATCTCGCGCCGGCTGCGCGCCAGTGGTTAAGGAGTACCGGCCGTGACGACGACCCTGACGAAACCCGAGGCAACGCCTGCCGAGCCGCGACGGGTGCGCCCGTCCAAGGCCGCCCGCGCCGGCGGGCAGCTGCACGGCGGCCCGATCGCGTACATCATCCTGGCCCTGTTCACCCTCGGGTCACTGTTCCCGCTGGTGTGGTCGGCGATCGCCGCCTCCCGCGACAACAACCGCCTGGCGCAGACCCCGCCGCCCTTCTGGTTCGGCTCGAACCTGATGCACAACCTGAAGGTCGCCTGGTCGGACGCCAACCTGGGCAAGGCGTTCCTCAACACCACGATCGTGGCGGGTGTTTCGGCGGCGACGATCGTCTTCCTGTCGACGATCGCCGGGTTCGCCTTCGCCAAGCTGCGCTTCAAGGGCCGGGGCGCCCTGATGCTGATGGTGATCGGCACGATGATGGTGCCGCCGCAGCTCAGTGTGATCCCGCTGTACATGATGGTCGCCAAGCTGGACTGGACCGACCAGTTGCAGGCGGTGATCCTGCCGTCGCTGGTGAGCGCGTTCGGTGTGTTCTTCATGCGGCAGTACCTGATCCAGGCGCTGCCGGACGAGATCATCGAGGCGGCCCGGGTGGACGGCGCGAGCAGCTGGCGCGTGGTGTGGCACGTGGTGTTCCCGGCGGCCCGGCCCGCGATGGCTGTCCTCGGCATGCTGATGTTCGTGCAGACCTGGAACGACTTCCTGTGGCCGTTCCTGGTGCTGACCCAGACCGGCAACCCGACCGTGCAGGTCGCCATCGCGGGCCTGGGCCGCGGCTACACCCCCGACCAGTCACTGATCATGGCGGGTGCGCTGCTCGGCACGCTGCCGCTACTGCTGGTCTTCGCGATCTTCGGCAAGCAGATCGTGGGCGGAATCATGCAGGGCGCGGTCAAGGGCTGACGCCCGCCATACGCCTCACGGGGCCGGGTCACCGCCGCCTCGGCCCCGCCTCTCCTTCCCTCCCCTCCTCCCCTCCTAACCGTCGGTCTTCTCGACCTCCCATGGGAGCGCTTCCATGCCTGAGTCCGCACAGCCGGTGACCCCGGTGACCTTTCCTCCCGCCTTCCTCTGGGGCGCCGCGACCTCCGCGTACCAGATCGAGGGGGCGGTGCGGGAGGACGGCCGCACGCCGTCGATCTGGGACACCTTCAGCCGTACGCCGGGAAAGACGGCCGGCGGCGAGACCGGTGACATCGCTGTCGACCACTACCACCGCTACCGCGAGGACGTGGCCCTGATGGCGGAGCTGGGGCTGAACGCCTACCGCTTCTCCGTCTCCTGGCCGCGCGTGCAGCCGACGGGCCGCGGCCCTGCCGTGCAGGTGGGCCTGGACTTCTACCGCCGCCTGGTCGACGAGCTGCTGGCGCACGGCATCAAGCCGGCGGTCACGCTCTACCACTGGGACCTGCCCCAGGAGCTGGAGGACGCGGGCGGCTGGCCGGAGCGCGACACGGCGTTCCGTTTCGCCGAGTACGCGCAGCTCGTGGGCGAGGCACTCGGCGACCGGGTGGAGCAGTGGATCACGCTCAACGAGCCGTGGTGCAGCGCCTTCCTCGGCTACGGCTCCGGGGTGCACGCTCCCGGCCGTACGGACCCGTTGGCGTCGCTGCGCGCGGCCCATCATCTGAACCTGGCACACGGGCTGGGCACCTCGGCGCTGCGGTCGGTGATGCCGGCCCGCAACTCGGTCGCCGTCAGCCTCAACTCCTCGGTGGTCCGGACGGTGTCGCAGGACCCGGCGGACCTGGCGGCAGCCCGGAAGATCGACGACCTGGCCAACGGCGTCTTCCACGGCCCGATGCTGCACGGGGCGTACCCGGAGACGCTGCTGGAGGCCACCTCGACGATCTCGGACTGGTCGTACGTCCTCGACGGTGATCTGCAGACGATCAACCAGCCGCTGGACGCCCTCGGCCTCAACTACTACACGCCCGCGCTGGTGTCGGCGGCGGACGCGACACAGGAAGGCCCGCGCGCGGACGGCCACGGCGCGAGCGCGTACTCGCCCTGGCCGGGCGCCGACGACGTGGCGTTCCACCAGACGCCGGGCGAGCGCACGGAGATGGGCTGGTCGATCGACCCGACGGGCCTGCACGAGCTGATCATGCGGTACACGCGGGAGGCTCCGGGGCTGCCGCTGTACATCACCGAGAACGGCGCGGCCTATGACGACAAGGTGGACGCGGACGGCCGCGTGCACGACCCGGAGCGCATCGCCTACCTGCACGGCCACCTGTCGGCGGTCCGCCGGGCCATCGCGGACGGGGCGGACGTCCGCGGGTACTACCTGTGGTCCCTGATGGACAACTTCGAGTGGGCGTACGGCTACGGCAAGCGGTTCGGCGCGGTGTACGTCGACTACGCGACGCTCGCCCGGACGCCGAAATCCAGCGCCCACTGGTACGGGCAGGCGGCCCGGACCGGTGAACTCCCCCCGGTGGACGGCGTCTGACGGGGGTGCGTGCGGGGCGCGGCACGCGGGGCGGAGGGGAGTGCCGCGCCCCTCGGGGTCAGGAGCCGTGGACCTCGGTCATCCCGGTGAGCTTGCCGTCGCTGATGACCGTGATCGGGGTGTGGTCGGAGGCGACGGTGTACGTCCCCTCCTTCCCGGTCGGCTGGTAGGAGGCGCCGTTGCCCGACGTGGGATCGCGCGGACGGCCCGGGCGAACGGCACGAGAAACAGGCCCGTGCGTCCTTGTGACTCCCGACGGCAGGCCCAGGCCGAAGATCGGCCCGGGCCCGGCTATATAGGCACGGGCATGGCGGCCGGTGCCGCCGTGCCCGCGCGCCGGTCAGTTGAAGGTGCCGAACGCCTTCGAGAAGGCGAACTTGTCCTGGACCACGGAGCTGCAGGTCGCGTCGGCCGTGGGCTTGGCGCCGCCGTCGCACTGCTTGTCGCGGGTGGCGGACCACATGGAGAGCCAGCCGAGGCCCTTGGACTTGGCGAAGTTCACCAGCTGGGTGGCGTCGTCGACCTTGAAGACCTCGGCGGAGACGTCGTTGACGCCGATCATCGGGGTGACGGCAACCGTCTTCCAGGCGGCACTGTCGGACAGGCCGAGGACGCCCTTGACCTGGGCCTGGGTGGCGGTGGCGGCCTGCTCGGCGTAGGTGCCCATGTCGCCGTTGTACGAGGCGCCGTAGTCCATCGCCATGATGTTGACCGCGGAGATCTTCACGCCGTTGGACTTGGCGTTCGACAGCAGGTTCACACCGTCCTGGGTCAGGCCCTCGGGCATGACGGGGAGGGTGAAGGAGACGTCCAGGTTCGGGTGCTGCTGCTGGAGCTTGGCGATGGCCTGCGCGCGGCGCGTGTTCGCGGCCGTGTTGGGCAGCGCGCCGCCCTCGACGTCGAAGTCGACCTTCGTGAGCTTGAACTGGTCCACGGCCTTGCCGTATGCCGCCGCCAGCGCGTCCGCCGAGGAACAGGTGGTCGCCAGCTCGGAGCCGGACGCGCCGCCGAAGGAGACCCGCACGTCGCCGCCCTTGGCGCGCAGCGCGCCGATCTGGGCCGCCACCCCGTCGCTCGCGAGGTCGGTCACACCGCCCCACTTCGGGGTGCAGCCACCGCCGTCGGTGATGAAGGCGAGGTTGTAGTTCTTCACGCCGGTCGCGTCGGCGCTCGCCACCAGGTCGAAGGCCGGGTAGAGGGAGGTGTCGACGTAGGGCGCGAATCCGGCGTCGGCGGTCGTGCCGGTGCCGGTGCTCTGGGAGGGGGACGCGGTGGGCGTCGGGGTGGAGGACTTCGTGGGAGTGGGAGTGGGCGTGGGAGTGGGGGTGGGGGTGGGGGTGGGGGTGGGCGTCGCGGACTGGGTCGGGCGGCCGCTCGGCTCCGGGGTCGCGCTGTCGTCCGCGGAACACTGGGCGTTGTCGATGCGACAACCAGTCGGGTCCCCGGTGCCGTTGACCACGAAGCCGACGGTGACCGACTTGCCGGGTGCCAGGCCGTCGGTGTCCCACTTCGCCGGCTTCACGGTGACGTGCTGCCCGCTGACGTTCGACTCGGCGTTCCACAGCGAGCTGAGCTTCGCCCCCGAGGGCAGGTCGAACTCCAGGGTCCAGTCCTTCTCCGTCTGGCCGCTGTTGTTCGTCACGACGTACTGCGCGGTGTAACCCGTCGACCAGTCGCTCGTCTTCGTGTACGCGGCGCCGACGCCGGCCGCCTGCGCGATACCGGTGAACATGATCGCGCCACCACCGGCCACGGCCGCGGCCACCAGACCGCCTATCGCCTTGTTCCTGCCACTGACCTTGCGCCGGTGCGTGCTCATCGCGTGCCTGCCTTCGCTGTTCACGGGTGGTGGGGTGCGGCAGCACGCTAGCGGCCCGGAATCGGGCAAACGGCTTGATCCGGGCGGTCGTTGGGGATCTTAGGGTGCGCTTAAGGAAGGGATCGGGGACGGTTAAAGGTCGAGACCAATTTGCCCGATCGGCGCCGCCGCACGGCCCCCCGGTGCCCGCGCCGCACGGGCGCCCGCCCGTCCAGCTGGATCCAGATCCGCACCTCCGTGCCGCCGAGCACCGACGAGCCGATCCGGACGTCCCCGCCCGTCGACTCCGCGAGGCGGCGCACGATGTCCAGGCCGAGCCCCGTGGAGCCGTCGGTGCCGGAGCCGCGGCCGCGCGCCATCGCCGCCTCGGGGTCCGGTATGCCCGGGCCCGCGTCGGAGACCAGCACGATCACCGCGTCCTCGCCGTTGTGCACGTCGACCGCGAAGGCCGTGCCCTCGGGGGTGTGCCGGAAGACGTTGCCGAGCAGGGCGTCCAGCGCTGCGGCCAGGTCGGCGCGGGCCACGGGTATGCGCACCGGCCGCTCCACCCCGGCCACCCTCCACTTGCGGCCCTCGTCCTCGGCGAGCGCCGACCAGAACTCCATCCGCTCCCGGACGACTTCGGCCGCGTCGCACCCGGCACCCGGACCGGCGGCCGCTGTCTGTGGCTTGGCCTCCCGGGCCGTGCGGATGATCGTGTCGACCTCGCGCTCCAGCTGGGCGACCGCCGTCCGGGTCTGCTCGGCGGCCGGCCCGTCGCCGAGCGAGGCCGCGTTCAGCCGCAGTACGGTCAGGGGCGTGCGCAGCCGGTGGGACAGGTCGGCCGCCAACTCCCTTTCGTTCGCGAGCAGCTGGACGACCTGGTCGGCCATGGAGTTGAACGCGGCCGCCGCGAGCCGCAGTTCGGTCGGCCCCTCCTCGGGCACCCGCGCGCCCAGCTTCCCCTCCCCCAGTTCGTGAGCACCCTCGACGAGCCGCTGAGCGGGCTGCACCATCCGTACGCCCAGCCGGTCGGCGACGGCGACCGAGCCGACGATGAGCGCCACGCCGACCGCGGCGAGCACCGCCCAGGCCGTGCCGACGCCGTTGCTGACCTCGGCCTCGGGGACGTACACCTCGACGACCGCGATCGCGCCGGAGCTCAGCGCGACCGGCTGAAGCAGGGTGGAGCCGCCGGGCACCTCGGTGGTGGAGGCGCGGCCCAGCTTCCGCACGGTCGCGATGTCCTTGCCCGCGGCGCGGCTGCGCCCGATGTCGACGGCCTTGCCGTCGGCGGCCGGTATGTGCACGGCCATCCCCGCCCCCGGGCCCGCCGAGGCGACTACCCGCTCCAACTGGTCGCGGTCGGTGGTGATGGACAGCGCCGGGGCGACCGCCGCGGCCTGGCGCTCGGCGTTGGAGAAGGCGCGGTCCCGGGCCATCTCCTTGATGACCAGACCCAGCGGGACCGCGAAGGCGACCACGACCATGGTGGTGACCGCCAGGCAGACCTTGACCAGTGCCCATCTCATCGCGGCGGCTCCGCCCCGGGCGGCGCCAGCTTCACACCGACGCCCCGCAGGGTGTGCAGATAGCGGGGCCGGGCGGCGGTCTCGCCCAACTTCCGCCGCAGCCACGACAGATGGACGTCGATGGTCTGGTCGTCGCCGTACGACTGCTGCCACACCTCCGCCAGCAGCTCCTTGCGCGGGACGACGACGCCGGGCCGGCCGGCCAGGAAGGCGAGCAGGTCGAACTCACGGCGCGTGAGGTCCAGCCGTACGCCGTCCAACTCGGCCTCGCGGCGCAGCGGGTCCACGGTCAGGCCGCCGACGCGGATGACGGTGGACGGCGGGGCGTCCCCGGCGCCGGAGCGGGCCCGGCGCAGTACGGCGGCGATGCGCGCGGACAGGTGCTCGACCGAGAACGGCTTGGTCAGGTAGTCGTCCGCCCCGTCGTTGAGCAGCCGGACGATCTCCGCCTCGTCGTCCCGCGCGGTGGCGATGATCACCGGGACGTCCGTGATGCCGCGCAGCATCTTCAGGGCCTCGGAGCCGTCCAGGTCGGGCAGTCCGAGGTCCAGGATGACCACGTCGAAATGGAGATGGGCGACCTCGCGCAGCGCCTCCAGTGCCGTACCGACGCTGCGCACGGTGTGCGAGGCGTCGGTCAGATGCCGGATGAGCGCCGAGCGTACGAACTGGTCGTCCTCGACCACGAGCACACGTGCCATGCGCCGCACCGTACGCCATGCGGGCGGGCCGGGTCCGGGCCTGTGGACAACTTCCCCGGGACTCGGTTGGGGCGACACCAGTGGGACTGGTAGGGCAATATGGCCGCGATGCGCAGAGGACTCGTACACGTACTGGCCTGGTCGCTCGCCACGGGCGCGGCGGTCACGCTGTCGTGGTGGGGCGTCCACACGGTGATGGCGGGCACGGCCTACGACCCGCCCCGCGCCCTGCCCATCACGGCGGCCGGTGCGACCGCGCAGGAGTCGGAACCGCTGGCCTCCTCCACCCACCGGCCGGCCCCGTCGAAGAGCCCGTCGGCGAAACCGAGCGGGACGCCCCGCAAGCCGGCCCCCACCCCGTCGAAGCCGGCGCCGACCGCGAGCCCCAGCCCGTCCCCCACCACTTCCGGCCAGGTCAAGAGCTACGACACGGCCGGTGGCCGGGTCGTCTTCGACCTCCGCCGGACCTCCGCGTCCCTCGTCTCGGCGACGCCGGGCACGGGCTGGTCGATGCAGGTGTGGAAGACGGAGACCTGGATCCGCGTGGAGTTCACCTCGGGCGCGAACCGGGTGTCGGTGATCTGCACCTGGCACGACGGACCGCCTCACGTGGAGGTGGGCAACTACTAGGGCGTGTCTGATATTTGCGTCGGATCAGCCGCGGGCCCGGCGGGAATTGTCAGACAGGTCCCAGGGCCGGAAGTCCCGGTCAGCGGAACACGGAAGGCGGCGGGGCCGGTGACGCGACGGCGGCGGCGTCCGTCACGGGTGCGGCGCCGCCGGTGAAGTCGGTGAGTGCCCGGCCGTGCTCGACGCGGCCCGGATGCGGGTCGGAGGCGGCCCGGCGGGTCAGTTCGGCGACCGGCAGCGGAAGGTCGGAGGCGACGAGCACCGCGTTGCCGAAGCGCTTGCCGCGCAGCACGGCCGGGTCGGCGACCAGCGCGAGCTCGGGGAACCGGGCGGCGGCGGTGGCGATCTGGCCGCGCAGATGGGCGAGCGGCGGCCCGTCGGCGAGGTTGGCGGCGAAGACACCGCCCGGTTTCAGGGCCCCGCGCACCTCGTCGAGGAACTCCGTCGACGTGAGGTGGGCGGGCGTACGGGCTTTGCTGAACACATCCGCGATGACGAGGTCGGCCCACCCGTCCGGCACCTTGGCCAGTCCCTCCCGGGCGTCCACCGACCGCACCCGGATCCGGGCGTTCGGATCCAACGGCAGCTCCCGGCGCACCAGTTGCACGAGGCTCGCGTCCCACTCGACGACCTGCTGGGTGGACCGGGGTCGCGTGGCGGCGACGTACCGCGCGAGTGTGAGCGCCCCACCGCCGAGGTGCACGGCGTGGATCGGCTTCCCGAAGGGGGCGGCGAGATCGATGACGTGCCCGAGCCGCCGCTGGTACTCGAAGGAGAGATACGCCGGGTCGTCGAGATCGACGTGCGACTGCGGAGCCCCGTCGATCAACAGCGTCCAGCCCCGCGCCCGCTCCCGATCGGGTACGAGCTGAGCCAGCCCCCCGTCGACCTGCTCGACGACGGCCTCGCCGGCTCCACGCCCACGCCGGGGGTTCCTGGACTTTCCCATTCGGCCATTATGCGGAGGTGCGGTCGGCCCCGCCCTCGCGGGCCGTGACGGCAACCCCGGCACCGGACGCCGGGAGGCCGTGACGGCAACCCCGGCACCGGACGCCGGGACGGCCGAGGTCAGCAGCAGCTGTCCGCGGCCTCGATCGTCCGTGCCGCCTCCCCCAACGCCCGCCGCAGCACCACCGGGTCCGTCGCGGGGTCGGCCTCCCCGGGCGGCACCAGCCAGTCCGACCCCTCCACCGGCGGCTCCGGAGCCAGCCGGAGCCCCCGCCCGTCGGTCTCCGTGCACGTACTCCCGGGCACGTCCCACTCCGCAGCCGTCCCAGCCGGCACCACGAACCCCAGCGTGTCCCCGCCGTCGTCGTGCAGCACGGGCCCCACCGCGTCCCCCGTCCCCCGGCGCAGAATGTCGAACGCCTCCAGCCCATGCCGCGCCGGTACCGTCACCAGGTCGCACGCGGCCTCCGCTCGCGGCGGCTCGCTGCACTCCGGGGCCGGCGCGTGCCCCGCCGTCACCGGCGGCGTACAACGATCGATGCTCTGGCTGGTCTCCATCCCGGCCTCCACCACGGAACCCTCCTCGTGAGCGAGCGGGTCGGGAGTCGGGTGGCTCCCGGTCCACAGGGTTCAACGCCCCGGGCGCGTCAACGGCTACGGCGGAATTCCGCCGCAAAGGATGGCAGTTCATGGCAGATCCTGGGTGAGATATCCGGTTTGTAGCCGAACACTGCGTGGCGGACCGGACACAGCAGGTACGTTCTTGCTCGCCGGAAACAGGGCGCCACTCGGACAACCCACCCTGAACCCGGCACGGTTCGACGGTTCGCACGAGAGGGCCCGGCCATGGCGTCGTCAACGGTGACCTCGTCTCAGTCCCCCCAGCCACCGCGGCCGAATCCCGCCTTCCGGCGACTGCGCGGTCAGCGCTCGCCGGCGGAGTTCGCCGCGGCGGTGCGGCGGGCCGCCCGCGAGATCGGTGAGCGGGTCAGCTGTGACGCGCGCTACATCGGCCGGGTCGAGGCGGGCGAGATCCGCTGCCCCAACTACGCCTACGAACGGGTGTTCCTGCACATGTTCCCCGGCCGGACGCTCGCCGACCTGGGGTTCGCACCCCGCTCGTCCGTCCGCGGACGCGGGGCGCGCTCCCCCGAGGACGCGCCCCCCTCGTGCACCACAAGCCCGGCATATGCCCCGCATGAAACAGGGGGAGCTCACCACCCATATGACCCGCAGGACCCGTACCACCCGCACGAAGACCACGAGGAGAGCGACGTGCTGCGTCGCGCATTCATGACCCGCGGGGGCGCCACGATGGCCGCCGCCTCGCTGGGCCCCCTGGGGCTCGCCTTCGACGCGTCGGCCGCGGACCGTCCCGTCCGCCGCCCCGGGGCGAGCGAGGCGGGCGCCCTCGAAGAGGCCGTCCGCAGGATCCGGTTGCTCGACGACCGGCACGGCGCGGACGGTCTCTACCGGCGCGCGGCGACTCCGCTGCGCGCCGCGTACGCGCTGCTCGATGCCGGCGCGACCCGGCAGACGACCGCCGACCGGCTGCACGCGGGCGCCGGTGAACTGGCCATCTCCGTCGGCTGGCTGGCACACGACTCGGGGCGCTTCGACGACGCCCGCTCGCACTACGCGGAGGCGCTGGCGACCGCGCGGATGACCGGGGACGCGGCCCTTGAGGCGCACGCGTTCTGCAACTCGGCGTTCCTCGCGCGGGATGCGGGGCGGCCGCGGGAGGCGTTGCGGGCGGCGCAGGCCGCGCAGCGCGTCGGGCGCGGACTGAGCTCCGCGCGCCTGATGTCGCTGCTCGCGCTGCGGGAGGCGGGCGGCTGGGCGGGACTCGCCGACCGCACCGGCTGCGCACAGGCGCTCGCCCGTGCGCACGCGCTCTTCGAGAGGGGGCCCTCGGACGCCGACCCCGAGTGGATGAGCTTCTACGGCGAGGCCGAGCTGGAGGGGCTGGAGGCGCAGTGCTGGTCGACGCTGGGCGACTGGACGCGGGCCGCCCGGCACGCGCGGCGGGCCGCGCACCTCCAGGACCCGCACTTCACGCGGAACATCGCGCTGTACCAGGCCGAGTTGGCCGACGACCTCGCGCGCGGGGGGCGTCCCGACGAGGCCGCGGCGGCCGGTATGCGGGTGCTGGACCTGTTGGACCAGGTCCAGTCGTCCCGCGTCCAGACGATGCTGGCGGGGACGGCGCGGGTACTGCTGCCGCACCGGCGGGCGTCGGGGGTGTCGGCGTTCCTGGAGAGGCACGCTTCGGTGCCGCGTACGGCGTGAGGCAGCACCGGGCGCCCGTCGGCTAACCGGCCAGATGCCCCATGTCGTTCCAGCTCTCGATCGCCGGTTCGCCGTACGCCCAGCCCAGGATGGACAAGGACGTCGGATTGAGGCGTATCCGCGCCGCGAAGTCGATCGGCAGGCCCAGCCAGCGCGCGCCGATCGACCGCAGGATGTGCCCGTGGGCGAAGACCAGCACGTCGCGGTCCTCCGCGCGCGCCCAGGCCACCACCTCGTCCGCCCGCGCGGTCACCTCGGCGAGGGTCTCGCCCTCGGGAACGCCGTCCCGCCAGATGAGCCACCCCGGCCGCACGGCCCGGATCTCCTCCGGCGTCCGGCCCTCGTACGCGCCGTAGTTCCACTCCATGAGCGTGTCCCAGACCGTCGCACGGTCGCCGAAGCCGGCGAGCTCGCACGTCTCACGCGCGCGTGCCAGCGGGCTGGTGCGGACCTCGACCCCGGGCAGGCCGTCGAACGGCGCCCGGTGCAGCCGCTCGCCGAGCAGCTTCGCGCCGCGCCGGCCCTCCTCCAGGAGAGGAACGTCGGTCCTGCCGGTGTGCCTTCCGGACAGCGACCACTCCGTCTGTCCGTGCCGGGCCAGCAGGATGCGCGGTGCCATGAGGAGCCTTTCCGGGAGAAAGAGAAATCGGGGGCCGGAACTCCTCCATCATCGCGCACGCTGTGCATGGGCAACCCGGTGGGCGATCTCTGCGTCTTTGAGGGCCGAGGGCGCTCCACGAGGGTTGGGCATACACCGTAAAGTGACACGACCGACCGGACACCACCAGGCGCCGCAACGACAAGAAGGGGGAGGGGCATCGGATGCCGCAGACCGAGGCACCGCGCATCGAGGCGGCCCCACGGACCCGGCTGCGCTGGTGGACCGAGCTGCCGCTGATCCTGCTGGTGTACGCCTGCTACTCGGCGGGCCGGCTCCTCGCCCGCGGTGACGTCTCCAGAGCCGTCGACCACGGCCTGGCGATCCTGCGCGTCGAGAAGCTGCTGCACCTCAATGCCGAACACCCCCTCAACCGCCTCTTCACGCGTGAGGCCTGGCTCGGCGTCCCGGCCGACTTCTGGTACGCGTCGCTGCACTACCTGGTGACGCCCGCGATCCTGGTCTGGCTGTTCAGAGCGCGCACCGCGCACTACCGCGCGGCCCGCACCTGGCTGATGACGTCCACCTTCATCGGCCTGATCGGCTTCACCCTGCTGCCGACCTGCCCGCCCCGCCTGCTCACGGCGGGCCACGGCTTCGTGGACACGATGGCCCAGTACAGCTCGTACGGCTGGTGGGGCGGCCAGGCCAGCGCCCCGCGGGGCCTGGGCGGCATGACGAACCAGTACGCGGCCATGCCGAGCCTGCACGTGGGCTGGGCGCTGTGGTGCGGAGTGATGCTGTGGCGCTACGGCGGCACGCGCACGGCGAAGGCCACGGGCGTCGCCTATCCGCTGCTGACCGCGCTCGTGGTGATGGGCACCGCGAACCACTACTTCCTGGACGCGGTGGCGGGCGTTGCCGTGATGGGGGGCGGGCTGCTGCTCGCGCCGTTCGTGATGCGCCGCGCGGACCGGATCGGGGCGGCGCTGGCGGACCGGGTCCCGGCGGTCACGGGGCTCTCTCGTGGCGCAGGTTCACCCGTTGTCAGTGGTGGATGCCAGACTTCGGCGGGTGAGCGAATTCCACGGCAGCGGAAAGCACGGTTCGGTCCCGGAGCCGAGCCGGGTGCCTCTCCCGCGGACGCGGGGGACGGCGCTCCGGGTTGGGGTCTCCCCTCCTCGAGCGAAGCCGAGAGCTTGGGGAAGGCTCGCTGAGCTGCGCGGACCCGGCGTACCGGCCAGGGCGCTGGACGCCCGCGCCCTCGCGGCGCTGGCCGCGAACCCCGGCTGCATGCGGCGCGCGATCCTGGACGGCGCGGGGGTGGACAAGGCGACGCTGGCGAGCGCGCTGGGTGCGCCGTCCGCCTTCGGGCAGTCGCAGTTCGCCTTCATGCGGGGCAACGCGTTCGAGGCGCGGGTCAAGGCGGACGGCGGCGCGGAGCTGCTGCGACTGGTGCACCAGAAGCTGGACCCCGGCGCCGAGCCGCCGCAGGAGGCCCACGTCCCCGACCTGACCGCCGTCGGCCCCGAGGGGCGCGCGGCGCGTACGGCGCTGGCGCTGCGCGAGGCCACAGGGGCGGGCACCTGGACGCTGCTCGACCACCCGATGCTGGCGCTGGACGTGGCGGGCTCCCCCGCCTTCCTGGAGCCGGACGCGGTGGTGGTGCACCCGGACGGCAGCTGGACGGTCGTGGAGATCAAGTCCTTCCCGATGCTGGACGGTTCCGCGGACCCGTCGAAGGTGGGCGCGGCCGCGCGACAGGCGGCGGTCTACGTGCTGGCCCTGGAGGACGTCGCCGTGCACATGGACCCCGCCCCGCGCGTGCGGCACCGGGTCCTGCTCGTGTGCCCCAAGGACTTCTCCAACCTCCCCACCGCCGCCGCCGTCGACGTTCGCAAGCAGCGCGCGGTGACGGCCCGCCAGCTGACACGCCTGACGCGCATCGAGGACATCGCCGACGCCCTTCCCGAGGGCGTCTGCTTCTCCCCCGAGCTGCCCGCCGAGGAGCTGACGGCCGCGGTCGAGGCGGTCCCGGCGACGTACGCGCCCGAGTGCCTGACCGCGTGCGAGCTGGCCTTCCACTGCCGCGAGCGGTCCCGCGCGGCCGGCGCGGTGACCTCCCTCGGCCGCTCCGTCCGCGCCGAACTGGGCGGCCTGACCACGGTCGAGGACGTCCTGGCGGCGGCCCACGGTGAGGTGGGCGACCCGGACGATCCGGCGGTGGCGGCCCTGCGGCGGGCGGCCGCACTGCGGGCGGAGGCGCTGGCATCCGCCGGACGGGGAACGCCGGGCGACACCGGCCCGGAGGCACCGAGCTCGGTTCACCAGGGCGCCCTTCGGGCCGGTCAGGAGGTGACCCCTTGTCGCTGATCGACACCCTCGGCCGTATGGAGGCCGTGCGGGCCGGGCGTGCCCAGCCCGCCGCGACCGTCCGGCACCGGCATCTGTCCGAGCGGCCCCTGGTCTTCGTGCCGCTCACCACCGCCGGTGAGGCGGGCGCCCCGCTCGGCGCGCTCGTCGGCACGGAGCGGGACGCGCCCCGGCTGCTCGTCGTACCGCAGCCGCGCGACCGGGACCTCAGGTTCGCGTTCCTCGCCGAACTGGCCGACGTCGTCCTGCCGTACATCGACGGATACGCGGACGTCGTCGAGGCCGCCGAGCGCACCGAGACCGATCCGGAGACCGGCAAGCGGGTCAAGGTCGAGGTCGAACTGTGTGCGGACGCGCCCCAGTTGATCGTGCCGAGCCGCGCGGGCATCGACTTCGTACGGCTGCTCGGGCGCTCCATGCGCTTCCGGCGCACCGCCGAACAGGACCCGGAGGACCCGCACCCGGCCCCGCCCCGGGTGCCGTTGCTCGGGCGGTGGCTGACCCACTTCGGGGAGCGGGCCCGGGTTCCCGGCTCCTCGCTGCTGCTGGCCCTGACCGACCTCCTGGCCCGGCACTGGACCACGGGACAGTCCAGCTTGGAGGATCAGCACCTCGGGGCGCTGCTGGCGTGGATCGACCCGCCGGAGGGCGTCTCCGGCGCCGAGGCCGCGCTGCGGGCCGAGCTCGCGCGGGACGCGGACGGCCAGTTGGTGTGCCCGCCCGCGGGCCCGGCCACCGACCCGGCGTTCGACAACAAGCTGCTCCCCCCCGCCGTCGAGCGCTACGACCGCGCGCGCACCGCCCTCGCCGCCGCCGAGGACGGCCTGGAGGCGGACGACCGGCTCGGCGCCCTCACCGCGGCCGAACAGGAGATCCGTGCCCTCGTCGAGAGCCGCACCCGCCCGACGTGGAACAAGGTGTGGGACGGCCTCGACCTGCTGCGGGCTCTGCCCGAGGGCGCGCACGTCGAGGAACGGTGGACGCGCGACCGCTGGTCGTTCACGGGCCACCGCGACCGCGTACTCGCCGGCGAGCCGCCGCAGCCGCGCCGCGACGACGCGGTCACCGCGGCGAACAAGCTGGCCACGCGCGAGCGTGAGCAGGCCCGGCTGGAGGCCCAGGAGGCCCTGGACGACCCGCTGGTCATGGCGGGGCGGCGGCTCGCCGGAGAGGCGTTCGCGGGCGAGGTCACGGACGTCGTCATGGCGTACAGCGAGGGCAAGCGGCCCAGCCCGCGCCCGCTGGTCACCGTGCGCACGGACGACCGGCCGCACCTGGACGAGCGGGCCAGGGTGTACCGGTCGCTGGGCGGGAAGCCGCAGGCCGCCGAGTTCGTGGGGTACGAGGAGTTCGTGGGGTACGAGGAGTTCGTGGGGTACGAGGAGTTCGTGGGGTACGAGGAGGACGACGGCGAGGGTGTCCTCATCGTGCTGCGCGTCCTCGACAAGATGGGCCGCGGCAAGGAACCCGAGGCCGGGTCCGTGCCCGAGAAGGGCGACCGCGTCTGCTTCACGCTCTTCGAGCACGAGCAGCGCGGCGGAGCGAAGCTGCCCGAGCCGGAGGAGACGCCGTGGACGCACGGCGGCCCGCCGGGCGAGGCGACCGCGCCGGAGGCCGCCGACCCCGTGACCGAGGAGGACGTCCTGTGACCATCCGGGCCACGACCGAGGAGGGCGCCGCGGAGCACGGCTTCGATCCCAGTGCCGCGGCCGCCCGTGCCACCGACGCGATCCTGCGCGACACCCTGCACGGCCCGCACCGCGGTGTCGTCGTCGACTCCCCGCCCGGCGCCGGCAAGTCGACGCTCGTCGTCCGCGCGGCGCTCGAGCTGGCCGCCGCCGGGCGTCCGCTGATGGTGGTGGCGCAGACCAACGCCCAGGTCGACGACCTGGTCCTGCGGCTCGCCGAGAAGAACCCCGAGCTGCCCGTCGGCCGGCTGCACAGCAGCGATGCCGACCCGTACGACAAGGCGCTCGACGACCTGCCGAACGTACGGAAGTCGGCGAAGGCCGCCGACCTCGCCGGGCTCGACGTCGTGCTGTCGACCGCCGCCAAGTGGGCGCACGTGAAGGTCGACGAGCCCTGGCGGCACGCGATCGTCGACGAGGCGTACCAGATGCGCTCCGACGCGCTGCTCGCCGTGGCCGGGCTGTTCGAGCGGGCGCTGTTCGTCGGCGATCCGGGGCAGCTGGACCCGTTCGCGCTCGTCGGCAGCGAGCAGTGGGCGGGCCTGTCGTACGACCCGTCGGCCTCCGCCGTGACGACCCTGCTCGCGCACAACCCCGAGCTGCCGCAGCACCGGCTGCCGGTGTCCTGGCGGCTCCCGGCGTCCGCCGCACCGCTGGTCTCGGCCGCCTTCTACCCCTACACCCCCTTCCGCAGCGGCACCGGCCACGGCGACCGCCGGCTCGCCTTCGCCGTGCCGTCCGACGGCTCCGGCCCCGACCGGGTGATCGACGAGGCCGCCGAGTCCGGCTGGGGCCTGCTGGAGCTACCCGCGCGGCACACTCCGCGGACTGACCCGGAGGCGGTCCGGGCGGTGGCGACGGTCGTGCGACGGCTGCTGGAGCGCGGTGGAGCGGCCACCTCGGAGCTCCCCCAAGCTCTCGGCTCCGCTCGAGCAGGGGGGACCCCCATGCCGGATCCCGCTCCCCTGACCGCGGACCGGATCGCCGTCGGCACCGCGCACCGGGACCAGGCGGCGACCGTGCGGGTGGCGCTGGCGGAGCTGGGCGTCACGGACGTGACCGTGGACACCGCCAACCGGCTGCAGGGCCGGGAGTTCGACGTCACGGTGGTCCTGCACCCGCTCTCCGGCCGCCCCGACGCCACCGCCTTCCACCTGGAGACCGGCCGCCTGTGCGTGCTCGCCTCCCGGCACCGGCACGCCTGCATCGTGGTGTGCCGGGCGGGGGTGACCGAACTGCTGGACGACCACCCGTCGACCGAGCCGGTGCAGCTGGGGGTGACCGTGAAGTTCCCGGACGGCTGGGAGGCGAACCACGCGGTGCTGGCACATCTCGCGGAACACCGCGTGACCTGGCGACCGTGACCGGCACGCGGGCCGGCGCGCGGCGCCGGGAACATCGGGTGGTCCGGGATCCTTGAGAGCTCCCGGGTGCGCTCGGCCCGCCCCCCTTGCGCCTCCGCGAGACAATGGACGGTGGCCCTTCCACAAGGCGGCGCCATCCGAACCGTACGAGGAGGAGAAGACATGGCGGAGCCCACGCCGCGTCGCAACGAACCGCGGCTACGCCCCGCGCCCCTGCTCTTCGAGCCCGCCGAGGCGGCCGCCGACCCCGAGCACTTCTTCGACCTGGAGTCGATCGAGGACCCGCGGGCGCTGCTCGCGCGGGCGACGGAGCTGACGCACGCGTTCCGGGCGGCAACCGACCGCGCGGTGGAGTTCCAGGCGATCGCGGCGGCGCAGCTCGCCGACCCGCGGCGGTTCGACCGGCTGACCCCGGCGGACATCGCCGAGCGGGCGGACTGGACCGAGGACTACGCCAAGAAGATGGTGGAGTTCGGGCGGGACCTGCTGCGGGGCGTCGAGGGCAGCGGACACGGCAACCCCGCCGATCCCATGTGACATCCCATGTGACGCCGACCCCATGTGACGCGGGCGGCCCCATGTGACAAGGCGGGCCCCGTGCGCGAGGCCGGCCCGTGTGACAAGGCCACGTGCTGGCATATGCCGGCCGGGCAAGATACCCCCTCCCGCCCGTCCCTGTCCGGATTTCCCGCAACCCTGTGGAAGCGCACGCTCACGGCCGGTAGATCTATCCGTCATGAGCCGCACAGGAAACGAACCGTTCTTCGGCGACCACGTCGGTGACCGCCGGTCCGACGCCTCGGGTGTCACCTCGGACGGTGCCGCCTGGCTCGCCTCGGCGGGAACGCATCCCCGCAGCACGCTCGTCCTCTGGCGTGAGCGGCCGGACGCGCCGGTCGTCCTGCCCTGCGGCTCCCCCTTCGACGTCGTCAATGCGCCCGCGATCTTCGGTCGCCGGATGCTGGACCAGCTGTGGGACAAGGGCCCGGGCTCGGGCCCGGTGGCCGTCCACCGGGGGCGGATGCTGCTGTTCGCCGCGCCGGGCACCGCCCAGCGGCTGCCCTCGCTGCTGGAGTGGGAGGCGTGGGGCGCCCAGGGCAGGGAGGACGGCCGTACGGGCGACATCCCGCCGCTGCTGTGCCACGGCCACGGCGACGCGGTGACCCTTCCGGCGCTGGTCGGCGACACCTCCCCCGGCCGGTTCGCCTCCCGCTGGCTGGTCGCCCCGGACACCCGCCACCCCTGGCTGCCCGGGCCGGAGATCCTGCTGTGGGCGGCCGTGCGGGCGGCCCGGGACGCCGTGCGGATATCGATTTTTCCTCCCGCCGACCAGGATGCTAATGTCTAGGACGTCAGCAGGCGCCGCTAGCTCAGTTGGTTAGAGCAGCTGACTCTTAATCAGCGGGTCCGGGGTTCGAGTCCCTGGCGGCGCACGATGGCGATGGCGAGGTGTGTTCGCGGACAGCGCGAACCTCCTCGCCATCTCTGTTGTCGCGCGGCTTCGCCGCGCGTGGTGGAGGCTTCGCCACCCGCACCCCCTTCAGGTCGGGGGTGCGGTCGTGGGTTGAGAGGTTCCCCACGAGGTCAGCCCCCTCAGGTCCCCGTTGTGGGCGTGGGTCGAGAGGTGTCCGTGGGGGTCACCCGGGGGTGATCTTGACCGTGTACGCACCCGATGCCGTGAGGCCCTCCACCTCCACGCGGACATCGTCGTCCGGCACGGTGAAGGTCTCACCCACGGCGATCGGCGCGTCGGCGAGGGGTGGGTAGACCGAGTTCTCCCAGCAGGCCTGGGTGTGCGGATGGGCGTCGATCACCTCGATCGGGCCGCCGCCCGACTCCGCCCCGCTGCGCACCCGGTACACCAGCACCCCCTGCCGGCACCCGGCCACGTCGTTCCCGAGCGGCGCCCGCGCCTCGATGGCCAGCACGCTGTCGCTCCCGGTCCGCACCACCGCCAGCTTCGTCCCGTTCCCCATCCCGAACGCCGGCGCCCCCGCGGCGGCCACCGCCACCGCGCCCGCGCCCGTCGGCCCCGCCTCCACCGGCTCCAGCGTCAGGCGCGTGGTCCCGACCCCGCGCACGCATGTCACCTGCCGCGGCTCCAGCCACCCCAGCTTCCACTTGTGCCACGCGAGCAGATCCGGGGACAGTGCGAACTGGCTCCCCATCAGGTCCCAGTCCCCGACGTAGGTGTCCCAGTCACCCTTCCCGTCCACGGGCCGGTGGTACAGGTCCGGCAGGTCGAAGGCGTGCCCCGTCTCGTGCGCGAGCACCAGCCGGTCCGGCGGATGCCGCTCGAACACCGTCACCACCCGGTGGATGTCCGTACCGTCGGCCTGCAGCGGGGTGTCCAGGTTGACGACCTTCGTCGCGTCCGAGTCGACGCCGGGCGCGTCCGGGTCGGCCACGAAGTACACGACGTCGTACCGCGAGAAGTCGACCTCCGGGTCGGCCGCGGCGAGCGCGTCGCGCAGGTAGGCGGCCCGGTTCGCGGCGTTCCAGTCCCGGTGCATGGCGTACGCCGTGGACGGCCGCGGCATCCGGACCCAGTGCCGCAGCGGGTGCGGGCGCAGCGCGAACCTGCCGTAGGAGGCCTGTTCGAAGAACCGGCTGGTGGCCGGGAAGTGGTCGTCGGCGAGCTCGGCCGGTGTGGTGAGCGGGACCGAGTCCGGGAAGGACAGGAACACCATCACGGCGTCCAGCGACCGGGTCGGCCGCGCATAGGCGGCGTTCCAGGTGTCCAGTCCCTCCGAGTGGTGCGCGTCCGTCCGCTGCAGGGCGCAGGGCGCGGTCGAGAACGGTTCGGCGACCGACGGCCCGGTCAGGATCGAGGTCGCGGCGAGGGCCGACAGGGTGGTGAACACGGCCGCGGTGCTGCGCAGTCGGGGCCGTGCCCCTGCCCGGCCGAGCCCCTTGAGGGCCTCACGGCTGAGCACCTTCAGGGGGAGCTGACGCGGCACGGAGACCTCCGGGTGCGGTTCGCGGGGACACCGCACCCAGACTGTGCGAGTTTGTTGGGGTACGCCCTGTTTGTCTGCACCGGAAGGGTGAGAGGCCCGAGTTCACCGGGCAGGGAGCCGACACGGGTCCGGGGACCCGACACCCCCGGACCACTCACGGAACGTCACAAGTGGTCGGCCACCTGAAGAACCCGTCCAGGTGCGGGCAGAAACGATCTGCCACAGGGGCCGGTCGTTCCGGGAGACCGGTAAGTGGCTGGAAGGGTCCGGAGCCAGCATCTATGATCGGCACACTTTCCTGGCACTTTCCTGCGCGGACACGGGCCGGGCGGCCGCCCATCACCCGGCCGACCATCCCGACGAGACCGATACGAAGACCGAGTGCACTGCGGGAGCGAGCGGTGAGCGGAACGTCCGAAGGGCCGGCGCCCGCGGCAGACCCCGTTGGGCCGAACATCACAGAGAGTGACATTGCTGCGCCTCCGGGTACCGAGCCGGTCGCGTCCATGACCGGTGAGCGTGTCTCCGGCGCCGCCGCGTCGTCCGCGCCCGCGCCTGCGTCCGCGCCGACGGCACCGTCCCTCGCCCTCACCGAGTTGGCCGAGACCGCACCCGGACCCACACCTGTGGAGCACAGCACCCCTGCGGAGGGCATCACCCCTCCGGAGGCCCCCGCCCCACCGGACGCCACCACCCCTCCGGAGGCCCCCGCCCCACCGGACGCCACCACCCCTCCGGAGGCCCCCGCCCCACCGGACGCCACCACCCCTCCGGAGGCCCCCGCCCCACCGGACGCCATCACCCCTGCGGAGCACATCGCCCCCGCCGATCCGGACCGCCCTCTCCCCCCGCCCTTCCGGTCCGCCTTCTCCGCGGCGCCGCTCGCGATGGCCGTCGTCGACCGCGAGGGCCTGGTCGTCACCGCCAACGACACCCTCGGCGCGCTGCTCGGCTCCGGCCCGGACGCACTCGCCGGGCAGGTCGCCGCCGATCTGCTGGACCTGACGTGCGACACCCGCACCTGGCACGCCTACCGTGAGGTCCTCCGCGGCCGCCAGGCCAGACTGCGCTGCACCCGCCGCCTCAAACACCCCGACGGCCACTCCCTGTGGGTCCAGGTCACGGTCACGCCCCTGCCCCCCGAGTCCCAAGGGCTGCTGCTCTCCATCGCCGACATCAGCGCCCGGCGCGAACTCCTGGCCCGGCTGCGGCACTTGCAGATGCACGATCCGGTGACCCGGCTGCCCAACCGCACACTGTTCTTCGAGCGCCTGTCGGCCGCGCTGGAGGCGGAGTCGTGCGAACAGAGCGGGACCGGCCGGGTCGGCCTGTGCTATCTGGACCTCGACGGCTTCAAGGCGGTCAACGACACCCTCGGCCACCGCATCGGCGACCGGCTGCTCGCCGCCGTGGCCGAACGGCTGACCCGTTG
This sequence comes from Streptomyces sp. NPDC005202, assembly GCF_040608235.1. Taxonomy (NCBI): domain Bacteria; kingdom Bacillati; phylum Actinomycetota; class Actinomycetes; order Kitasatosporales; family Streptomycetaceae; genus Streptomyces; species Streptomyces sp. NPDC005202. The sequence continues at coordinate 44,936 of NZ_JBEXHW010000011.1, read as the reverse complement.
CGCGGACGAGGCGGGCTACGGCCGGGCCAGCGCCCTGCTTGTGGCCAGGCTGGGCGGCGACGAGTTCGCGCTGCTGGTGGAGGACTCGACCGGTACCGAGCAACTGGCCGATCTCGCCGAGTCGGTACTGGAGGCCCTCCAGGCGCCGTTCGACATCTCCGGGCAGCGCCTGTCGGTGTCGGCGTCGATCGGCGTGGTCGAACGGCACGCGGCCGGGACGACGGCGACCGCGCTGATGCAGGCGGCCAACACGACCCTGTACTGGGCGAAGGCCGACGGCAAGGCCCGCTGGACCCTGTTCGACCCGGAACGCAACGCCCACCGCATGACCCGCCAGGCCCTCGCCTCCACGCTCCGACCCGCCATCGAACGCGGCGAGTTCACCCTGGAGTACCAGCCGCTGGTCGGCATGGAGGACGGGCGGCTGAGCGGGGTGGAGGCCCTCATCCGTTGGCGGCACCCGCAGTTCGGCATGCTGACGCCGAATCGGTTCATCGGATTGGCGGAGGAGGACGGCTCGATCGTGCCGCTCGGCCGCTGGGTGCTGACCACCGCCTGCCGCCAGGCCCGCCGCTGGCAGCTGGACCATCCGGACGAGCCGCCGCTCTTCGTGAGCGTCAACGTGGCGGTCCGTCAGGTGTGGGACTCCGACCTCGTCGCGGACGTCGCGCAGACCCTCGCGGAGACGGGCCTCGCACCCCATCTCCTGCAACTGGAGCTGACGGAGTCGGCGGTGATGGGCTCGGCGGGCCGCCCGCTCCGGGCATTGCAGGCGCTCAGCGACATGGGCGTGCGCATCGCCATCGACGACTTCGGCACGGGCTACTCGAACCTCGCCTACCTCAGCCGCCTTCCGGTGTCGGTGCTGAAGCTGGACGGCTCCTTCGTACGGGGCTTCCAATACGAGGAGCGGGACGGTACGGCGGTGCCCCCGAGCCCCGCCGACGAGGTCATCGTCGAGGCGATGATCCAGCTCGCCCATCGGCTCGGGCTGACCGTCACCGCCGAGTGCGTCGAGACGTCCCACCAGGCCAGCCGGCTGCGCCGGATCGGCTGCGACACCGGGCAGGGCTGGCTGTACTCGCGCCCGGTGCCGGCGGATCGCATCTCCGAGCTGCTGGACTCACCGAGCTGCCGTCGGCCCTGACCTGCCGGACCACCGAGCTGCCGTCGGCCCTGACCTGCCGGACCACCGAGCTGCCGTCGGCCCTGACCTGCCGGACCACCGAGCTGCCGTCGGCCCTGACCTGCCG
>NZ_JBEXHW010000011.1:19981-43585 GCF_040608235.1 Streptomyces sp. NPDC005202 | reverse complement strand
CGGACCACCGAGCTGCCGTCGGCCCCGAGCCGTTCAGCTCTTCGGCGGTTCGGCGGCGTCGTTCTTCGGCGGTTCGGCGGCGTCGTTCTTCGGCGGTTCGGCGGCGTCGTTCTTCGGCAAGTCGTAGGCGTCCGCGATGAGTTCGTAGGAACGCAGCCGCAGGTCGCCGCGGTGGGCGTGGGTGGTGATCATCAACTCGTCGGCTCCGGTGCGCTTGTGGAGGGCGTCGAGACCGGCGCGGACCTCGTCCGCGGTGCCGTGGATGACGTTCGCGGTCCAGGAGGTGACGAACTCCTGCTCCAGCGGGCTGAATTCGTACGCCTCCGCCTCCTCCGGCGTGGGGAACAGGCCGGGACGGCCGGTGCGCAGGCGGACCATGTTGAGGCCGAGGGCCAGAACCTGCCTGCGGGCCTCCTTCTCGTCGTCGGCGGCGAGCGCGGAGACGCCGATGAGGGCGTACGGCCGGTCGAGCACCGCCGACGGCCGGAAGGATTCCCGGTACAGGTCGAGGGCCGGGACGGTGTTCTGCGCGGAGAAGTGGTGGGCGAAGGCGAAGGGCAGGCCCAGCATGCCGGCGAGGCGGGCGCTGAAGCCGGAGGAGCCGAGGAGCCAGATGGGCGGGCGGTGCGGCGACTGGACGCCGCCCGGGGAGGTGGCCTGGACGGGGCCGGGGACGGCGTGGATACGGCGGTAGGGGTGGCCGTCGGGGAAGTCGTCGTCGAGGAAGCGGGTGAGCTCGGCGAGCTGCTGGGGGAAGTCGTCGGCGCCTTCGTTCAGGCTGTCGGTGCGGCGCAGGGCGGCGGCGGTGGCGCCGTCCGTGCCGGGGGCGCGGCCGAGGCCGAGGTCGATGCGGCCGGGGGCCATGGCCTCGAGGGTGCCGAACTGCTCCGCGACGACCAGGGGGGCGTGGTTGGGGAGCATGACGCCGCCGGAGCCGAGGCGGATGCGGGTGGTGTGGGCGGCGAGGTGGGCGAGGATCACGGCGGGGGAGGACGAGGCGACGCCGGGCATCGAGTGATGCTCGGCGACCCAGTAGCGGTGATAGCCGCGGGACTCTGCGAGGCGGGACAGTGCGACGCTGGTGCGGAGGGCGTCGGTGGCGGTGCCGCCTGCGCCCACGGTCACCAGGTCCAGTACGGAGAGGGGTGCGGGGGCGGTGCCCTGGGCCTCGCCGCGGATCTCGTCTGCCTCTGCCGACACGGGGTGCCTCCTGAATTCTGGCCGTGCGCTGTCCGCACGGCACTAACAGGGGGCTGTCTCCGTTTATTTCCCCGAGTGGCCGGACGGGATCCGGGCACTCGCGCGCCCGGACCCGCGTTTTCACGCCGCGAGTGCGTGACCGGGGTGCAGCACCACCTTGGTGTAGCCCTCGATCCGCTTGTCGAACTTCTCGTACGCCTGCGGTGCCTGGTCCAGCGGCAGCTCGTGGGAGACCACGAAGCTGGGCTTGGCGCGCCCGGCGATGATCAGGTCACGCAACTGGCGGTTGTACTGCTTGACGTTGCACTGGCCGGTGCCCATCTGCTGACCCTTTTCGAACATCTTGCCTATGGAGACCAGCAGCTGGCCGTGCTTGGCGTTCTCGTCGGGTCCGCCCGGGTCGGCGGGCACGTACAGGCCGGGTACGCCGAGCAGGCCGGTCGGCCGCACCGTCTCGACGAGCGTGTTGAGGACAACGGCGGGTTCCTCGTGGCTGGCGTCGTGCGACTGGGCCTGGTAGCCGACGGCATCCACGCCCTTGTCGGTTCCTTCTCCGTTCGTCTGCTCCTTGATCTGCTCGGCCGGGTTGCCCTTGGTGAAGTCGATGGGGATGGCCCCGATCTCCTCCGCCTTGGCGAGCCGCTCGGGCACCCGGTCGACGGAGAACACCTTCGACGCACCTCGCAGCAGCGCGGAGTAGGCGGCCATCAGCCCCACCGGCCCGGCGCCGAACACGGCCACGCTCTCGCCGGGCGACACCTTGGCGAGTTCGCATGCGTGGTAGCCGGTCGGGAAGATGTCGGCGAGCAGGACGAAATCGTTCTCGAGCTCGTCACCGGGCGGCAGTTTCAGACAGTTGAAGTCGGCGAAGGGCACCCGCAGCCGCTCCGCCTGGCCACCGGTGTACGGGCCCATCGCCACGTATCCGTAGGCTCCGCCGGCGAAGCCGGGATTGACCGTCAGGCAGAACCCGGTCTTCCCGGCAAGGCAGTTCTTGCAGAATCCGCAGGCGACGTTGAAGGGCATCACGACGCGATCACCCTCGGACAGGGAGGTCACACCGCTGCCGACCTCCTCGATGACGCCGAGGTTCTCGTGCCCGAAGACGATGCCCGCCTGGGCGGCCGTGCGGCCCTCGTACATGTGCAGGTCCGATCCGCAGATCGCGGTCGACGTGACCCGTACGATCACGTCGTTCGGGTGCTGGATCTGTGGATCATCGACGTCCCTCACAGCTACGCTGAAGGGCTTCTCGTAGACGACGGCTTTCACCTGGGTCACCTCCGCGTCGGACGCTGGATGACGGCGACGACGGGCCGCTCCCGGGGGGGACACACAGGCAGGCGCAGGCCGTCGGTCTGTGCCGTGGCCCCGGACGCTCTCGCTGCACCGCCGGACACTTCCAGGTAACGCCCGTATGGCAGGGTCCGCAAGCCAGCGTCTCACACCTGGACGATCGGCTCCCGCGTGAACAGCGAACCCAGGGAAGGGGCGTTCACCCGGCGGCCCGTCAGGCGCAGGGCCTCCCACACGCTCACCTGGTTCGCCGTGAGGACCGGCTTGCCCAGGTCCTTCTCCAGCGTCGGGATGTGCGTCGCCGTGTGCAGGGCCGTGTCGGGGAGCAGCACCGCCTCGGCCTCCGGGGCGTCCGCCTCCCTCGCCAGGGTCAGGGTCTCCGCCTCGCCCCACGTCGCCACCTCCGCCGCCGTGACGATCCCGGCGCTGCGGGCGGCGACCACCTCTACGCCGCCGGCGCGCAGGAAGTCCACGAAGAGGGCGGTCACGTCGTCGGGGTACGTCGCCCCGACCGCGACCCGCCGCGCGCCGATCTCCTGCACGGCGTGGACGAACGCGAAGGAGGTGGAGGAGGCCGGCATGCCGGCCGTGCGGGCCAGCGCACGGACCTGCTCCTGCGCGCCCGCCCAGCCGCGGACGAAGCTGCCGCTGGTGCACGCCCACACCACCGCCTCCGCGCCGGACAGCCGCAGCGCCCCGACGCCCTCCGCGAGCCGTTCGGCCGAGCCCATTTCCCGCAGGGCGTCCACCCGGTGCGCGTCCTCGCCGATGTCGGTGTGCACCAGGTCCACCCGGATGTCGCTGCCCAGGAGCTGCTCGATGCGTGGATAGTCGTCCTCGGCGGAGTGGCCCGGGTAGAGGAATCCGAGTGCGGTCATGTCCAGCCTTCCTGCTGTTCTTCCGGCAGTACGGGCCAGGCGCGCGCCGACTCTCCCCCACTGCCTGTACGGCGTGGGGGTACCCTCACCAGCAGCGCCTGATACGGCCCCACCGCTCGGGTACCCAGTCGGCGCAGCGCCGCCCACATCGTGACCTGGTTGGCCGAGACCACCGGGATGCGCAGTTCGGCCTCCAGCTGGGGGATCACGTCGTACGTCGGCAGGTTCGTGCAGGAGAGGAACAGCGCCTCCGCGCTTCCTCCGCGCGCCGCCCTGCGGGCCATGTCCACCACATCCCGGTAGGGGACCTTCCAGATGTGCCGCGTCAGGCCCATGTAGGCACACCCCGTGACCGTGACGCCCGCCTCGGCGACATACGACTCCAGCGCCCGCGTCACCGACACCGTGTACGGGGTGACGAGCGCCACCCGCCGGGCGCCCAGCTCCTCCAGCGCCTCCAGCAGCGCCCCGGACGTCGTCAGGGACGGCACCGCGCCCGCCCGCGTCATCGCCGCGCACATCGCCCGCTCCCCGGCGACTCCGCCGACGAAGCTGCCCGAGGTGCAGGCGTAGGCCACGACCTCGGGCGCGACGGCGTTCAAGGTGCGCACCGCGTCGGCCAGCGTCTCGTGTTCGCTCACCACCCGCGCCAGGTCCAGGCTGACCTCGACCGGCACGAACGGCGTCCGGGTCAGGTGCAGCGAGATCTCGTCCGGCACCCACCGCCACAGCTCGCGGTCCAGCGCGAAGTCGAAGGGGGCCACGACCCCGACACCGCGCTGCGGGCGCGGGCCGCCGAGGAAGGAGACGTTCATTGCGTCCATGGCATCCATGGCGTCCATGGCAGACACCGGCCTCACGGGAGAGACGACGGGGGCGGAAACGGGAAGACGGCAGGAACGGGAAGACAGCAGGAACGGGAAGACAGCAGGAACGGGAAGACGGCAGGAGCGGAAAGACGGCGGGAGCGGAAGGGTGGCTGGTGCAGGAAGACGACAGCGGTACGACAGCACCTCTGCACGCAGAGGAACCAGGGGACAACCGTCCGTGCGGACGCCCGTGTTGACGACGGTAGGTTCGGGTGCGAGCGTGGTCAATCCGTGCACGTCAGACGGCCGCCCCCGTCCTCGAGAAACGGTTCGCCATGACCGTCCCCACCCTCCTCGTCCTGGACGCCCACCCGCTCCCCCGCCTCGGCCGCCTCACCGGCCGCGCCCGGATCGTGCACGCGGACGCGGCCACCCTCGCCGAGCGCCTGCCGGAGGCGGACGTGCTGCTCGTGTGGGACTTCACCTCGACCGCGGCGCGGGAGGCCTGGCCGGGCGAGGGACCGCGGCCGCGCTGGGTGCACACGGCGAGCACGGGCGTGGACCACCTGATGTGCCCGGAACTCGCCGCCTCCGACACGGTGGTGACCAACGCGCGCGGCATCTTCGACCAGCCCATCGCCGAGTACGTCGCCGCCCTGGTCCTCGCAATGGCCAAGGATCTGCCGCGGACCCTCGAGCTCCAGGGCAGCCGCGAGTGGCGGCACCGCGAGTCGCAGCGGGTGGCGGGCACGCGCGCGTGCGTCGTCGGCTCCGGGCCCATCGGCCGCACGATCGCCCGCACGCTCAAGGCGCTCGACGTGACGACCGCGCTCGTCGGCCGCGTCCCGCGCACCGGCGTCCACGGCCCCGACGACCTGGACCGGCTGATGGCCCGCGCCGACTGGGTGATCGCGGCGGCGCCGCTCACCGAGCAGACGTACGGCATGTTCGACGCCCGCCGGTTCGGTGTCATGCAGCCCTCCGCCCGCTTCATCAACGTCGGCCGGGGGCAGCTCGTCGACGAGGGCGCGCTCGCCCAGGCGCTCACCAGACGCTGGATCGCGGGCGCCGCCCTGGACGTCTTCCGGGACGAACCCCTCACCCCGGACAGCCCGTTGTGGCAGGTCCCCGGCCTGATCGTCTCTCCTCACATGAGCGGAGACACGGTCGGCTGGCGGGACGAACTGGGCGCGCAGTTCGTGGAGTTGTACGACCGCTGGGAGGCGGGCAAGCCCCTGCTGAACGTCGTCGACAAGCAGCGCGGATACGTACCGGGACACTGACCCCCACTCTGGAGGCTCCGATGACCGAGCTCACCGAGCTGACCGCGGGACAACTCCTCGACGGCTACCGCAAGGGCGAGTTCAGCCCCGTGGAGGCCACCCGCGCGGCCCTGGAGCGGGCCGAGCGGATCCAGCCGGACTACAACGCGTTCGTCCGGATCACCGCCGACGAGGCGCTGGCCCGGGCGCGGGAGTCGGAGGACCGCTGGCGGCGCGGCGCGCCCGCGGGCCTGCTCGACGGGGTCCCGGCGACCGTGAAGGACATCCTGCTGCTGCGCGGCCACCCGACCCTGCGCGGCTCCAGGACCATCTCGTCCCAGGGCCCGTGGGACGAAGACGCCCCCTCGGTGGCCCGGCTGCGCGAGCACGGCGCCGTCCTCCTCGGCAAGACGACGACCCCGGAGTACGGCTGGAAGGGCGTCACGGACTCCCCGCTGACCGGCATTACCCGCAACCCGTACGACCCGGCCCGCACCGCCGGCGGCTCCAGTGGCGGCAGCGCGGCCGCCGTGGCGCTCGGCGCGGGCCCGCTGTCGCTGGGTACGGATGGCGGCGGCAGCGTGCGCATCCCGGCGGCCTTCTGCGGGATCTTCGCGCTCAAGCCGACGTACGGCCGCGTCCCACTCCACCCGGCGAGCGCCTTCGGCACGCTCTCGCACGTCGGTCCGATGACGCGGGACGCGGCGGACGCGGCGCTGCTGCTGGACGTGATCGGCGTCCCGGACTCCCGCGACTGGTCGGCGCTCGGCCCGGCCCCCGGTTCGTTCGTGGCGGGCCTGGCGGGCGGGGTGCGCGGACTGCGCGTCGCCTATTCGCCGACCCTGGGTGGCCAGGTGGCGGTGCAACCGGCGGTCGCGACGGCGGTGCGCCGGGCGGTGGAAGGGCTGGCGGCCCTGGGGGCGTACGTCACCGAGGCCGATCCCGACTTCGCCGAACCGGTGGACGCCTTCCACACCCTGTGGTTCAGCGGGGCCGCCCGCGTCGCCCAGCATCTCGGGCCGCATCAGCGGGAGTTGCTCGACCCGGGGCTGCGGGAGATCTGCGGGATCGGCGCCCGGTTCTCGGCGCTGGACTACCTGGCCGCGGTGGACGTCCGCATGGAACTCGGCCGCCGGATGGGCCGGTTCCACGACACCTACGACCTGCTGGTCACCCCGACGCTGCCGCTCACCGCGTTCGAGGCGGGCGTCGAGGTGCCGAAGGGCTCGGGGTACCGGCGCTGGACGGGGTGGACGCCGTTCACGTACCCGTTCAACATGACGCAGCAGCCCGCGGCCTCCGTGCCGGTGGGGACGGACGGCGCCGGCCTGCCGGTCGGCCTGCAGATCGTGGCCGCCCGGCACCGCGACGAACTCGTGCTGCGGACGGCTCACGCGCTGTACGAGGCCGGGGTGGGCCTCCGGCCGCTCACGCCCTCCGGAAGCTGAGGGTCTCCCCCGCCGCCCCGGACCGCCACAGGTCGTTGCAGGCCTCCGCCATGCCGTCCAGACCCTCGACGACCTGGCCCCAGACGATGCCGGGCACCCAGCCCACGTCGCCGTTGAGCAGGAGGTTGTTCCGCTCGTAGAACAGGGCGAGGTCCACCACCGTGGTACCGGCGCGGAGTTCGCGGTCGTATCCGTACGCCGTCGTACCCAGTTCCGTTCCGGCGAAGGAGAAATAACACAGATCCCCCGGGATCGGGGTGATTGTCGGATTTTCCAGGGGTGGCTCCGATTCCGCGAACGGCGGGAAAAGGGCGTAGATCTCGTTGCGCGCGTACTTCGCGTGGTAGACGTCGCCGGAGAGCGGAAGCGCGTCCCACACGGCGGCGCACGTGAGCGGGGCGCGGTCGTCCAGGAGTTTTGCCGTGCAGTGGACGTTGCGCTTGACCAGCGAGACGTCGAGGTAGCGATCGGCCATGCTATTCATGGTGCATAACTTGCCTGCCCTTGGGTAGCTGCGCGCCCATGGCTCCACCACTTGCACTTGGGAAAGGCACACACATACCCGGGCCCAGTCGCCGGTCGCTGCTCGCGGGGGTCGCGGCGCTCGGCGCGCTGGGCGCCGCCGGATGCAGTCGCGTGGCCACCGCGTCCACCGCGAACGGCGGTGACCTGCTCGACAGACTCAGAGCGGCAGGCGTCGTACGGCTCGGCATTGCGGGCGAGATCCCGTTCGGGTACATCGACAAGAACGGTGACCTGACCGGCGAGGCGCCGGAGTTGGCGAGGGTCGTCTTCAAGCGGCTGGGCGTCGACAGGGTCCAGCCGGTGCCGACGGAGTTCGGCTCGCTCATTCCGGGGCTGAACTCCCAGCAGTTCGACGTCGTGGCCGCAGGGATGTACGTCAATCCGGAGCGCTGCCAACAAGTCATCTTCGCCGACCCCGACTACCAGATGCTCGACTCGTTCATCGTGCGCAAGGGCAACCCCAAGGGGCTGCACGACTACAAGGACGTCGTCGAGAAGAAGGCCAGGTTCGCGACCGGCACCGGATACGCGGAGATCCAGTACGCGGTGGAGGCCGGGTACAAGGAGAGCGACATCCTCATCGTCCCCGACCAGGTGGCCGGGCTGAACGCCGTCGAGGCCGGACGCGTCGACGTCTTCGCCGGTACGGCGCTGACCACCCGCGAGGTGGTGAAGAAGTCGGGCAAGGCCGAGGCGACCAAGCCCTTCGCGCCCCTCGTGAAGGGCAAGCCGCACGTCGACGGCGGCGCCTTCGCGTTCCGACCGACCGAGACGAAGCTGCGGGACGCCTTCAACGTGGAGCTGCGCAAGCTGAAGAAGACCGGCGAACTGTTCCGGATCCTGCAGCCCTTCGGGTTCACCCGGGCCGAGATGACCGATCTGACCGCGAAGGAGCTGTGCGGCGGATGACCACCGGACTCTGGGAACTCGTCCTCAAGGGCGTGTGGACCACCTTGCAGTTGCTGGTCTTCAGCGCGCTGCTGGCTGCGGCCGTCTCGTTCGCGGTCGGCATCGCCCGCACCCACCGGCTGTGGATCGTCCGCTTCCTCGCGGGCTTCTACACCGAGGTGTTCCGCGGGACCTCGGCCCTGGTGATGATCTTCTGGGTGTTCTTCGTGCTGCCGCCCGCCTTCGGCTGGCAACTGGTGCCGATGTGGGCGGCCACGCTGGCGCTCGGGCTGACGTACGGGGCGTACGGCTCGGAGATCGTGCGCGGCGCGCTGAACTCCGTGGACCCGGCGCAGCAGGAGGGCGGCATCGCCCTCAGCTTCACGCCGTGGCAGCGGCTGCGGCTGATCCTGCTGCCGCAGGCGGTGCCGGAGATGATCCCCTCCTTCTGCAACCTGCTCGTCGAGTTGCTCAAGGGCACCTCCCTGGTGTCGATCATGGGCATGGGCGACCTGGCGTTCAGCGGCAATCTGGTGCGGCTGGCGCTCCAGGAGAGCGCGGAGATCTACACGTACGTGCTGCTGATCTACTTCCTGATCGCGTTCGTGCTCACGCGGCTGATGCGGGGGCTGGAGCAGCGGCTGAAGGCCGGGGTGGGCAAGGCACCCCGGGCGGGTGTGTCGGCGCATGAGCTCAAGCGCGCCGAGACAACCGGCGTGGGGGCCGCGGGTGCGGGCGGTGGTGCCGCATGAAGTGGGACTGGAACGCCGTCCGCGACTTCCTGCCGCACTTCTGGGACGGCCTGCTCGTCACCCTCCAGGCGCTGGCCCTCGGCTCGCTGATCTCGTTCGCCCTGGGCCTGGTGTGGGCGCTGCTGATGCGGACGCCGACCCGGTGGGTGCGCTGGCCGGTGGGGGTGGTGACGGAGTTCGTCCGCAACACCCCGCTGCTGGTGCAGCTGTTCTTCCTCTTCTACGTGCTGCCCGAGTGGGGGCTGACCTTCTCCGCCCTGGCCACCGGTGTCTTCGCCATCGGGCTGCACTACTCGACGTACACGATGCAGGTCTACCGCGCCGGCATCGAGGCGGTGCCCGCCGGCCAGTGGGAGGCGGCGACGGCGCTGAACCTGCCGCGGCGGCGGACGTGGACGGCAGTGATCCTGCCACAGGCGATCCGCCGGGTCGTCCCCGCCCTCGGCAACTACGTCATCGCGATGCTCAAGGACACGCCGATGCTGATGGCGATCACCGTGCTGGAGATGCTGGGGCAGGCGCGGCTCTTCTCCCAGCAGCACTTCCAGTTCACCGAGCCCCTGACCGTGATCGGCGTGGCCTTCATCCTCGTGTCCTATCTGGCCTCCCTCCTCCTGCGAGCACTGGAGCGACGTCTTGTCCGTTGACACCACACAAAACCCCGAACGCCATAACGCCGCCGGGCAGACCACCGAACTGGTCCGTCTGGAGAACGTGACCAAGCGGTTCGGGGACCACACGGTCCTCGACGGGCTCGACTTCTCCGTCGACGCCGGCAAGCACGTCACCCTCATCGGGCCGTCCGGATCGGGCAAGACCACGATCCTGCGGCTGCTGATGACGCTGACCAAGCCCGACGAGGGCTCGATCACGGTCGACGGCAAGCAGCTCTTCCCGGCCCCCGAGAAGCAGGTCCGCGAGGTCCGCAAGAAGATCGGCATGGTCTTCCAGCAGTTCAACCTGTTCCCGAACATGACGGTCCTCAGGAACATCACCGAGGCCCCCGTCACCGTGCTCGGCCTGTCCAAGGACGAGGCGGAGGCCCGCGCCCGCGAACTGCTGGACCTGGTGGGCCTGGCCGAAAAGTGCGACGCCCGGCCCTCCCAGCTGTCCGGCGGCCAGCAGCAGCGGGTGGCGATCGCCCGGGCGCTGGCGATGCGGCCGCAGGTGCTGCTGCTGGACGAGGTGACCTCCGCACTCGACCCGGAGCTGGTCGCGGGCGTCCTGGACGTACTGCGGGACATCGCCCGCAGCACCGACATCACGATGATCTGCGTGACCCACGAGATGGGTTTCGCCCGGGACATCTCCGACCGGGTGCTGATGTTCGACTCCGGGCGGATCCTGGAGTCCGGCCCGCCGGAGAAGATCTTCGGCGACCCGGAGCAGGAGCGGACCCGCGAATTTCTCAGCGCCGTGCTGTGACTACGGGAAGTGAAGGTACCATCACCCGAGGTCCGCGCGCCGGGTCGTGACTTCGGCATGTGCCACGGTGCCGGCGCCGCAGCTGAGAGGGCCGCAATCTCGCCAACAGCCGCTCCCCGCAGGGGGTTTGCCGGTTATCGTGGAGAGGATTCGCTGCCCGGATCACGGCCCAAGAAGCGAGCGCAGGGGGAAACCGTGGCGCTGATGCACGAGCCGACAGCCCCGTACCACTCGGCCCAGGACGCCCTGCGCGTCCTGGAGACGGTGGCGCGGCACACCACCGGGGTCACCGACACCGAGCTCGCCCACCGCACCGGCCTCAGCCCCGAGCGGCTGACCGCGCTGCTGCGGATGCTGCGCCGCGAGGGGTACGTCGAGCAGGTCACCGACGGCGCGTACGTCACCGGGCACGCCCTCGCCCGGCTCGGCTCGGCCCGGGGCCGCGAGCAGGCGCTGCGCGACAAGCTCCAGCAGACCCTCGACCGGCTGCGCGACTCGGTGGGCGCCGCCGTCTACATCAGCCGGTACGTCGACGGCGAGGTCAGGGTCACCCAGTACGCCGACAGCCCGGCCACCCCCGCGGTCAACGAGTGGGTCGACTTCCGCTACTCCGCCCACGCCACCGCGGCCGGCAAGAGCCTGCTCACCCAGCTCGACCACAACGGGCGGCGGGACCATCTCTCCCGGCACAAGATGGCCCGCCTGACCTCGCGGACCATCACCAGCGACAAGCTCCTGCTCTCCCGCCTGGAGGCCCAGCCGCCCACGGTGCCCGTCCTCGACCTGCAGGAATACGCGGTCGGCACGGTCTGCGCGGCCGTCCCGATCACGGCCGGCTCCTCCGTGGGCTGCCTCGCGCTGTCGCTGCCCGTCGAGCACGCGCACCGGCTGCGCCAGGCCGCGGACAAGCTCAACCGCAACGCCGCGCCGGTGCTGCTGTCCCTGGCGCTCTAGGCCGGGGTCGGGGCCCGGCCCGGGCCGGGCGGGTGGTCGGGAGCACCCCTTCGGACCAGGTAGTATTTTCTTTGTCGCCGACCGCGGGAAGCGGACGGCGGGAGTCATGCGCCGCTAGCTCAGTTGGTTAGAGCAGCTGACTCTTAATCAGCGGGTCCGGGGTTCGAGTCCCTGGCGGCGCACGATGACGATGGCGAGCCACGTCCGCAAGAAGCGCGGACAGGGCTCGCCATCTCTGTTGTTTGCAGGGCTTCTGTTGCACGGATTCGCCGCGCGTTGTGGGGGCTTTCGCCACCCACGCCTCCCTGCCTCCGGGCCGGCCGGGGTTGCCACGACTCACCGGCTGAGCAGCTCCTCCCGCCCATGTGAGCGGTACTCCGAGACCAGTCCCGCCACGTCGTCCCCGGTCAGCCTCCGGTAGGTGCCCTCTCCGGGCGGCCGCCACCACACCGGATCCGCGCACCGGAAACCCACCCGCCTCAGCCGCGCCCGGTGGATCTTGTTCGTGGCCGTCACCGGCATCCGCTCCACCACCCGCACGAACCGCGGCGCCATCTTCGTCCCCAGGTCCGGCTGGGCCGCCAGGAACCCGGCGAAGCCGGTCGGGTCGAAGCTGCCGGCGAGCGTCGCCATCACCTGGTCCCCGGCCACCGGGTCCGGCACCGCGTACACGGCGACGGCCACGGCACCGTCGTACCGGGCAAGTATGTTCTCGATCACGGCGGCGGCGAGGTTCTCGCTGTCGACGCGCAGCCGGTCGTCGGCGCGCCCTGCGAAGTAGAGGAAGCCGTCGGCGTCCCGGTAGAACAGGTCCCCCGTCCAGTACCAGCCGTCCCTCAGAGATCAGGTACGGCGGTGTTCAGGTCTCACGTGCGCCGGAACCCGAACCGGTGGTACCGGCGCACGCGGACCCTGCCCGCGGGGGGATCAGAAGGTGACGTCGGAGCAGGAGTAGAACGCGTTGCCCGTGTCGGCGATCGTCCACACCGCGAGGATGATGTGGTGACCGCTCAGGCCGGTCGGGAGCGTGCCGCTGTGGGTGAGGGTGGCCGGCGGGCGCTGGCCGCCGTAGGGAACCGTCAGGAACGGTGTCGTGTTGAGGTCGGCGCGGGTCAGGGCGTGGTCCTGGTTCCAGCCCTGCCTGGTGACGTAGTACTTGAAGTCGGTCGTGGCGTGCATGGCCGTGAACTGCCAGCGGAACGTGTAGCTCTGTCCGCCGGTGACCTTCGTCGTCGGCCAGGCGCCGCCCGAGGGGGTCCTCGGGCTGTCGAGCTGGCCGAACCGGGTGTTGTTGCCGGAGCAGATCCGTCCGTCGGCCGGTCCGGCCGCCGGGAAGCCCTTGGGCCCCTCGACGCTCTGCGGCTCGTACTGGATGTCGCCGCAGTTCGTCACGGTGCCGTTGGCGCAGAGCTTCTGCCGGCTGATGGGGAGGTCGGTGTAGCCGTGGCTGCTGGCGCCGCCGGTGGAGAGCACGAAGGCTCCGGCGGTCGCAAGACCCAGCACGGTGGCGTACAACGTGGCCTTTGTGCGCATGCTGCCGCTCCTGGAGAACGTGGGGGAAGTTCAGTGAGCCGTGCAGGTCTAGACCAAGTCTCAGATTATTGCCGTACGTTGAACATGTCCATACCAATCAGGAAGCGGGTTCCCGGCGTCCCGCGCAGAACGCCACCGTCAGATCCCGCACCAGCACCTTGCGTTCGTAGTCGTCGAGCTCGACCAGCCCGCGCATGGTCAGCCGGGTCACCGTGTCCTCCACCGAGTCCACGACCGAGGTGAGCACGCTCGCCCGGTGCTGCGCGTCCAGCGCGGCGATGCTGCGCCGGTGCATGGCGGCGGCGACCTCGGGGGCGTACTCGACCCGGGCCGGCAGCACCGAGAACACCTCCAGGCCGACCGGCTCGGTCTCCCGCGCGACCAACCGGGTCAGCGCCTCCCCGGCCGCCTCCACCGACCTCCTCGCCCCGCCCGGCGTCTCCACCGGCACCCGGGCCAGCGCCGCCTCCACGCACTCGCGCAGGTACGTCTCGTGGTCCGCGATCCCGAGCACGGCCCGCGCGGTGTCCCGCACCCGCCACACCACCAGCAACACCACCCGCAGCGCGACCCCGTTCGCGTCGGCGGCCGGCATCGGCTCGCTGCGCCAGTGCCGCAGCCTCACGTCGACCCGGCGGCGCAGCACCAGCGGGTTGACCCACATCAGCCCGGTGCGCCGGACCGTCCCCCGGTAGCGGCCGAACATGCCGAGCACCCAGGCCCGCCCGGTCCGGCCCCGGGCCAGCCCGCCGAAGCCCAACAGCCCGAGCGCCCCGGCCCCTGCGTACGCGGCCCACTGCGACAGACCGAGCCCCGCGCCCGCGTACGCCGGCAGCCACAGCGCCTCCACCGCGAGCGGCGGCAGCACGCCCGCCCACCAGGAGGTGAGCACACAGCCCGCCGTCCCGCAGGCCCCGGCGAGCACCCCCACCGTCCCCGGCAGCACCCGCCCCGGCCGCTCCGCCAGGCCGGGGTCCACCTCCGGCACCGGGCGGGCCGGCGCGGGCACCGGGCGCCGGAAGCGCGGCTGCTCGCCCGTGCCCCGCCTGCTCCCCACGACCGCGGGCCTGAGCGGCACCGGGGCCGGGTCGGGGTCGTCACGGAACAGCAGGTGGACGGGGATCTCGGTGGTCGCCTCGTTCTGGATGAGCCGGGTGGGACGGGGGGCCTGCCCGTCCGCGGGCCCCGTCCTCTCGCGCCCCTCGGGATCGGGTGTGGGGGAAGTGGTCGTACTCATACCTGCCTCCAGCCTCCGCGCCAGATGGTTCAAGACAGTGGGTCACGCGTCAGGCAAAGAGCCGGCGCCACGTCTCCGGCCCCGGGTAGCCGTCGGCCGCGCCGCCCCGCCATCCCTCGGCGCGCTGGAACGCCTCCACGGCCCGCCGGTCCGCCTCCGACCAGCGCGGCCCCGGCCCGGTCGTGTAGAACCGGCCGTACCCCTTCTTCACCAGCTGCTTCCCCAGCTGGGTGACGTACTGGTTGTTCGCCCCGGGCCGGAACATCGCGCGCCCCGGATAGCCGGGCACCCCGTGCGAGGCGGGGGGCCTGGACCCGACGGCCCCGGCCTTGATGTCCTTGCCCTTCCCGGTCACCAGCAACTGCCAGGTCTTCGGCCCCGGCAGCCCGTCCGCGCCCGCCCCGGTCCAGCCCTGGGCCAGCTGGAACGCCTGGGTCGCCCTCCGGTCCGCCTCCGACCAGCGCGGGCCGGGGACCTTGGTGTAGTAGGAGCCGCCGCCCCGGGCGACCAGCATCCGGCCGAGCTGGGTCACGTACTTGTTGTTCGCGCCGGGGCGGAAATACGCCGCTCCCGGGTACGGCGTCGGCGTGGCCGGTTTCGCCTCGGCCGTGCCCGGTGCGACGCCCTTGTAGCGGTAGGGGACGTAGCGCTCGGAGTGACTCCAGTAGGCGTACGGGGTGGCCAGGCGCCGGGTGCGCGGCGGGGTCTGTTCGTAGGCGACGTAGGAGGTGTGCGTGTAGTCGGTCCAGCCGCCGAAGAGCACCACGTGCGAGCCCTTCTCCGGGTTGTCGGGGTTGTGGAACAGCAGGATGTCGCCGGGCTCGAGTTTCTCCTTGGTGATCCGGACCGTGTACTGGCCGAGGCTGCCCGTCCATTCGTTGGCGGGCAGGTTCCAGGCCATCGAGACGAAGCCCGAGCAGTCCTGCCGGTACCCGTCGGGCCAGTACGCGGACATGCTGTACCGCACCTGCGCGGCCACCCACTTCTTGGCCCGGTTGATGATCTCCGCGCGGGTGGTCGCCGGCACCCTGGCCGTGGTCGCCGGCTCGGCCGGTCTGCCGCCGGGGCCGTGCAGCGGGGCTTTTCTGCCCTGGGGGGTCTGGGGCTCGTCACCCGCGGGGACGCCGGGCCGGTCGGACGCGTGGGCGGCGGCGACGGCCGGTGCCGTGTGGCCCGCGCCGAGGGCGGCGGCGGTGGCGGCCGCCACGACGAGCGCGCGGTGCGCGGCCGGGTGGGCCGGGGTGCGGCCGGCCGGGGAGTGCGGCAGGAGGGCCCGCTCGCGAACGCAGCCGGGGCAGTCGCAGTCGCTCGCGGGATCGATTTCCTCGAACACCGGAGACTCCATGCGATCTCCCTCACACTTCGTGTGGATATATCCGGATCTGTGCACGCTGATCAGTTTCACAACTGTCGTCCCGACGCGCATGTTGACGGTCCGAATGATGTACAGGGGTGCGTCCGGGGCCGGACCGGCCGGACCGGCCGGAAGACGGTGGTCAGGAGCACCGGCGGCCGTCATGTAAAGTTAATGACGTCAGCAGGCGCCGCTAGCTCAGTTGGTTAGAGCAGCTGACTCTTAATCAGCGGGTCCGGGGTTCGAGTCCCTGGCGGCGCACGATGACGATGGCGAGCCACGTCCGCAAAAAGCGCGGACCCGGCTCGCCATCGTCGTTTCTGCCGCGGCTTCGCCGCGCGCGGTGGGGGCTTCGCCACCCCCACCCCCTCGCCCCTGAGCTGCGGCGACCGGGGCTGTGAAGCCGGAACACGGCCGGCCCCCCGTTGTGGCCGGATATCCTCTGGCCATGGCAGCGCGTGACCTCCAGGAGCGGATCAAGAAGCTGATCGTCGACCGCCGGCTGGCCTCCGGGGCGCCGCTGCCGACCGAGCCGGAGCTGATGGAGTTCCTCGGGGCGAGCCGGAACTCGGTGCGGGAGGCGCTCAAGGCGCTCCAGGCGATGGGCATCGTCGAGATCCGGCACGGCTTCGGCACCTACGTCGGCTCGATGTCCCTCGCCCCGATGATCGAGGGCCTCGCCTTCCGCACGGTCGCCGGGCACTACCGCGGGGAGGACTCCCTGCTGCAGCTGCTGGAGCTGCGCGAGGCGGTGGAGACGGGACTGGTCTCCCGGCTCGCGGGCCGGCTGCCCGCGGCGGATCTCGTTGAACTCCAATCGCTCGTCGACCGTATGGAACAGCAGGCCGCCGAGGGCGTCGGCCTCGCCGAGACCGACCGGGCCTTTCACGCCACCCTCTACCGGGGACTGGACAACGTGCTGCTGAGCGAGGTCCTGGAGGCGTTCTGGGACGCCTTCCACCGCGTCCAGCAGGACCTGGTGGACGTGCCCCAGGACCCGCAGGTCACCTGCCGGCAGCACCGGGAGATCCTCGACGCGGTCCGGTCCGGTGATTCCCTGCGGGCGGAGGAGGCGATAGGGGACCACTTCGGCAACATCCGTACCCGACTGTCCACAACGGCTCCACAAGGCCCCCACAGGTGCCACAATGCGCGCGTATGACCGGTAAACACCGCGTTTCGCATCTTGCGATCATGCTGAACGCCGTAGAACCCTGGATTTCAAGATGCCGCCGATACGCGGTAGTTGGGGGATAGGGAACCGGTTGCCGGATCTGCGGGGAGAAGGGGGCCCCGTTCGTCGACGGATGCCGAGGGGGGCACCATGCAACCGGAAGGTCGCGGTCCCGTGTCTATAGGGTGGGGACGACGTGGTGCCTGCGGCCCACCACGCAAACGTCTGTGAAGGTCGAGGGGGACCTGAGCAGGCGAAGGAAACGACAAACACGCGCTCACCTGCGTGTGGGGGGAATGACTCATGACGTCGACGCCGACGGGCGCCCGGCACGATTTCGACCCTTCCGAGACGACTCAGCTGCGCGTGCCTGGGCACCGCACCGGCAACACGGGGACCTTCCGCAGGATCAGAAAGACACTGCCGAGATACGACTACGAGCACTACAGCCGGCTCGCGGGACCCCTCACCCAGCCCGACCCGAACAAGCCGTACAAGGTGCAGTACCGCTCGCTGATATCGCAGGAGCCGCACCGCATCCGGGTCGCGCTGATGCTGGCCGCCGCGCCGCTGCTGTCGCTGGTCCTGCTGGCCTGGCTGCTGCAGCCGGAGCACTGGACCGAACGGGACTATCCCGCCTACGACTTCCTGCCGGCGCTCGATGTGGTGATGCTGGTCTCGATCGGCCTGATCGAGTTCTTCCGCTGCATGAACGTGCTGTCGAACGCGCACGCCACGCTGGTCGCCCGCGACCCGGTTCCGGTGGTGCCCGAGACCGGCACCAGAGTCGCGTTCATCACCACCTACGTGCTCGGCAAGGAACCCCTGGAGATGGTGACGAAGACCCTGGAGGCCGCCGTACGGCTGCGCCACCGGGGTCTGTTGCACGTCTGGCTGCTCGACGAGGGCGACGATCCGGAGGTGAAGGCGGTCTGCGCGCGGCTGGGTGTGCACCACTTCACCCGCAAGGGCGTCGAGCGCTGGAACCAGCCCAAGGGCCCGCACCGCGCCAAGACCAAGCACGGCAACTACAACGCCTGGCTGGAGGCGCACGGCGACGAGTACGACTTCTTCGCCTCCGTCGACACCGACCACGTGCCGCTGCCCAACTACCTGGAGCGGATGCTGGGTTACTTTCGCGACCCGGACGTCGGCTTCGTCATCGGCCCGCAGGTGTACGGCAACTACGACACGTTCGTCACCAAGGCCGCCGAGTCGCAGCAGTTCCTCTTCCACGCGCTGATCCAGCGCGCCGGCAACCGCTACGGCGCACCGATGTTCGTCGGTACGTCAAATGCCGTACGCATCAAGGCGATCAGGCAGATCGGCGGCCTGTACGACTCGATCACCGAGGACATGGCGACCGGCTTCGAGATGCACCGCGCCAAGAACCCGGCGACGGGGAGCAAGTGGAAGTCGGTGTACACCCCGGACGTGCTTGCCGTCGGCGAGGGCCCGGCCGCCTGGACGGACTTCTTCACCCAGCAGTTGCGCTGGTCGCGGGGCACGTACGAGACGATCCTCAAGCAGTACTGGAAGGGCTTCTTCTCGCTGCCGCCGGGCAAGCTCTTCAACTACACGATGATGATCATCTTCTATCCGATGTCGGCCCTCAACTGGATCCTCGCGGCACTGAGTTGTGCGCTGTTCCTGGGCCTGGGCGCCTCGGGTGTGAACATCGACCCGACCGTGTGGCTGATGCTGTACGGCAACGCCTCGGCGCTGCAGATCGGCCTGTACATCTGGAACCGCCGGCACAACGTCTCCCCGCACGAGCCGGAGGGCTCCGGCGGCGTCGCCGGCATGGTGATGTCCGCGCTGTCGGCGCCGATCTACGCCCGCTCGCTGATGGACGCCGTGCTGCGCCGCAAGAGCAAGTTCGTGGTGACCCCGAAGGGCGACTCGGCGAGCCCCGACACGCTGTTCGGGACGTTCCGCATCCACTGGTTCTTCATCCTGGTCTTCGGCGGCTCGCTCGTCGCCGGTTTCGCCTTCGGGCACTCCCACCCGGCGATGATCACCTGGGCCGCGTTCGCCCTGCTGATCACCGCCTCCCCGATCTTCGCCTGGCGGTGGACGCTGCGGCAGGAGCGGAAAAAGCGGAGGGCGGCGGCCGCCGTACCGGAGCCGCAGGACGTGGTGCCGGCTCACGGGGCGCACACACCGGCCCAGGGAGTGCCGACGCCGACGGCGGGGCTGACGTCGCCGTACGCACCGCACGCCCCCCAGCAGCGGCCCAGCTGGGCCGGGTCGGACGGGGCGGGCGACCAGACCATGCAGATCGCCCTTGGCGGACTTGGGGGACGTAAGGAATGAGGGACCAGGCCGGCCTCCGCCGCGCCCGTCGGCTCGGGATCGGCGCGGTGGTGGTACTCGCTCTGGCCGGGATGAACGGGCCGTGGCTGTACCGCTTCGGCACGGAGCGCTACCACCAGTACGTGATCAACAAGCCCGAGTACAAGGCCGCCAACGGCCACTGGGACATCGTCGAGTTCCCCGAGCAGTACCGGCAGGACACCATCCACGCCGTGCTGCTGCACACGGGGAAGGTGCTGCTGGTCGCGGGCTCGGGCAACAACCAGGACAACTTCGACGCCAAGAAGTTCGACTCCCGCATCTGGGACCCGGCCAAGGGCACCATCAAGAAGGTGCCCACGCCCACCGACCTGTTCTGCACCGGCCACACGCAGCTCGCCAACGGCAACATCCTGATCGCGGGCGGCACCAAGCGGTACGAGAAGCTGAAGGGTGACGTCACCAAGGCCGGCGGCCTGATGATCGTGCACAACGAGAACCCGGACAAGCCGATCACGCTGCCCGCGGGCACGAAGTTCACCGGCAAGGCGAACGGCAAGACCTTCGTGTCCAAGGACCCGGTACTGGTGCCGCGCGCGAAGAAGGTCTTCGACAGGACCGGCAAGTTCCTGCGCAACGATCCGGGCCTGGGCCGCATCTACGTCGAGGCCCAGCGGAGCGGCACCAAGTACGAGACAGGTACGCAGGACAACTACCGGATCCAGGGCCTGACCGGCACCGACGCCCGCAACACCTACGGCATCGCGCAGAAGCTCGCCCTGGACAAGAAGGACTTCCAGGGGATCCGGGACGCCTACGAGTTCGACCCGGTCGCCGAGAAGTACATCAAGGTCGACCCGATGAACGAGGCCCGCTGGTACCCGACGCTCACCACCCTGAGCGACGGCAGGATCCTCAGCGTCTCCGGGCTCGACGACATCGGTCAGCTGGTCCCGGGCAAGAACGAGATCTTCGACCCGAAGACCAGGAAGTGGACGTACACGCCGAAGATCCGCCAGTTCCCGACGTACCCGGCACTGTTCCTGATGCAGAACGGGAAGATCTTCTACTCGGGCTCCAACGCGGGCTACGGTCCGGACAACGTGGGCCGCGACCCGGGCATCTGGGACGTGGACACCAACAAGTTCACCAAGCTGCCCGGCCTGAGCGACGCCAACATGGTGGAGACCTCCGGCACTGTGCTGCTGCCGCCGGCGCAGGACGAGAAGTTCCTGGTGATCGGCGGCGGCGGGGTCGGCGAGTCCAAGCTGTCCAGCAAGAAGACGCGGATCATCGACCTGAAGGCGAAGAACCCGCACTTCGTGGATGGCCCGTCGTTGGAGAAGGGCACCCGCTACCCGCAGTCCTCGATCCTCCCGGACGACAGTGTGCTGGTCTCCGGCGGTTCGGAGGACTACCGGGGCCGCGGCGACTCCAACATCCACCAGGCGCGGCTGTACGATCCGGCGACCAACACCTTCAAGCGGGTCGCCGACCCGCTGGTGGGCCGCAACTACCACTCGGGCTCGATCCTGCTGCCCGACGGCCGCGTGATGTTCTTCGGCTCCGACTCGCTCTACGGCGACAAGGCCAACACCAAACCCGGCAAGTTCGAGCAGCGCATCGAGATCTACACGCCGCCGTACCTGTACCGGGACTCGCGGCCCTCCCTGTCGGGCGGCCCGCAGACCATCGCGCGCGGCGCGTCGGGCACGTTCACCTCGCAGCACGCCTCGACGATCAAGAAGGTCAGGCTGATCCGCCCGAGCGCGTCGACGCACGTCACCGACGTCGACCAGCGCTCGATCGCCCTGGACCTCAAGACGTCCGGCAACAGGATCACGGTGACCATGCCGAAGAACCGGAACCTGGTGCAGTCGGGGTGGTACATGCTGTTCGTGGACGACGACCAGGGGACGCCGAGCAAGGCGCAGTGGGTCAAGGTGCCGTAGTCCGAACGCAACTGGGGGCGCCCTCCGCTTCGGAGGGCGCCCCCGGTCACGTACCGGAGGTTACTTGGTGGCCTGGGCGAGCTTGAGCGCGTAGTCCGTCCACCACTCCCCCGCCTTCGGCCCGCCCTTGCACGTGCCGTCGGACTCCCCCGGCCGCTTGACCCACAGGTACGCGTCGACCAGCGGATCCGCCGTCTTCGTCGTCGGGGCCTCGCCGAGCGCCCGGCCCGGCGGGTTGCACCAGCGCTCGTCCGGGTTGCCGCTGGTATACGGCCCGTTGCCGTTGCGGCTGGTGTCGATGACGAAGTGCTTGTCGCCCACCTTGGCGGACAGCTGCTTGCCGTATGCGATGGAGTCCTGGGTGGAGTAGAAGTTGGAGACGTTGACGGCGAAGCCGTCGGCCTGGTCGACGCCCGCCTGTTGCAGCGGCTGGAAGATCTGGTCGGGATGGCCCCAGCCCGCGTTGCCGGCGTCCAGGTAGACCTTCGTGTTCTTCAGCGACTTGAGCCTGGCGACCGCGCCCTTGAGGAGGTCGTAGCGCTCCTCGGCGAACCGGTTGGGGGTGCAGCCGTCCACCAGGTGCAGCACCGCGTCCGGCTCCAGGATCACCGTGGTGGCGCGGTCCCCGATGCCCCGGGCCACGCCGTCGATCCAGGAGCGGTAGGCGTTGCCGTCGGCGGCACCGCCCTGCGAGTACTGGCCGCAGTCGCGGTGCGGGATGTTGTAGAGGACGAGCAGCGCGGTGCGCCCTGCCTTGTCGGCGGCCTCCGTGAAGCCGCGTGCCTCCTGCTCCGGGTTCTCCGGGCCGATCCACTCGCCGGTGGGCTGCTCGGCGATCTTCCGGATCTGCTCGGCGTCGGTCGTCCTGCCCGCCTTGACGTAGGCGGCGACCTCCCGGGCCGCGTTGCTGTCCGAGTTGACCCAGAACGGGTCGGCCTCCTTGGGCTGTTGGGTGATCGTGGCGCTCGCGCCGCCGTCCTTGTCGCCCCCGCCTCCCGAGGAGCACCCCGCGACCAGCAGTGCCGCCCCCAGCACCACCGCGGACGCCCGTGCCCCTGTCGAAGGGGCGCGCGAGAGGGCCCCTCTCATGCCGTACATCCGATCCCCCCTTGGTGCGCTCTGCCAAGTCCCCATGCTGACACAGGAGACACGGCCCCCACGAGATCGCCCGAGCCTTGTCGGAGAGCTGTTACAGCCCCTCGGCGGGCCTCGGCGGCGCCACCCTCGGCCTTCGTGGAAGCCCGGACCATCTGGGGGGATCACGCAGCGCCACCATCTTGGGACTTCCCGTCAACTCCCCCTAGGCCAGGGGCCCTCGTCCCTTCTAGAGTCTCCTCAGAAGGCCCCAGTTCCGGCCGAGGTCCACCCACTGAGGCCTCGAGGCCTCCCGCGCCGGTCGCCGGGTTACTCCCGCAGCCCGTGCGTACGCGGTTGAGGACCAGCCCGGTCGGCGACTTCAGGGGGAGCGGGTCCTCGACCGGGCCAGGTGGCCTCACAGTCCGGTTCCCGTGAGGTACGCCGAGACGACCACGTTCGCGGTGTAGCTACGGCTCGCGTGGTCGAAGGTGCCGCCGCAGGTGATCAGCCGCAGCTCGGCGCAACCCGACTGCCGCATGCCGTAGGCCTGTTGGGCGTCGAAGTGGTTGCGGGAGAGGACCTTGACGTCGTCGACGGTGAAGTCGGCGACCCTGCCGTCGTCCCGGATCACCCGGACCGTCTCGCCAGGGCGCAGCGCGCTGATCCCGTAGAACACGGCCGGCCGGGTCTCGGTGTCGACGTGCCCCACCATCAGCGCGGTCCCGGGCGCCCCCGGCTTCACTCCGGCGCCGTACCAGCCGACGACGCCGGGCTGGTCGAAGGGCGGCGGATCGATCGCGCCCTGCGCGTCCAGACCGCGGGCCACCACCGGCGCCCGCACGCCCAGGTCGGGAATGTCCAGGCGCTTCGGCAGCGCGTCGTTCAGCGGCTTGGCCGCGGGCGGCAGCCGGTCCTGAGGGGGCCGGCCGACCGCGGCCATGTCTCCCGTGGCGGGCCCCGCCATCTCCTGCCGTACGGTCCCCTCCCCACAGCCACAGCCCGAGCAGCAGCACCACCCAGGCCAGGCCCGTCAGGAGGCGGCGCCGCGGGAGCGTTCACCGTCGGACATCGCGATCGCATCCTCAGTCCGTCCCGCGGCTCCGGCGGGCGTGGGGGGTCTTTCCGGAGCGGGCCGAGCCGAGAGCCCGGGGGAGGAAGGCGACGGCGGCCGCGGCGGCACCGGCGAGGAGCAGCCCGGTCACCACGTGCGCCGTGCCAGGGCCGGCCAGGGGGGCGTGCGCGGTGCCGCCGCCGCCCGCGTGGACGGGGGTGACGGGCGAGGCGGAGGCGGTCGGCGGGGTCGGCCCCTGCGCCGACGGCTGCGTCGACTCGTGCGTCGCGGGCTGGGCCGACGCTTGCGCCGAGGGCTGGGCCGACGCGTGCGTCGCAGGCTGGGCCGAGGGCTGGGCCGACTCGTGCGTCGCGGGCTGGGCCGACGCGTGCGTCGCAGGCTGGGCCGACGCGTGCGTCGCAGGCTGGGCCGACGCGTGCGTCGCAGGCTGGGCCGACGCGTGCGTCGCAGGCTGGGCCGACGCGTGCGTCGCT
>NZ_JBEXHW010000011.1:0-19883 GCF_040608235.1 Streptomyces sp. NPDC005202 | reverse complement strand
CAGGCTGGGCCGAGGCGTGCGTCGCAGGCTGGGCCGACGCGTGGGCCGAGGGCCGTGCGGGCGCCGCCACCACGGTGACGGTGCCCTTCACCTCCGCGCTGCCGCAGGTGACCTTCACGTCGTAGGCGGCGGGGACGACCGAGGAGCGGACGCGTGTCTCGCCGACGAGTGTCCCCTCCGCCCCCGCGAGCCGGGCGTCGGCGACGAACGCGGCCGACGAGGCGACCCCCGTCCGCCCGGTGCAGCCGCTCACCCGCAGCGTGATGTCGCCGCCGGGGGCTGGGGACGACGGAGTCACCGAGACACCGCCCCGGTCCGCCGCGTGGGCCGCCGGGGCGAAGGCGGCGGCCGCCAGAAGCCCGGTACAGAGAGTGAGGCGTAGTGAACCCATCGTGGAACCTCCGGGTATCAGGAGACTCCGCGGGGCCCGCCCGCGCATGCGCAGCGGGACGGCACTGCTCCGTACAGGTGACGAAGGGCTCGGGGCGACGGGGTCAGACCCGGTCGACCAGGTCCGCGATCGAGTTGACGACCTCGGACGCCCGGAACGGGTAGCGGTCGACGTCGTCCGGCTGGGTGACGCCGCTGAGGACCAGGAAGGTCCGCATCCCGGCCTCGAGGCCGGCGAGGACGTCAGTGTCCATGCGGTCGCCGATCATGGCGGAGGTTTCCGAGTGGGCGCCGATCGCGTTCAGCCCGGCCCGCATCATCAGCGGGTTCGGCTTGCCGACGAAGTACGGCTTCTTGCCGGTCGCCGCGGTGATCAGGGCCGCGACCGAACCGGTGGCGGGCAGGGCGCCCTCGATGGAGGGGCCGACGTTGTCCGGGTTGGTGGCGATGAACCGGGCCCCGGCGTTGATCAGACGCACGGCCTTCGTCATGGCCTCGAAGGAGTACGTCCGGGTCTCGCCCAGGATGACGAAGTCGGGCTCCTGGTCGGTCAGGACGTAGCCGATGTCGTGCAGCGCGGTCGTCAGGCCCGCCTCGCCGATGACGTACGCGGTGCCGCCGGGCCGCTGGTCGTGGAGGAACTGGGCCGTCGCCACGGCGGAGGTCCAGATGTTCTGCGTCGGCACGTCCAGGCCCATGCGCCGCAGCCGGGCGTGCAGGTCGCGCTGGGTGTAGATGGAGTTGTTGGTGAGCACCAGGAACGGCCTGCCGGACTCACGCAGCTTCTTGAGGAAGGCGTCGGCACCGGGGATCGGAACGCCCTCGTGGATCAGGACACCATCCATGTCGGTGAGCCACGACTCGACGGGCTTGCGGTCTGCCATGTGCGGGATCTCCTGCCGTACGCGGGCCTGCGTGAGCACAGCCTAGCCAGTGGCCGGATCTTGCCGAAACGGTCCGTCGCCTGCCTCTTCCCGCAGGGCCACCGGGCATGGCCCCACACGGCCCCGGGCTCGGCCCCGCGCTTGGTCCCCGCGCACCCCCCCCCGCGCTTGGCCCCCGGGCACCCCCCGCGCTTGGCCCCCGCGCAGCACCGGGCTTGGCCCCGCGCGGCCCCGGCTAGCGGCGTCGGCGGGTCAGTGCCAGTGTGCCGCCGAGGGCGAGAAGGAAGGCGGTGGCCGTGATCACGCCCTTCGCGGTGGTGAGGCCGGTGCGGGCAAGTTCGTCGGCGAAGGGGAGCCGGTCGTCCGGTGCGGTGGAGGCCGCGGCCGGGTCGGTACCGGGATCGGCGCCGGGGTCGGGCTCCGGATCCGGGTCGGTACCGGGATCGGCGCCGGGGTCGGGCTCCGGATCCGGGGCAGTGCCTGCATAGGCGCCGGCGTCGGGCTCCGGATCCGGGGCGGTATCTGCATCGGCGTCGATGCGGAAGCGGTAGTCGTTGGACTGGCCGACCCAGTCCCCGTCGTTGTTGTGCCGCTGGACGACGGCGGCCTTGGCGGTGACCTCGTTGGGTTGGGCATCGGAGGTGAGCGCCAGCCGCACCTTCACGGTGACGGTCTTGCCGGGTCCCACGGTGAAGCCCGGGAGTTTGGCGTCGAAGGGACCGACGAGCTCGTCCTGGTCGGTGGTCTCGAAGCGCACGGGGTGGGGGCGGCCGCCGTCGTAGAACTCGAGACGGGGTTGGGTGGCCTTGAGGGCGTGCTTGGCGTCGACGAGCACGACCACCGGGTGGATGGAGGCACAGGTGCGGGCGGTGGTGTTGGTGAGGTCGATGGAGAAGGTGCCGTATCCGCCGCCGGCGCCGTAGGCGTCGGGCCCGCCATGGATGCGGCTGCTGATCGGAAAGTGGCGGTCGTCCGAACCGGCACAGGTGGGACGCGGGTCGGCGTGGGCCGACCCGGGTAGGAAGACGGCGGCTGCGGCAAGGCAGAGGGACAGGGGCGTGCACAGTCGCATGAACACGTGACCTTGCCGGACGGAAGTGGCCGAGGAGGGACGCCATTCCGGCGTGGGCCTCGAACGGCGGTACGGATCCGCTCGACAGGCGGCACCCGTCAGCCGTCCCCCCGCCCGAACAACGGCGCGAGCAACAGTTGGGCCGCGCCCTCCGCAACGCCCCGCGCCCCGCCGGAGGCGATCCGCACCGGAACCGCACCGCCCGGCACCCCTTCGCGACGGGCCCGCGCGTCGAGCACCGCACCCACGCCCCGCACGAACGCCTCCGGTGCCGCAGCGACCGTACGACCGCCGAGCAGCACGAGATCGATGTCCAGCAGCCCCACGAGGTTCGCGGCCCCCGCACCCAGTACGCGCGCCGCCTCCTCGGCCTCCCCGCGCCCCACGGCCGCCAGACACAGCGCCTCTATGCAGCCCCGGTCGCCGCAGCTGCACCGCGGCCCGTCCAGCTGAATGACCTGGTGCCCGAACTCCCCCGCCCCGGTCCGCGCCCCCCGGTGCACACGTCCGCCGATCACCAGCCCGGCGCCGAGACCCGTCCCGAGGTGCAGATAGGCGAAGGACCCGCCCTCGCCCGCGACCGCAAGCCCCAGCGCGGCCGCGTTCGTGTCCTTGTCGACCACGACCGGCACGCCGAGCCGCCGCCCGAGCGCGTCCCGCAGCGGAAAGCCGTCCCATTCGGGGAACCCGGTGACCCGGTGCAGCACCCCGCGCCGGTGATCGAGGGGGCCGGGCAGGGCGACCCCGACCCCGAGGAGGGAGTCGACGGCGCCGAGCGGTGCCGGACCGGTCCCTGCCGAGGGCCCCAGCGCCTCCGCCACCAGCCACTCGACCTCCAGCGCCACCCCCTCCACGACGGCCTCCGCTCCCGCTCCCAGGTCCAGCGGAGTGCGCCGCTCGCCGACCACGGCCCCGTTCAGATCGACCAGCACCGCCCGCAGTTCGTCCCGGTCGACATGCACTCCCACCGCGTGCCCCGCCTCCGGCACCAGCCGCAGCACCGTCCGCGGTTTGCCCCCGGTGGACGCCCGCCGCCCCGCCTCCGCGGCCAGGCCTTCCTCCCGCAGCCGGGCGGTGATCTTGCTGACCGCCTGCGGGGTGAGCCCGGTCCGCTCGGCGAGCTCCAGCCGGCTGATTCCGTCCGCCCCCGCCGTACGCAGCAGGTCGAGTACGAGCGCGGTGTTGTGACTGCGCAGGGCGAGCAGGTTCGCGCCCGCGGTTGCGCTCTTCATACCCGCCACTGTCCCGTCCTTCGCGCTGTTCACGCCCCCATTCTCTCCCGCGCTTGCACTTTGGCAACAGCGTTGCGAAAGTAGGAATCATGACTGGTACTCCCCTCCGCGTGGGCCTCGTGGGCTACGGCCTCGCGGGCTCCGTCTTCCATGCCCCGCTGATCGCCGCCACCGAGGGCCTCACCCTCGACACGGTCGTCACCTCGAACCCCGAGCGGCAGGCGCAGGCCCGGGCGGAGTTCCCGGACGTCCGCCTCGCCGCCACCGCCGACGAGCTGTTCGCCCGCACCGACGAGCTCGACCTGATCGTCATCGCCTCCCCGAACAAGACGCACGTCCCGCTCGCCACGGCCGCGCTCGAGGCGGGCCTGCCGGTGGTCGTGGACAAGCCGATCGCCGGCACGGCGGCCGAGGCGCGCCACCTGGCATTCCTGGCCGAGGAGCGCGGACTGCTGCTGACCGTCTTCCAGAACCGCCGCTGGGACAACGACTTCCTGACCCTGCGCAAGCTGATCGCCGAGGGCGAGCTGGGCGACGTATGGCGGTTCGAGTCCCGCTTCGAGCGCTGGCGCCCGCAGCCGAAGGGCGGCTGGCGCGAGTCCGGCGACCCCGCAGAGATCGGAGGTCTGCTGTACGACCTCGGCAGCCACGTCGTCGACCAGGCCCTCGTCCTCTTCGGCCCCGCGACCGCCGTGTACGCCGAGTCGGACATCCGCCGCCCGGGCGCCGGGACGGACGACGACACGTTCATCGCGCTCACGCACGAAAGCGGCGTCCGCTCCCACCTGTACGTCTCCGCGACGGCCGCCCAGCTCGGCCCGCGCTTCCGGGTGCTGGGCTCGCAGGCGGGCTACGTGAAATACGGCCTCGACCCGCAGGAGGCCGCGCTCCGGGACGGGAAGCGTCCGGGCACCAGCGGCGACTGGGGCACGGAACCCGAGTCGCTGTGGGGCCACATCGGTGCCGGCGAGTCCCCGCTGACCGGCGGCGGCCGCCCCGTACCGACCCTGCCCGGCGACTACCCGGCGTACTACGCGGCCGTGGCCGCCGCCCTCCGCGACGGTGCCCCGAATCCGGTGACCGCACTGGAGGCGGCCGCCGCCCTCGACGTCCTGGAGGCGGCCCGCCGCTCGGCCCGCGACGGTGTGGTGGTGAAGCTGTGACGCACAACAACCCCAGGGTCACCCCGAAGTTCGCCCCGGAGATCACCCCGAGCGTCGAGGAACTCGAGGCCCAGGAACGCCGCCTGGTCTTCCGTCAGTTCACGTACGACGACGCCTGGGCGCTGGGCTCGCTGCTGGTGGAGCTGGCCCGGGAGCGGCAGGCACCGGTCGCCATCGACATCCACCGCGCCGGCCAGCAGCTCTTCCACGCGGCCCTGCCCGGCTCCACCCCCGACAACGACGCCTGGATCGCCCGCAAGCGCCGGGTGGTGGAGCGCTACGGCTCCTCCTCCTACCTGGTGGGCGCCCGCTTCCGGGCCAAGGGCACGACGTTCGAGGAGTCCTCGCGCCTCGAC
The DNA here is from genome assembly GCF_040608235.1 of Streptomyces sp. NPDC005202. Classification (NCBI taxonomy): domain Bacteria; kingdom Bacillati; phylum Actinomycetota; class Actinomycetes; order Kitasatosporales; family Streptomycetaceae; genus Streptomyces; species Streptomyces sp. NPDC005202. Next base: position 14,786 of record NZ_JBEXHW010000011.1, on the reverse strand, counting down.
CCCGATGTGTACGCGGCCCACGGCGGCTCCTTCCCGGTCAACGTCGAGGGTGTGGGCGTGATCGGAGCGGTGACGGTGTCCGGGCTGCCGCAGCTGGAGGACCACCGGTTCGTGGTGGAGGCGCTGGAGCAGTTCCTGGACCGGTAGTCCTGTCGGGGGAAAGCCGGGGATTATTCCGAGACGCCCTCCGGTTGGGACCTGCTGTATGCGTGATGATCACGACACAGCACCCCGCCCGGAGGGATCGGAACCGATGAGCGACACCGCAGGCCCCCTGAAGGAGACCGTCGGCCGGTACGGCATCTGGAGCATCGGACTGCGCTCGGAGGACCCGGACCGGCGCGGCGAACGCGCCGAGGCCGCCGCCGAACTGGAGGAACTCGGGTACGGCGCCGTCTGGCTGGGCGGCAACAGCACCGCCCGCAACGCCGTCCCGCTCATCGAGGCGACCAAGAGGATCGTCGTCGGCACCAGCATCCAGAGCATCTGGGAGCACGACGCCGCCGAGAGCGCGGCGAGCTTCACGGAGCTGGAGGCCGCCCACCCGGGCCGCTTCGTGCTGGGTCTCGGGGTGAGCCACGCCCCGCGGGTGGAGGGGTACCGGCGCCCGTACGCGGCGATGGTCGGCTACCTCGACGAACTGGACAAGACGGGTGTGCCCACCGGGCGCCGCGTGCTGGCCGCCCTCGGCCCCAGGATGCTGGAGCTGTCCCGGGACCGGGCCGCCGGTGCGATCCCGTACCTGGTCACCCCCGATCACACCGCGCAGGCGCGGGAGATTGTGGGCGAAGGCGCGCTGCTGGCCCCGGAGTTCAAGGTCGTCCTGGAGAGCGATCCGACGCGCGCCCGCGAGGTCGCCCGCGCCTACCTGGCCCTCTACCTGGAGCTCCCGAACTACACCAACAACTTCTTCCGCCTCGGTTTCACGGAGGCCGACGTGGCCGACGGCGGCAGTGACCGCCTGATCGACGCGGTGTTCGCCTGGGGCGACGAGACCCGGATCCGTGAGCGCATCGAGGCCTTCCACGCGGCGGGCGCGGACCACGTGGCGATCCAGGTCGTGGACGGCGGCCCGCGCGACGCTCTGCCGCGGGAGGCATGGCGCAGGCTGGCCTCTCTCCTGGCCTGAGCGGACCGGCCCGAAAGGGGCGCGGGGCTGCGACATCATGCGGCTCCGCGCGTGGGCGCGACCGGCCACGAACGCCCCGCAGACACAACAGCGACCCGCAGTTCCCCCGGCCCTGCCGGCGGAGCGCCTACGCGTCCTTCAGTTCCTGCCGCTGCCGCCCGAGCCCCTCGATCTCCAGCTCGACCACGTCCCCGGCCCGGAGGAACGGCTTCGGCTCGGGCTGCCCCAGCGCAACTCCCGCCGGCGTACCGGTGTTGATGACGTCACCCGGGTACAGGGTCATGAACTGGCTGACGTACCGGACGACTTCGGCCACCGGGAAGATCTGCTCGGCGGTCGTCCCGTCCTGCTTCAGCTCCCCGTTGACCCACAGCTTCAGTGAGAGACTCTGCGGGTCGGGCACCTCGTCCGCCGTCACCAGCCACGGTCCCAGCGGGTTGAACGTCTCGCAGTTCTTCCCCTTGTCCCAGGTCCCGCCCCGCTCGATCTGGAACTCCCGCTCGGAGACGTCGTGTGCCACCGCATACCCGGCGACATGCGCGAGCGCCTCCTCCTGCGAGGCCAGATAGCGCGCCGTACGCCCGATGACGACCGCCAGCTCCACCTCCCAGTCGGTCTTGGTGGACCCGCGGGGAACGAGCACGGTGTCGTACGGCCCGACCACGGTGTCCGGCGCCTTGAAGAAGATCACCGGCTCGGTGGGCGGCTCGGCGCCGGTCTCGCGGGCGTGGTCGTGGTAGTTCAGCCCGATGCAGACGATCTTGCCGATCCCGGCCAGCGGCGGCCCGATCCGCAGCCCCGCCGCGTCCAGGGCGGACAGCTCCCCGGCGTCGGCGGCGGCGCGGATCCGGCCGAGCGCCGCGTCGTCGGCGAGCAGGGCGCCGTCGATGTCCGGGACGATGCCGGACAGGTCCCGCAGGGTCCCCTCGGCGTCCAGCAGCGCGGGCCGCTCCGCCCCCGCCGTACCGACTCGCAGCAGCTTCATGTTCCCCATCTCCCTCGATCGCGGGCGCCCGGCCGATGAGCGCGACCTGAGTGCGGCAGGCGCAGCCATCGGAGGACTGGTCGATCCTCCAAGGTCGGCGTCCAGTCCGCAAGACCCCGTTCACGTACTGGACCGTAGCCTCGTCGCCGGCACCGGTCAGCGGTACAGCACCGCCCGCTCCACCGCGCTCCACGCCGAACTGGTCACCACGTACAGCGCGGCGGCCAGCGGCACCACCGCGACGGTGACGAGCGTGAAGAAGGACATGAACGGCATGACCTTGTTGATGGCGCCCAGCCCGGGGACCTGCTCCCCGTCGGCGACCGCCACCAGACCGCCGTCGGCCGTCGTCCGCTTCGTACGGAGGTAGTTGAAGGTGGCGACGACGGCCACGACCGCGAACAGCCCGATGTACACGAGCCCGGCCGCCCCGAAGACCTGCCCGCCGACGAGGAGGTCCGCCCACCGCCCGCCCAGCGGCGCGGCGAACAACCGGTGCGTGAGCAGTCCGTTGGTGTCGCCGCCGATCGTCGCGCCGGAGAACAGGCGGTAGAGCAGGAAGAAGGCGGGCAGCTGCAACAGGCTGGGCAGACAGCCCGACAGTGGCGAGACCTTCTCCTCGGCGTGCAGTTCCAGCACCGCCTTCTGGAGCTTGTCGGGGTCCTTCCGGTACTTCTTCCGCAGCTCGGCGATCCTCGGCTGGAGCGCGGCGCGGGCCCGCTGTCCGCGTGCGGCGGCCCGGGACAGAGGGTGCACGAGGAGTCGGACGAGCGCGGTGAACAGGACGATCGCGGCGGCGGCCGCGGAGGCGTGGAACAGCGGCTGGAGCAGTTCGGCGAGCTGCCCGACCAGGGTGGCGAAAACGGACATGGGTGAGCCCTCCGGGGTCTCGTCGTGCCGGGAGTCGGACATGGCGGCATGACGCCCCCGTACGAGGAGGACATACCGGATCCGGAGGTACGCGAGCCGGACGTACCGGGGCCGGACGTACCCGAGCCGGCGCCGGGGACGCTCCCGCCCGTGGGTGCCCGGGTCGCCCCAGAGGTTACGGGTGTCCCCCACTCCCGCTCCAGCGCCTCGACCTTCCGCTCGGCCCCCGCCCTGGCCTCCCGATTGGTCCACCACAACTGATGGACGACGAGCAGCAGAAGCACGAGCCCCACGGTGAAGAGGGCTTCGCCCCCGGTCCACAGCGCACGCCGCCGCAGGGCGCGCCGCCGCCGGGTGCGGTGCTGCACGACGGGAACCCGCATGCGGAGCCCTCCTTCACCGGATCCGCCGCACGATAAGGGCAGGGGCGCGAGGTCACCAGCCCCGCACACACCCGTAAACCGGACGTAGGGCAGGAGGCCCGCCACAGGCTTCCTCCACGGGTTTTAGAAACCACCGTCAGAACCCTCGACAACCCCACACGCCACACCCGATGTTTCTCGACAGCATGAACGGGACGGGCCGCAACGCCGGTTCGACGACCGGTGGTTGATCGAGCGGAGAAGCCGCAATCCGACGCAGAACACTGCTGGCCGCAACAGGAGCCGGCTTCCTGGGCAGCGCCCTGGCGACGGGCACCGCACGCGCGGACGCCTCGATCGCCGTCAACCCTTCGACGACGTACGGCACCTGGGAAGGCTGGGGCACGTCCCTCGCCTGGTGGCGAACGTCTTCGGCGCCCGGGACGACTTCGCCGACCTGTTCTTCACCACCAAGTCGGTGACATACAACGGCAAGTTGCCGCCCGGCCTCGGTCTGAACATCGCCCGCTACAACCTCGGCGCGTGCAGCTGGACCAGCGTGAACGGCGAGAGCATGGTCGCCTCCCCCAACATCCCCGCCTTCAAGCAGATCGAGGGCTACTGGCAGGACTGGACGAACGAGGACGCCACCTCGTCGGCCTGGAACTGGGCGGCGGACGCGAAGCAACGGGCCATGCTGGTGAAGGCGACGCAACGCAGCGGCAAGACGGTGAGCGTGCCGTTCGCGGCACAGTCGGTACAGACGCTGCAGGTGTACGGGGTGACGGTGTAAGACCACCCGAGCGCCAGCGGTAAGCCCGACGAAGCGTGGGGCCGATGCCGGGCAGGCCCCCACCGCCCGCAGGCCGCCAAGCCCACCCGGCGTGCAGGCGAGACGCGACCGCGCCCTCGCCCCCGCCCCACCAGGCAGCCGACTTGAGGGCCCACACGCAAAGGTCCCCACACGGGCACCCTGGCCTGCAGATATCTCACTATTGTCACCGGTCGGCAGTACGGTGTCCCCCATGCGCCCCGACACGCCTGCCGAAAACGTCGACCACGCCGCCGAAGCGGCCCGCCTGGAGCGGACCGCCGGCCTGTACCCCGAGGACGCCGAGGCCCTGCTGCTCCAGGCCGCGGCCCACCTGGAACTGTCCGGCGACCGCCCCGCCGCGACGACGCTCTACGACCGCCTGCTGTCGTCCCCCGACGGCCTGGAGAACCTCCACCTGGTCCGGGCCCTGAAGGCCTCGAACCTCTGGGAATACGGCCACGAGGCAGAAGCCAGGGCGATCATCGAGGGCGTCCGAGCGTCCGCCCCCCGGGACCCGGCCCCTTGGGTGATCATCGCGGAGGCCCTGGAGTCCCACGACGAACTGGAGGCGGCGCAGGAAGCGTTCACGGAGGGGGTGAAGCTCCTGCTCACGGACGTCCCGGAACCCCCGTACGCAACGCACCCCCTCCTTTTCGGCCGCCACCGGGTGAGGCGCATGCTGGGCGCGGCCCACGACGAGTGGGACACCCTGGCAGACACGCTGCACTCGTCATCGGTATCCCTGGACGAGCTCCACGACCCGAAGAGGGTCTGGTCCCTGGGCTCGGAAAACCCGGCGGAACTGGAGGCGGAGATCAACCGCCTGCGCGCAGAGCTGGGCGCATACCGGGAGGCCCTCTCCCGCCCGTTCCCGGTGGCGGTCCTCCACTGGCCGACGGAGGAACTCGCGGAACTGATCGCGGCGTACCCGAACCTCTCCGGCGAGTACCCCTCCCACGAGGAACACCTGGCGACAATAGAGACGTCCCTGCGGGAGCTGGCCTCCTCCGGCACCCCCAACCTGGGCATCGTGACGGGAACGGTCCCGTCGTACGAGGCCTTCGCGGCCTCGGAGGGCACCACCCCCTCCGACGCCACCCTGCTCCCGCAGTACGCGACAACCCTTGCAGCGCGCGGGCGGGCCGTGGCTTGGCCGCCGCAGCGGGGGGCGGCTTGCTGGTGCGGGTCGGGACGGGGTTATGGGGAGTGCCACGGAAGCTGACGGCTTACCCACTGCCGGGCCTGCACCCGCAGACGCTCTGGGCCCGATCGCCGTCCGGCAGGCCTGCATAGGCCTACCGCGCCCTGGACCTGCTCCGCCGGACTACCCTCTTCGGTGTGTCCGAAGACCTTGAGTGGAAAGCGCCAGAGGGCTCCTGGGCTTCGTCCGCCGCCCGCCGTCGCAACATGCAGGCGATCCGCAGCCGTGACACGAAGCCCGAGAAGCTGATCCGACGACTCGTCCACGCACGAGGGTTGCGCTACCGAGTCGCGGCGCGCCCTCTACCAGACCTTCGTCGGACGGCTGACATGGTGTTCCGTCCAGCGAAGGTGGCTGTCTTCATTGACGGCTGCTATTGGCATGGATGCCCCGAACACTACGTTCCACCAAGGACGAATTCGGGATATTGGTCGGAAAAGGTCTTGCGCAACGTCCAGCGCGACCGCGACACAGATCAGCGACTCAAGGAAGCCGGATGGCTCGTGCTCCGTTTTTGGGAGCACGAGCCATCAGAAATATGCGCTACTCAGATCGCCGCAGCGGTCGTTGAACGCCGGTCAGGCTCGCGAGAGTCCTGACACTGGCAGCGTCATCTGCTCAGCAGGCAACTCCGCTGAAACACCATCGCTGCGGTCCATCACATAACCCTGGAGCAACAAGTCACGGTGCTCTGGTCGCAGAACGGCGGCGATCGCCCTTCCAACGGCTTCGGCAACCGGAGGGGGGAAAGCATTCCCCACTTGCCGGTAACGGGCCGTCTTCTTCCCCTGGAATTTCCATCCCTCCGGGAATCCTTGGATCATGGCGGCCTGTTGGACGGTCAGCATCGGCCCGGCAGGCCTGAAGAGGTCGCGCTTCGGATCGCACTCCTCCGGGTCGTTGGCAACGCCCATCGCATCCACACCCAGCGCTTCCCAGGCACGCTTAGCCCTGGTAGGACCGAGGTCGGCGCCGCCGTGCTTCCTTGACCCTCCCACGAGAGTCGGAGCGATCCCCCTACCTGCCTTCTTGGCTTCAGTCGCATGTGCGTGCCAGTTTTGGTAAACAGACTGGCCCGTCCGTTCCCCGGGCTTGGCCCGCCGCCCTTTCTCGTTCTTGTCCCAGAAATCCCGGCAACGCCTCTCCATACTCTCAGCGAGAGTGTCGACGACGGTCACCTCCTCCCCGTCAATCCTGAGCGGCCACTCAAATTCAGCACCACTGGACTTCAATGCATCTTCGTGAATCGCAACAAGGATAGCGCGGGGACGAAGTTGAGGAACGCCGAAAGCCTTTGCGTCCATTCTTCGCCAGACACTCCGCATCACATAGTCCTGCTTTTCTGCTGACCAGTGATCCTCGACCCTGGGGACCGCATAGCCCAGCTTTCGAAGTCGATTCAGAATATCTCTGCGATAGTCAATGAAAACCTCAGGAGGCTCCAGGATGCCCCGCACATTTTCGATCATGACGGCCTTGGGCCTCAGGGCCTCAATAATATTTAGGGCGTCAGGAAAAAGATCGCGCTCATCATCCTTCCCGAGTCTCTTTCCTGCCAGGGAGAATGGGGGGCAGGGCACGCCGCCAGCAAGAAGGTCCAGCCCCCCTGCTTCGACGCCAAGCTCCTGATGCACCGGAGAGCCAAGGAACTCCTTCACGTCCATCGGTTCGAGGGCATTGGCCCGCTCCTGGTTCCACCCGGGCCAGCCCCCAACGTTTGCTCTCAGGGTTTTCACGGCATGCAGGTCCCACTCAACGAGGGCCAAGTGATCAAAACCTGCCTCATGCAGCCCAACAGCTTGCCCGCCTGCCCCCGCACAGATCTCGACGGAGGTCAGTGGCGAGGTGAACTGCGGACGCTCGCGGCCGCTGGGGCGCATGGCGCTCCTCCCGGAAGTGACTCAAAACCGACGCCAAGTGTTCCAGAGTCGCTGCGCATGCACAGACTCTTGGTTCTCTCGGCACCAAGAGTCTCCCATTGCCCCGCGTTCCCGGCCCCGCCCGGGGCGGGGCCGGGAACTTGATCGCCAAAGCTAGCGGCTGCCCATGTGGCGCAGCAGGGCCTCCATGTCGCTCGGCGCCAGGCCGGCCGCGACCGCCGGCTCCTCCTCCAGGTCTGCAAGCTGCTGCACCGTAGGGTCGTCGAGGATCTTGCCCATGAACTCCAGCTTCTGGTCAAGTCGCATCTCAACGACCTCATCAATGGTGTTACGGGCGGCCAGCACCGTGACCCGCGTATCGGTGCCGGGAGCGAGACCCAGACGATGGATTCGGTCCAGACTTTGCAGGAACCGCCCGGCCATGAAGTCCCTGTCTACGTACACGGCGTCATGGCAGACGTGATGGAGGCTGATGCCCTCACCCAGCGTTGCAGGGTTGGAGACCAGCACCATGCAGGCGGGGTCCTCGCGGAAGCGCCGCAACTGCTCATCCCGGTCCAGCGTCCCCCCATAGACGACCGCCGGGCTGTACTTCTCCAGCATCTGGGCCAAGGTCGTCAGACTGCGGACGAATGTCGTCCAGACCAGCGTCTTGCGGCCCTGTTGAGCGTTCTCCGCGACAAGCGCCACTGCTTCCTTGTACTTGGGAGACAGCTCATAGTCAGGGAGGTCACGCATGAGCGAGTACAGCGAGCTCCCCTCGGGAATCTCCAGCGGAGGTAGCTGGTAAGCCAACGGCTCGTACCGGCTTGCGCCCTCCAGCAGCAGAGCTGGGCTCGTCGCAGCCATGAGAAGGCGCAAGGCCGTCTTCCCGAGCGAACTCAGGTCTTCGCGGGCAGCGCCAGCACGCATGCCTCCAACCAACGAGCTGTAAATCTCGCTGTGCAGCGGCGGCATATCGACGTACCTCATGCGCAGCTGCATCGGAGGAAGTCCCAGTTCCTGCTTGGTCGTTCTCGTGAACAACGGCCTCAGGACAGAGCTCGCGTAGGCGAGATCCCCTCCCGCCACCGCCTGGACCACAGTGCGCTGCCCGTGACCAGGCCAGACGAAGCCCAGCAGGTTCTCCAAGTCCTTCGACCCATTCGGAGCCGGCGTCCCGGTCAGGATCAACCGTCGTTCGGCGAGCGGGCCGAGCGCCATGCATGCGGCGCCATACGTGCCGCGGGCCCCCAGCTTCATCCGGTGTGCCTCATCAAGGATGATCATTGAAGGAGCCGACTTCAGCCAGCCGGCCAACGTAGCCAGTGAGCGGTCCAAGCGCTCGTAGTTGACGATCAACACCTCTGCCCACTGGTCCAGGGAGCCGTCGAGAACGTGGGTGCGCAGCGGGTAGCTGAAGCACACGGCTGTCTCGTAACGCCAGGACTCATATGCAGACTTGGGGCAGACCACCAGGACTCTCCTGACATTCCCCTGAGCCTTCTGCGCCGCGTACACAGCGAGTGCGACACGTGTCTTGCCTGCCCCTGGCACGCTGAAGTTGGCCCCGTGCCGCAGGGAGAGGAGCTTGGCGATATCGCGCCGCTGAAACGCGCTGAGCTCCGCTTCCCAGGTCTTCCCCAGCAGATCCGGCACCTCGTCAGGGTCAACTTCTCCCTGCGTCACAGAGCCCGCCAGCCGTCGCTGGACCGTATTCGCATCTTGCACGACGCCGGCAACGAGGTCGCGGAGCTCCGGAGCCCACTCGACTCCGACGTGATCTGGCCAGTGGCTCAGCACGCCCAGGTCAGCGAGAAGTTCATCCAGAGCGATCGAGGCAGACAAGGGGCCCAGCTGGCCGCCGGTACGAAACCGGGCGGCCAGCTGAACAAGATCCTGCCGATACTGATCCGTCGTCCTCAGAACCACGCGTGTACGCGTCGCGTCGAACCCGAGACGCAGGGACGTTTCACCGGCGCCCTGGGTCACTGGGTGCCCTCCGCCGCAACGGCAGCAAGCAACCAGGACACCCCGTCGCCCGGATTGGGGATGCCGCGACCCGACTGTTGAGCCAGCTTTCGGAGGCTTTCGCGGAGCTTGAGGACGGCCTCGTCGAAAGCCTCCTCATCGAAGCTCTGCGAGGTGCGCGCCTGCACGAGCTCGATCACACACTGGTCGATGCTGGCGCAGGCGTCTGCCAGGCGAGCGGGAGCGAGCTGCTTACGCTTGCGCACACGGCCATCTCGACCCGCCTGATCAATGGCCTCGTTGAAGGCATCCTGTGCTTCTTTGAAGAGTTCCTGTGCCTTCGCCTTTTCGCTGTCCGGCAGGTCCGGCGCCTTTGCGATAGCCGTGGCGCGGAGGATCTGGTCGTTCAGCGCCCGGGCTGCGGATACACGCGAGGAGGCTGCGGGGACTGCCAACCCCAGCCCCGGGACAGCTACCGCCTTGGGCTGAGCAGCCGCCCCTCCCTCAGCGGCCAGGCTGGTCGGCAGCGTCCGGCTCAGGTAGTCCTCTTTCAGGAAGTCCTGGTCGATGTGCCGGATGTCAGTCTTCGAGAAATCCAGCAGGATGGCAGCCAGGCGCCACTCCTTAAGGATCTCCGCCTGGTCCCGGTCGAGGGACTGGAGCTTGACGTACAGGCGCTGCAACTCCTTGAGGCTTTCCTGGGCCGCTTCCCAGTCGACGAGCCGGAGCGCCGCGCCTCCCCCGCTCTTGCTGCGCTCGTTCAGGTCCTTGATGGTACTCAGGATCCACCGCGCCTGGTGGTACGTGGTGGTCTTGATCCGGAACTCTTTGGCGATCTGCTCGGGCGTCTTCCCGAGCGACGCCTGCTCTTCCATCGCCAGCAACCGGTTGATGAAGGTGTAGTCACGCCGCTGGTCCTGACGGAGCTGCAAGGAGAGCTCGACGGCATAAATGTCGGCCCAGGTGAACGACTCCGGCAGCACTCCCACACGCATCGACTGCGCGCCAAGTTCGCCGAGTGCGACGGCGCGGGTGTTGCCGTTGACGAGCACACCGTAGTGCGTCACAAGTCCCGGTTCGTTCTGCCCGAACGCCTTCAGGTCCTCCTTCAGCTTGTCGAACTCGACGTCCCGGACGTCCGGATTCGTCGGCCGGGCCTGGAGCAAGTACCGCAGGTAATCCTGGCTCTCAGCGCTCCAGGGGTCCTTCTCCAGCATCTCGTCGCGGACAGCGTCATGGCTGCGCTGAGCCCGGATGCGATGCGTGCCAGGGTTGAAGTAGAGCCCGCTGAGCGGAAGGTCGATGACCTCGACGTGGGCCTGCTGACCGTTCCAGTCAACAGTGACCGTCTCCCGAGTGCCGCCGACCGCCCTCACTTCCTCCAGGCGCTTCTTGATCAGTTCGCTGAACTCAGCCGCGCGCGGAGGCGGCGGAAACTCTCGCAGCATGTCTTTCCCCGTTCTCTCTTACTTGACCGTGTCGTCGATGGCCTGAGCCACGGCCTCGCGGGACGCAGCCGGCAGGGTCCGGTAGATGCCCCACACCTTGTCGAGTGGGCTCAGCGACCGCCGGTCGGCGGCGATCCATCCAGCGAAGACACGCTGTTCCATCGGAGCGAGGTTTTCCACAAGGTCCAGCAGAGCTCCGAGGTCAACCTCTCGATCGGCGCCCCCACCCGTTCCGCACTTCTTGCATTCGGTGACGAGTTGGTATTCGGCCGTCCCGTCAGCGAGGAGCACCTTACGGCGAGCCACGTTCAGCTTCGCCAGTTCGATGCCGTCCTCATACGCCTCACCGGCGCCGATGCCGCACATCCTGCACAGGTGGTTGTCCCCCTGGAGGACCTTCGCGCGCTGCGCCGCGGTAAGGCTGCTCTTGTGCTTCGGCGCCTTGGCCTTACCGGGAATCCATACGTCTGCGCCCCGAGTCACGAACCGCTGTTCCTGCTGCTTCAGGCTGACGTCCTCGCGGCTCGTGTCGATCTTCCAGCCGTGGTCCCTCAGGTCGCGGAGCCGTCTGTCGATCTGGGCCACGTCAGGAAACGCAGCACGCAGGTCGGCCTTCGTGAAGATGTTTCCTTCCCCCACCACGGATACGAGCCACAGCGCCCCCCGGGCCATGCTCCCCAAATTCTTGTCCTGCCACGACGGCAGCGTCATCTAGCCCCTCCGGTCAAGTCGTACGGCACACCGCGTCACACTCGCGCAAACGCTCGACAGGGAACGTCTGCCTGAACTGCGCCCCCCACTTCTCGGGCGGTTCCCACAGTCTCGCACCAGACCCCGAAAGGAAGTCCAGCGTCAGAACACTTGCTCAGTAAAAAGCAAGAGCCAACGCCCCATCCCCTGTGCACAATTGGAGAATCTGACGCCAGTTCGGGGGCCGTCGAGGGGAGCAAGACATGGCACAGGGTGGGGCGGTCACCCCTGCTCGAGGGTGGGTGGACAAGGAGCTCAGCAGTGACGTACCTCCCGGTAAGAGGGCCTTCGCCCGGACCTTGCAGGCGCTCTGCCGCCAGCTGCTGCCGGACGAAACGACCAGAGCGGCAGGTAAGCCACTCACGCAGGAAAATGCGGCCAAACGCCTACACAGCAATCCCAGTTCGCTGTCCCGGTTTCTGAGCGCTCGTACCGTTCCCAGCCTGGAGTTCGCCGAGCATCTGTATAAGCAAGCGTGTGCCGACGCTGGGGGCGAGGACCTCGTCGACACCAGCGTCGACGAGCTGCGGGCGCTCCACAGTCAGGCTGTGGCCGAGCGGCGCTGCCGCAAGTGTGCAAAGTTGAGCGCCAAAGCCGACCTGCTGACCCAGCAGCTTGAGGAGGCCGCAACCACGTGCGCCGCGTTGCGGCAAGAAGCCGCGGAGCTTGAATCGCTGCGCAAAGAGGTGGCGGCATTGCGGTCGGCGGTCAGCGAATTGAAGGCGGCACGGGCCGGCTTGCGAGCTCGTCTAGCTGTTCGGGCGGCGTCAACTCCGCTGCCGGTCCCTGGCCGCAGGGGGGACCGGCAGCGGATGCACAACGACGTGGCAGCGGTACGCCAACTGGCCAGCCAAGCCGAAAAGCTTCAGGGCTCTGGCCGAGAGGGCGCGGCACTTACCTTGCTGTGCCAAACCACTGAGGCGCTGAGCCCTGTCGAGATGGCCGGAGTTCTGGCCCTTCTCAGGAAGCAGCAGCGGGACGACCTTGCCGACAACCTGATCCACATCTACGGACGAGATCAACGCGACCAGGACGTCATGCACGCGTCCCTGGCATTGCATGAACAGGGGTCTCCGGATGATGCCGGCGCGCTGCTGCGTGCCGCTCTTGGCTGATACGCCGGCAGAGGCCACCAGGTCGAGACCGCTACCGCGCGGGGGTGGCGGCTGGCCTTTGCAGTGGGGGGAAGGTGGCTGTGCGCCTATGCTGCTTCTGTCTCAGCCTCGTAGTGCATCTGAGCGCGATCGAGGATGTCGTCGGGATCGTGGCCGCGGGCAGCGGTCCAGTGGAGCAGGTCTGCGATGAGTTCAATCGCCGACTCTTCCAGGCCGCTTTCACGCCCTCTTCCCTGCAGCCGAGCAGCAGGACCACCCCCCTGGTAGCTCTCGAGGGCTTCGACGGCTCGCTCGATACGGCGACAGGTGCGCCCGGCAGTGAACGGGATCTCGCACCATACGGCCTTGCCTGACGCCGTGAGGACCGTGCCCCAGTCCGCCGCCAGCGCTGCGAGAAGATGCAGGCCGCGACCGCTCTCCTTGCCACAGCCCGGCGTCTTGAGGGACGGCATCGTCCCGCTCTTGTCGTGAACTTCAAAGCGCAGCCGCTGCCCCCTCCATTCAAGGATCAAGGTGGCTGAAGCACCTTCCCCAACGTGCTTTACGACGTTCGTCGCCAGCTCGGTGACGAGCAGTTCCGCCTCTTCGGCCGCCACGGGCATACCCCACCGGCTCAGCTGTGTCAGGGCAGCTCTCCTCAGCAGGCGCACTTCCGCCGGCGCTGCCTCGAAGGGCAGGACACAGCGGAGTGGGGGTTCGGTGTCTTCGTAGCCAGGCATGAGCACTTCTCCCTCCCAAGCCACGCGCGCGCTGCGCCTGCCGTGTCGGTACGGCTGCGCTGCGTAGCGATCCGTGACCGAGCATGGCATAGAGAAGTCTCGCTATGTAACTTCTCACGAGACTCCATCGGGTGAATCGAGTGGTGGGCCTGCTTACCCGCTACCTAGCCTGTTGGTGGTTTCCGGGCCACAGCCCGGCGCACGGCGAAGGAGCCGAATGTCCGAACGGACCACAACACGTCGACGTCAGCTAGGCGCCACGTTGCGCAAGTTGCGCGCTCGCAAAGGACTGACCCTTGAGGAGGCGGGGCAGCTCGTCGGCGTTTCGAAGGCAACGGTCAGCAGGTATGAAACCCAGGCGGGCCCGGTCAAGTGGATCGTCGTCGATGCGCTGTGCCGGGAGTACGGGGCAACTGAGGCCGAGCGACGGGCCGTTGTGAATCTCGCGAAGGATGCCAAGCAGCAAGGCTGGTGGAGTTCCTTCGCCGACTCCATCCCCGAGAGCATGAATCTGCTGCTCACGCTTGAAGACGAAGCCGTGCGCGAGAGTCACTTCTCTTGCGTCTACGTCCCTGGCCTCCTGCAGACACGTGCCTACAGCACGGCGCTCCAGAAGGCCAACGAAGTACCCCTTGAGTCGGCTGAGATCGAGCGGCTGGTCGACATCCGCATGAAGCGCCAGGAAGTCCTCACCCGGACGAAGCCGCCGCACCTCTGGGCGATTCTCGACGAGTCCGTGATCCGTCGCGTCGTCGGATCACCGCAGACCATGAAAGGACAGCTCGACCGGCTGCTTGAAGCGAACGAGTCATCTCACATCACGCTCCAGGTGCTGCCGTTCTCCAAGGGAGCTCATGCCGCCGCACTCGGAAGCTTCGTCATCATCGGCGGTGCCGAGCCGGCCCTCGACGTGGTGTACGTCGACTTCCACACGGGCTCTCTCTTCCTGGAGAAGGAAGAGGAACTGGAGCGATACAGACTTGCGTTCGAGTACCTCCGCGCACAAGCGTTGGACATGGAGGCTTCCTCCTCCGTGATCCACAACGCTCGCAAGGAGCTGTGAATGTCCGTTGCCCCTCAGCCCACCGCCACACCGGCCTGGTTCAAGTCGTCGTACAGCGGCGGCAACACCACCGAGTGTGTGGAGGCTGCCTTCATCCCCGCCGGTGTGCTCATACGAGACTCCAAACGGCCAGAGCACCCACACCTCGTGGTGTCGGCCACGGCCTGGACCAGCTTCTTGGCGAGCACTGACCTACGGAGAAACGAGCACTGATGACGGCGTCACTGACACCCCACTGGTACCCATGGCAGGCTCATACGCGACTCCACGTGCGAAGCCGTCCCATCGTATAGACACGGTTTCTTGGACTGGTCGTTGGTTGTCCAGGTACCCAAGTCCGCCCTGAGGGTAGTGGTTTGGAGACTCGCGGGCGGTGGTCATTTCGCCGGTTTGGGGTTGGTTCTCAGAGGGCGGTTCGTGAGGTGATGTCCGTTTCCAGGTGATGGTTGGAGCAGGGGCGCTGGCCGCAGCGCCGGCTACTGGTTCCTGGCGAAGTTGCC
>NZ_JBEXHW010000010.1:195912-208993 GCF_040608235.1 Streptomyces sp. NPDC005202 | reverse complement strand
CTCCACCCGGCTGGGCCGGCACCGCTGGACCATCGAACGCACCATGTCCTGGCTCGCCGGCTGCCGCCGCCTGCACCGCCGCTACGAACGCAAGGTCGAACACTTCCTGGCCTTCACCGCCATCACCTGCACCCTCATCTGCTACCGCAGACTCACCAAATGAGACGGCGTCTTAGGGAGCAGGCCGGTGTCCTCGACGGTCAGCTCGGCGAACAGGGCGTCCAGGGGCTCAAGTGCGTTCCGGAGCAATGCGGCGGCGTTCTCAGGGAGTTGATGGCGCACCTGCTCAAGCTCGTCGCGAGCTTCCAGGCGTTCGCGGTAGAGATCGGGCGGAAACCAGCCCGAGGGCGCCCAGCCAGCTTCCATTTGGCGGACCAGCTTCTCCCAGGCACACAGCCGGTTACTCGCATACCAGGGCGGTGTTCCCGGAGTGTTGCTCTCCTCAGGGTGCATGCGCTGCAGGTGTGCAGTGAACGCGGCAGCAAGGGGTGTGGCCACCTGCTGTTCACGAACCACCTCGGCGATGCGGGCACAACATGGTCCAGTTCGAGGCGTCGCTTGCCGACGGGGGGCCTCCGGCGGTAGCCGAACCACTTGTCGAGGACGTTCATCCCGGACACCTGGTACTGCCGGACCGCTCGTGGAACCGGGCTGATCCGTCCGGTGCCGACCCACAGGTCCTGAGTGACGGGGTCGTACGCCAGCTTCTCCGGCATGACTTCCGGGTCGTCCGGGATCTCCTCCACGCACCGGGGTCGGTCGCGCGGTAGCAACACTCTCCCGTACGGCCTTCCTGCCGCCTCGTCGGCGTACCGCTCACCGTAGGTGTGTAGCCACAGGACTCGCCGACCGATGTCGACCGCCCGCTCCCACAGGCAGGGGTCGGTGGTGAGGGGTGTCCGCGCGCCGGGGACTTCGAGGTCTTCCTGGAACCGCGCCGTGTATTCCGGGTGGGACGCGACCGCGGCGACGTAGGCCAGGCCGTCCGCCTGGGCGGCGGTGAGGTCCCGGATGACGTGGTTCGTGTTCGTCGGGCGTCACCGCCACGGCCACGGCGACGCTTCCGCAGCTCGTCCGTCGCGGAAAGGACCAGCTCACGGCGGGCGCGAGCGAGTGTGGATGCTGTCGGAACCTCCCTTGGGGCACAGAGAGAAGGGCCAGCTCAGGAGGAATTCCCTCGCAGGCTGGCCCTTCGCCGTTTCAGGCGCCGTGCCACACGCGTGCCACTACGTGCCTGCGCGTCCCGGGAGCGGGCCAGCTGCCGCAGCTCCATTCGCGCCGCCGGCACCGGGCGGACGGTGCTCCGGTGCGGGGTGCCACCACAGACGTACGGACAGGCGCATCGGCTGTCCGGGTCGGCGGCCGGGGAAGATCCATCGGGTGCTTCTCGCAACCCCGTAAGGGCAGCTTTGTAATGGGCATGTCATGGTCATCTGGGGGTGCGCAGGACAAGGATGGCCATGTCGTCGTGGGCGTCGCTTCCATGGATGTCGGCCAGCATCCGGCACAGGTCATCCAGCGGCAGCCTGGCATGGGCGGCGCCGACGGCGGCGAGGTCGTCCAGGCCGGCAGCGATCGAGTGGCCGGGGCGTTCTACCAGTCCGTCGGTGAAGAAGATCACGTTGGCGTTCGAAGGCAGCGGGTGGACGTGGTCGGGACGCGGCTCGTCGGGATCCACTCCGAGGGGCAGCCCCGGGTCCGCACTCAGGAACTCTGCACGGCCGTCGGAGGTGAGCAGGAGCGGCGGCGGGTGGCCTGCGGTGCTCCAGAGCAGCCTCCAGCCGTGGTCCGCGGGTTCGATGCGGGCCAGACAGGCGGTGGTGACGGGGATGTCGGTGATGGCGTGGAGGGTGCGGTCGAGCGCGGCGAGGACGGAGCTGGGCGGGGTGCGCCGGTCGTACAGCAGGGCGCGCAGCATGTTACGGGTCTGGGCCATCGCGGCCGCGGCCCTGAGGTCGTGACCGCACACGTCGCCGATCACGGCCGCACAGGCACCGTCCGGCAGTAGCAGGGCGTCATACCAGTCCCCACCCAGGTGTCCCGGCGCGGTCGCCGGACGGTACTCCGCGGCCACACCGAACGGGAGCAGGTCGGGCAACCGTGGCAGCAGCAGCCGCTGGAACTGCTCCCCGCTACTCCGGACCTGTTCGAAAAGGCGCGCATTGTCGATGGCCACACCTGCGGCACTGGCCAGGGCGGTGACCAAAGCCTCGTCATGGGCGTCGAAGGGCTGCCCGTCGCGTCGCTCGGAGAGGTACAGGTCTCCGTAGATCTCGCCTCGCACGCTGATCGCAACCCCGAGCAGGGTGCTCATCGGCGGATGGCCGGGAGGGAATCCCGCGGACTCCGGGTGGGCGGCGATGTCATCGACTCGCAGTGGCTGGGGGTGGTGGATCAGGTGACCGAGCACGCCGCGCCCTCGGGGGAATTCCACGTCGGCCAGGTCGGCCTTCTCCTGGTCGGTGAGACCGACAGTGAGGAAGTCCGACAGGAACTCGCCGCTCTCGTCCAGCACGCCCAGGGCCCCGTAACGGGCGCCGACCAGGTCCGCCGCGGCGGTGACGATCCGGCGCAGTACCGAGGACAGTTCCAGCTCGCGGCTGATCGCCACCACGGCCTCCAGCAGGCCCTTCAGCATTCCCTGAGCACGGGCCACGATCTGGATCTGCTGGCTGACACGCTCCAGATCCACATCGAGGGGAAGGCTGAGCAGCGGCTCCCGAGACTCTTCTTCTGGCTTGTGCATGGCAGCCTTCTGTCGCCTGGCCCGTCCGCGGACGTGGATCTTGTACCGGCCGTGCCCGCGACCCGATGCGGCGCCTATCCTCCGATCCGACAGGCAGCGACCCTTTTGCCCCATTGCATTTTCGCACAGTCCCGCTCTCAGAGTTCCGCTCAGCTGTGCGGAGCTCTTAGGTGTGTCCCTCGCGTGCCCGAAGCAGGGGACAGGTAGGGGGACTAGCGGGGAGTCACGACCAGCACACCGATAACGCCCAGGTCACAGAGCTCCCAGCTCAGGCAGCACCCGCGTACGTGATCTTCGAAACTGGTGCTGCTGACAGGCGAAGCGCAGTCGGCCGGGAGACGGGCCGTGAGAGATGCGGGCAAGGGCCGCGCGGTAGTCCTCGGCTGTCATGTGCCAGCCCGTAGTCCTCGGCTGTCATGTGCCAGGGGACGGTGGACGTCTTGTCCATGGCGTACGCAGCGATACGTATGCCCTCGCCGCCCAACCTCCACCCGGATTCGCCGCGGCTCCGCCGCTGGAGGTACGTGCCGTTGACGGTATGAGGCATGATTCACCGGCGGCCGTGCTTTTTCCGCGCTGGTCAAGGTTTGCGGGCGATAATCGACGCATGGTGTCACTGCCCACTGTCTTCGAGCTCCGCCGGGGGACGTTCACGCGTCGGCTGGACGCGGGGGACGCCGAGTTCCGTGGGGCCGCTCGTGGGCCTTCCCGTCCCGGACGAACCTGGCCGTTGCGTGAAGATCGGTGAAGTGCGGCGGCGGCTGCTGGCCGACATTCTCGCGGTGGGGGCGCCGTACGCTCTGGCGCTCGCCGGTGGGCACGCGGTGCAGGCGCACGGGTTGGTGGACCGGCCCAGCCGCGACGTGGAGGTCGCCACCGAGAGCCCGGTCGGGACGGGGCACATCGTCGCGGCGGTGCGAGCCGGTCTGGAGGAACGCGGTTGGCGGGTCGGGGCGTTGGAGACGGAACCGTTGGCCGCCCGGCTGGTCGTCAGCGACTCGGTGACCGGTGAGGAGTGCGCGGTGCAGGTCCTCAAGGAAGTGCTCTGGCGGCCGCCGGTGCTCACGGAACTCGGCCCGGCCCTCTCCCTCGTGGACGTCGTCGGCACCAGGGTCCGCGCGCTGGCCGATCAGGGCCTCGCCCACGACCTCATCGACGTCCATGCCGCCGCGGAGCTGTGGAGCCACCCGGAACTCGAGGAACTCGGCCGCCGCCACGCCGGGGACGCCTTCGACCTCGCCGACCTGCAAGCCCGCCTCATCGGCGCCGAATGGATCGACGACAGGGAGTTCACCGCCTACGGGCTCGACGGCCGAGCCGTCGCGGAGCTCCGCCGGTGGGCACAGGAATGGGCGGACGACATCGGAGAACGGCTCGCCGAGTCCACGGCACCCGACGACGAGTGACACGGGGCCGCACGGCGGGCGGCGCCGAGTGACACGGGGCCGCACGACGCCGCCGTGGCGTCGATGTCGGCCGCATTGTCCGCACCTACGGTGCCGACGCCGGCTGGGGCGCCGGGGACCACGTGCGCCGGCCGGCCATGGCCAGCGCCGCCGTCGCCCCGGTCGACGCCACCGCCATCACTGTCATCGCCACGGCGGGCGAGGTGACCTGTGCGACCGAGCCCGCCAGCGAGGCGCTCACGCCCTGCATCGTGAGCATCCCGGCGGAGTGCAACCCCAGGGCGTGGCCGCTCAGTTCGTCCGGGGTGAGGGCCATCAGCCGCTCCTGCTGGACCAGGCTTGCGCCGAAGCCGACGGAGCCGACCGTGACCAGGCAGGCGGCAAGGGGCACGGGCGGGTGCAGGGCGAGGAACACGTACGGCGTGGCCAGCAGCAACAGCAGGGGCGTGGCCAGGCGCCGGCGCGTCACCGTCGGCAGCAGGCGGCCCACCGTCACGTCCCCCGCCAGCATGCCCAGCGCCGCGCAGGCGAACAGCGTGCCCGCGGCGTCGGGGGCGTACGACACGTAGAGCGACTCGCAGCCGACCACCATGCCGTTGGGGATCCACAGGCCCAGATAGGTCAGGCGGCGTGGACGGGACGACCACAGCAGGGCGTTGGTGCGCCAGGTCGCCGTGGCCGACGGGCGGCCGGAGGCCCGGGGCGGGCGGCGGCTCAGGCCCAGGCGAACACCGGCGGCCGCCCCGGCGTACAGCCCGGCCGACAGCAGCAGGGAAGCGCGCGGCGACAGGACTGCCACCAGCAGCCCGCCCGCCGCGTAACCGGTGATCTGCATGATCCCGTTCATCATGTTGAACACCGAACGCCCCAGCAGGTAGCCGTCCTTGGACAGGATCTCGTTCAGCAGTCCCCAGCGGACTCCCCCGCCCAGCGACGCGATCAGGCCCTGGACGAGGACGACGGCGAAGATTGCCCAGACCGGCAAGCCGGGCAGCGCCAGGACGGCCGTACAGGCCGCGAACGCCGTGGAGATGCCCGCCAGTGCCCTCCGCGGCGGCAGCCGGTCGGCGCCCGAGAGGAAGAAGGTCGCCCCCAGCACCTGCGCGAGCGACGGGCCGAACATGCTCACCGCGGACAGCAGCGGGGAGTCCGTCGCGCGGTACACCAGCGTGCCGAGCGCCAGTCCGCTCACCGTCTGGGCCACGGTCTGGGCGGAGGAGGAGAGGAAGAGAGGGGTGAACTCCGGGGTGCGGAACAGGTCCTGGTAGCTGCGCATGCGCGGAGTCTCGGGCGGGCCCGGCCCCGGTCGTTATTGTTTCGCGCAGGTGCGAAACCCGGGAGGAGTTCGACCCCGGAAGGAGTCCGAGCCGGAAGAAGCCCGAGCCCGGAAAGAGCCCGAGCCCGGAAGAAGCCCGAGCCGGGAAGAAGCCCGAGCCCGGAAGGAGCCCGAGCCCGGAAGGAGCCGCCCGTGGGCTGGTGGCAGGTCAACGCCGACACGCTTGCCGGCAGCCGGTTCGTGCTTTCGCCGCTCGCCGAGACCTTCGCGAGCCTGAAGCTGCTGCACGCGGGCGTGGGCCGGCACCCCGGCGAGCAGGCGTGGCTGCGGGCGCACCTGCCCGCGTACCGGGAGCGGCTGGCGGGCGACCCCGTCACCGCGGTGCTCGTGCACTCCGGGCTCGGCCGGGACTGGATCGCCGACTTCCTCACGCCCACCCCGCGGGACGCGGAGACCTTCGAGGAGGGCGTCGCGCGGGTGCGCGCGGCGGACCCGGCGGCGGCCCGCGGGCATCTCAAGGTTTCCCTCGCCGGGCCGCTGCCCGCCGAGCTGGACCGGGACGACCTGCCCGAGCGCGCGGCCCGGCTCCTGGAGTACGTCTGGGCCGACGCCGTACGCCCGTACTGGCCCCGGCGGCGGCGCATCCTGGAGGCCGACGTCGTCGCGCGGACCGCGCAGGTCAGCCGGGGCGGCTGGGCGACCGTGCTGGACGCGCTGCGGCCGGGGACGCGCTGGCTCGGCGAGAACCGGCTCCAGATCAACCTGCACGAGTATCCCCCACGCGAGATCTCCGGCGCCGAGCTCGTCTTCGTGCCGGTCACCCCGCAGACCGGCTGGGTGTCGTGGGAGGAGCCGCGCCGGTACGCCGTCGTCTACGCCTGCGCGGGCGCCCTCGCCGACACCGACGGGCAGCGGGCCTCCGTGCCCGCGAGCCTCGGCGCGCTGCTGGGCCACGCCCGGGCCCAGGTGCTGGTCCTGCTCGACTCGCCGCTGAGCACGACCCAGCTGACCGCCGTGACCGGGCAGGGCCTCGGCTCGGTCGGCCGCCATCTGAAGGTGCTGCTGGACGCGGGGCTGGTGGAGCGGCGCCGGGCGGGGCGCTCGGTGCTGTACTCACGGACGGGGGCCGGCCAGGTCCTCGTCGACGCCGCGGGATCCGGCGCAAAGGCCCTGGAGACGGGGCCCGAGGCCTCACCCCGCGGAACGGGCCAAAGGCCTCACCCGCTCGGAACGGGCCCAAGGCCTCAGCCGCTCGGAACGAGCCCGAGGCCCCGCGGGCTGGGAACGGGCCCGACACCTCCCGCAGCTAGCATCCGCTCATGACGACTTCAGACAGCAACGGCGCCTCTCCCCTCGACATCGAGATCGGCGCCCTCCAGGGCGGTCCCGCCGACCTCAAGCAGTACGCGGGGCAGGCCGTCCTCATCGTGAACGTGGCCTCCAAGTGCGGGCTGACCCCGCAGTACGCCGGCCTCGAGCGGCTGCACGAGCGGTACGCCGAGCAGGGCTTCACCGTGCTCGGTGTGCCGTGCAACCAGTTCATGGGGCAGGAGCCGGGCAGCGCCGAGGAGATCGCCGAGTTCTGCTCGGCGACGTACGGCGTCACCTTTCCCATGACCGAGAAGGTCGAGGTCAACGGGGACGGACGGCACCCGCTCTACGACCGCCTCGTCGGCCACGCCGACGCCGAGGGGCACAGCGGCGACATCCGCTGGAACTTCGAGAAGTTCCTGATCGGGCGGGACGGCAAGGTCGTCGCCCGCTTCTCCCCGCAGACCGAGCCGGAGGCGGCCGAGGTCGTCGGCGCCATCGAGGCCCAGCTCGCCGGTTGACCTTGCCCTTGGGGCAAGGGAGAGCGTCCCTGTCACCGGGCGGACGGCGCCCGGTGACGGAGGATGACGGGGTGGACGACGAACTGCTCAGCATCGGCGCCTTCGCCGCGCGGTCCCGGCTGTCGGCCAAGGCCCTGCGGCTGTACGACCGCCTCGGCCTGCTGGTCCCGGCGCACGTCGACGAGGCCAGCGGCTACCGCTACTACCGCGCGTCCCAGACGGAACGCGCCCGGCTCGTGGCCCTGCTGCGCCAGCTCGACATGCCGCTCGCGCAGGTCGCCGAGGTGGTCGAGGCGGTGGAGTCCGACGCGACCGAGGCCGCCGACCTGCTCGCCGCGTACTGGGCGGACGTCGAGGCGCGGGTGGCCGGGCAGCGGACGCTCGCCGAGTACCTCCGTGGACGGCTGTCGGGGAGGAGCTCCGAGATGTACGGCAAGTTCGTGGTCGGGACGGTAGACGTGCCCGAGCAGGTGGTGATCACCGAGACGCGGCACACGCTGGCGGGCGAGCTGCCGGCGTGGATCGGGGCGTCGCTGACCCGCCTGGAGGCGGCGGCGCGGGAGTGCGGGGGCGTCGCCGGGGCGCCGTACGTCGTCTACCACGCCGAGGTGTCCATGGAGAGTGACGGGCCCGCCGAGTCCTGCGTGCCCGTCGGGGACGAGGCGGCTGCCCGGGCGTGGGCGGAGTCGCGGGGCCGGGCCTGGGAGACGAAGGTGCGGGTGGATCCGGCGCAGCGGCTGGCGTACACGCGGATCACCAAGGCACAGGTGGCGCATCCGCAGATCCTGGCCGCGTTCGAGGCGGTGGAGCAGTGGATCGCCGAGCGGGGGCTTCAGCAGGCCGGTCCCTGCCGCGAGGTGTACTTCGCGGACTGGGAGGCGGCGGGGCCGGAGGACGCGGTGTGCGACGTGGCGTTTCCCGTGAGGTGACGCCCGGGATCCGGGGGCGGCAGCCCCCGGACCGACGGACGGTCGCTCGGCAGCCCTGGACCGACGGACGGTCGCTCGGCAGCCCTGGGCCGACGGACGGTCCTCGGCAGCCCTGGACCGACGGACGGTCCTCGGCAGCCCTGGACCGACGGACGGACGCCCGGCGGCCCCTGGACCGACGGACGGTCCTCGGCGGCCCCTGGACCGACGGACGGTCGCCCGGCGGCCCCTGGACCGACGGACGGTCGCCCGGCGGCCCCTGGACCGACGGACGGTCCTCGGCAGCCCTGGACCGACGGACGGACGCCCGGCGGCCCCTGGACCGACGGACGGTCCTCGGCGGCCCCTGGACCGACGGACGGTCGCCCGGCGGCCCCTGGACCGACGGACGGTCGCCCGGCGGCCCCTGGACCGACGGACGGTCACTTCAACTCGTCGGGGCACGGCGTGCCCCGCGGCAGCTGGTACGGCGCTGCCAGCCGGTACGTCCCCGCCCGCGGAGCGACCAGCATCGTCCACTTGTCGCCCTTCGCGTCCTGTTCCGTCTCCATCAGGCAGCCGTTGACGTTGTCGTACGTCTTCGGCGTGCCCTCGGCCCGGTGCTTGGAGGCCTCCGTCTCCTGGGGCGGCTTGAGGCTCTTGCCGTCGGCGTCGACGAGGCTCAGCCAGGGCGAGTACGGGATGCGGATGAGGATGCGGCCCGCCTTGCGCACCTCGATGGTCAGCTCGCCCTGCTCGGCGCGGTCGACGACGGCGTTGGGCTCCGCGAGCGGCGCCGGATCGGTCACCTTGAACAGCTGCCAGTTGGCGTCGCCCCAGATCTGCTTGAGGTACGGCATGCCCCGCTGCACCAGCGCGCGTTCGCGTTCGCCGCCGTCGCCGTCCGGTTCGTCCTTGGGCAGCACCACGTAGTGGACGGCCCACCGCTGCAGCCACTCGTGGTAGTTCGCCGAGTTGAGCGTGTCGTCGTAGAAGAGCGGGTTGCGCTCCATGTCGGCCTGGCGGTTCCAGCCGCGGGCGAGGTTGACGTAGGGCGCCAGCGCGGAGGCCTCGCGGTGGGAGCGGGCCGGGACCACCTCGACGCGGCCCTTCTCCGCGCCGACCTGCTGCAGCTCGTTGACGAGGGGCGCGAGCTCACGCGACCAGGACGCGGCGGGAGCCGTGTGGACGATGTCGTCGACCGTCTTGAAGCCGATCCAGCCGACGAAGCCGACGGAGGCGAGCACGATCGCGTACCACTGGCGTGAGCGCGGGACCGCGAAGGGCAGGGCCGCCACGAGGACCACCCCGGCGAACAGCATCGCCAGCCGGGTGATGTTGGAGCCGATCTGGGAGCTGATCAGCCAGACCAGGACGACCGACAGGCCGTACACCGCGGCCGTCACCCGGACCGTCTTCCACTCCCGCGGGACGAGGAGGAAGCCGAGGACCGCGTAGAGCAGGGGCAGGATGACCGAGGCGAACGTCATCGGCTGGGTGCCCGAGAAGGGGAACAGCCAGGCCGACACCGCCACCACCGCGGTCGGCGCCAGGCCCAGCGCCCAGGCGCCCGGGCGGCGCTTCTGCAGGAACAGCGCCACCGCCACCAGGCCCACGAACAGGCCCGCGACGGGTGAGGACATGGTGGCGAGCGCGGCCAGCGACGCCGCCACGAGCGCCTTCGCCCAGCGCTTGTGGCGCCAGCGGTACGGCCAGCAGAACACGGCCGCGACGGCGCCCAGCGCGAACAGCGTGCCGAGGCCGAACGTCACCCGGCCCGACACCGCGTTGCACAGGAGCCCGAAGACACCGGCCAGCGCGGCCCACAGCGGGTTCTTCACCGAGCGGCTGCGGATGAGGACCAGGGTCAGCAGGCCCGCGGACACCGTCCCGGCGATCATCATCGTCGTACGGACGCCGAGGACGGACATCAGATACGGCGACACCACGCTGTACGACACCGGGTGCATGCCGCCGTACCAGGCGAGGTTGTACGCCGAGTCGGGGTGCCGGCCGACGAACTCGGCCCACGCGTCCTGCGCCGCGAGGTCGCCGCCGCTGTTGGCGAACGTGAAGAACCAGATGATGTGCAGGACGCCGGCCACGCCGGTGACGGAAAGGGCCGGGTGCCGCAGCATCCGCTCCCGCAGGGCCATGACGGCGGCTCTGGTCCAGGGCCGTCTCTCCTTGCCGTCCCTGCCGTCCTGGCTGTCGCTGCCGTCCTTGCCCGTACGGGCGTCGGTGGCGCTCGGAGTGCCGGGGGCGCCGTCGTCCGCACGACCGCCCGGGTGACCGCGGTCACCGTCCGTGTCAGTCGTGGACAGGCGTATTCGCGCGCCGGTTCCCGGGTCCGGATCGGCGTCGTCGGCGCGTGTCGGCTCCGCAGTGGCCACCTGAAGGCACTCCCCGTGTCCCGTCTTCTGTTCTCGGCCGCGTCCCTGGTTTTCCCGGCCTTTTCCCATCCCGTTCGCGGCCGCGTCCCGCGCGACCGACGACGTGCCCTGATTCGTGACGCTAGCACGCACCCCGCCAGGGAGCTCCCGGGTGGGGCTGCCTGACGGGGTGCGCAGGGCTCGGACGCGGCGGTCGTGACCCGCGGGTCAGCCGAGGCGGGTCAGCTTGTTCGTGAAGCCCGGCTCGGTGAGGTCCTTCTGCAGGGCGACCGGGACCCTCACCGCTCCGCCGATGCCGTCACCGACGGTGAGCGTGCCCACCTTGGTGCCGGCCTTCGCGGAGTGCGGTACGTCGTCGGAGGCGAAGGACAGCTTCACCTTCAGCCCGGCCCAGCCGACCGCGGTGACGTCCTTGGTGACCACGACCGGCGTGTGACCGCCGAGCTGGTCGTCCACGTACCCGACGACGTCGCCCTTCTTCAGGATCTTCGCCGAGGTCATCGCGTCCTGCGCGGCGAGCATCGCGGTCTTGCTGACCTCGTTGACCGTGTCGATGATCGGCGCCTTGTGCTGGCCGAGGATCGCGCCGACGACGGTGACCGTCTCGCCGCCGACCAGCTTGGTGGCGGCGAAGAGCAGGTTGCCGCCGGCCGCGGTGGTGGTGCCGGTCTTGATGCCGAGGGCGTTGTTGTAGGGGACGAGCGCGTTGTAGTTGCGCCAGAACTTGCCGGACGGGTCCGTCCAGCCGGGGAGCTTGGTGATGGCCATCAGAGCCGGGATCTTCACGACCTCGTTGCCGAGCTTCACCTGGTCCTCGGCCGTGGAGACGGTGGTCTCCTTCAGACCGGACGGGTCGGTGTACGACGTACCCGTCATCCCGAGCTTCTTGGCGGTGTCGTTCATCTTCTTCACGAACGCCGCCTCGGAGCCCGCGTCCCAACGGGCCAGCAGCCGCGCGATGTTGTTCGCGGACGGAATCATGATGGCGGACAGGGCCTGCTTCTCGGTGAGCTTGTCGCCCGCCTTGACGGTGTTGAGCGTGGACTCGCCGTCCTTGTCGTAACCGCCCTCCTTCTCCGCCGTCGGGTCGACCTCGATCTTCGGGCCCTCCTGACCCGGCTTCAGCGGATGGTCCTTCAGGACGATGTACGCCGTCATGGTCTTGGCGACCGAGCCGATGGCGACCGGCGTCTGCTTGCCGAAGTTGCCCATCGTGCCGATGCCGTTGACGTCCATCCAGCCCTGGCCCTCGCTCGGCCAGGGCAGGTTCACCCTGCTGCCGTCGAAGGTGTAGCTGTCCTTGGCGGTGAGCGCGAGGGTGGGCGTGGGCAGCGGGCGTACGGCCTGCACGATCGCAAAGATGATCGCGAGCAGTACGACCAGCGGGGTCCAGATCTTGACGCGGCGCACCAGCGTGCGCAGCGGGGTCTCCGGAGGCGGCGGGGTGTTCGTCAGCTCGGCCAGCAGGTCCAGCGGCGGCTTCGGCGGCAGGGGCTGCTGGGTGGTGCGCTCGGGGCCGACCTGCGGGACGGGGGTGGTGGCGTCCGCCGGGGCCGCGGGCGCCGCGGACGCCGCCGGGGCGACGGCGGGAGCGGCGGGAGCGGCGGGAGCAGTGGGCTTCGGCTTGCGGGTCTCCGGGTCGTCGAGCGGCTTGAGCGCGACGAACTTGCTGGTGCGCTCGGCGTCGGACTCGGGGGTCTTCTCCTGGGGGTCCTTGGTGGCGCCGTCCAGCTTCAGCATGGTGGTGGGCTGGTCGACGGGGGGCTTGGCGGGGCGTACGGCCTTGAAGACGGTGGTGGGCTGGTCGACGGGGGCGGCCTTGGCTTCGCCGTCGGCCTTTTCGTTCCCACCCGCACCACCCGTGCGGCTTTCGTCGTCGCGTGCGGAGCCCTGCGGGGGCTGGGCGACGTCAGCGGCTTCGCCGTCGGCCTTTTCGTTCCCACCCGCACCACCCGTGCGGCTTTCGTCGTCGCGTGCGAGTGGCCCCTGTGGGGCGTCCTCGCCGTCGGCGGCCTCCGGTTCGGTGACAGCCCCGGTCTCGGTGGAGTCTTCGGCCTCGGTGTCGGCAGCGTCGTCGGCGTCGGCCTTCGTGCCCTCCGCGCCCTTCTCCTCGTCCGCGGAATCCACCCACGAGGCCACCGCCGCACGCAGGCGCGCGTCACCCGCCGCGTCGGCCTCGTCACGGTCACCGGAAGCGGCGGAGGCGCCCCGCGCGTCAATGGAGGCGGCCTCGGCGTCGGAGCCCTTCGTGTCGGAGCCCTTCGTGTCGGAGCCCTTTGCGTCGGCGTCCCGCGCGTCGGCCCGCGACGCCTCCTCGGCCTCCCCGGCCTCCCCGGTCTCCCCGGCCTTCGCGCCGACCGCGGCCTCCTCGGCATCTTCAGCCTCCGCGGCCGCCTCGGACTCCTCGGCGTCACCTTGCGCAGCGCCCTCGTCCTCGGCGTCCTCCGCGTCCCCGGCGTCCCCCGGCTCCGAAGTGCCCTCCGGCCCTTCCGCGCCCTCGGCGTCCTCCGAGCCCGACAC
>NZ_JBEXHW010000010.1:84516-195816 GCF_040608235.1 Streptomyces sp. NPDC005202 | reverse complement strand
ACACGCCCTCCGGATCCTCCGCGTCCTCCGAGCCCGACACGCCCTCCGGATCCTCCGCGTCCTCCGAGCCCGACACGCCCTCCGGATCCTCCGCGTCCTCCGAGCCCGACACGCCCTCCGGATCCTCCGCGTCCCTCTCCTGCGTCCGTACCGAAAGCACCTTCGTCGCTGTGTCGACGCCGCCGCGCCCCGAAGGCGCCCCGGACTCCCCCGCCAGCGCGAGCCGAGGGTCGCGGACCTCGCGCGCCTCGCCCCTGGCCTCGGGAACCGGACCCGCGCTCCCCGACGTCGGTTCTGCCGACGACTCGCGCTGCTTCGACCTGTCGGGGGACTCGCCCGCCACCGATGCCTCCTCCTTGCGCCGCACGCCCCGCGTGCGCCTACCGAACCGTGAACCGAAGCCCGGACGACGCAGCCGGACCACCCGGCCGTACCGCTGTCCGAACCATGTACCAGTGTCCTGTGTGCGGGCTAAACCCAAGCGGTAGACGAGAACGACATACCTACCGGTTCCCTCACGAACCGGTCACGCACTCTCGACAGACCAATGTGAGAGGGGTCACCCTGTCATTCATCCACGCGGGGAGGCATGGATGGGCAGGAACCGCAGAACACTTCCGGAGGAGCTTCTGTTGCTGGCACTGGACCCGACCACGGGTACCACTGCGCAGCCGCAGTCGCTCGACCTCGGTCTGGCCGGAGCACAGCTAGTGGAGCTGGCGCTGGCCGGACGGATAGCCCCAGACGGGGATCGTATCGCCGTGGTTGTACCACGGCCGACAGGAGATCCGACTCTGGACTGCGCGTTGGAGTTGCTGCGAAGGCGTGGCGCTCCCGTACGCGCCGTCCACTGGATCGGCGGGCCGCGTCTCGGGCTCCGCCAGACGTACCTCTCGCATCTGGAGCGGTGCGGCATGGTGCATGCCGTGCCCGGCCAGATGTGCGGGGTGCTGCCGACGACTCGCTACCAGGCGACGGACACCGCCATCAGCCGGGAGATCAAGGGCCGGCTGGATTCCGCGATCCGCACCGGCGTACCGCCGGACCCGCGGACCGCGGCGCTCGCCGCGCTGGCGCACGCGGTCGGCCTCGGCAAGCACCTGTATCCGGGCAACGAGGGGCGTTCGTCCCGTTCCCGGCTGCGGGACCTGATCAGGCACGACCCCATGGGCGGCCTCGTGGCGCACGCCGTGATGGACGTCCAGAACGGCGTGGCGGCCCAGCCGCGCCGCAGCCCGGGTCCGGCCGGCCGCCAGGCCGCCGGAGCCAGGTCGGCAGCGGAACCCGCCCGCGGTGTTCCGATGCAGCCGCGCCGCGGATCCATGGCGCGTGCCGTGGCCCACTGAGCCGCAGCCCCACGGCACGCGGTCGCAGCGCGACGGCAGCCTTCGGCCGACCAGCACCACAGGGCAGCACACCGCACCACAGGGCAGCACACCGCACCACAGGCACTACGCAGTACCACGCACCGAGCACCGAGCACCGAGCACCGAGCACCACCACGCACCGCCACCCACCACTGCACAAAGCAGCACCACCCACCACTGCACAAAGCAGCACCGCGCACCACTGCGCAAGCAGCACCGCGCACCACCCAGCGCCGCACCGAAAGTCCCCACAGACCCGGTACGCTAGCCGCTGAGTCGAGCGGGGCAGCGGGACCGCACGGTTCGGTCCGGCTGCCCCGCCCGGCCGCATGCAGGGCCGAACTGGCCTGTACCCGCCGCATATCCGGCGTTTCCCAGCGGTATGAAGCACCTTGGTGGCAGTCTGCTCAACAGCAGATACGCAAAGTAGAGGCACGCAGCCGGAGGTGCACGTCCCGTGGCGTCCAATGTCAATCCCACCGTCAGGCGGCGCCGGCTGGGCCAGGAGTTGCGCAGGCTCCGCGAGCTCAAGGGCATGACGGCCGAGGAGGTGGCGGAACGACTGCTGGTGTCGCAGTCGAAGATCAGCCGTCTGGAGAACGGCCGGCGCAGCATCAGCCAGCGCGACGTCCGCGATCTGTGCGGGGTCTACGAGGTGGAGGACCACCGGATCGTCGACTCGCTCATGCAGATGGCCAAGGACTCGCGCCAGCAGGGCTGGTGGCACTCGTTCGGTGACATCCCCTACAGCGTCTACATCGGCCTGGAGACGGACGCGGCGAGCCTGAGAGTGTACGACCCCCAGGTCGTCCCCGGCCTGCTGCAGACCCGTCAGTACGCGGAGGCGCTGATCGCCGGCGCCCTGCCGGAGACGGCGCCTGCGGACATCGAGAAGCGCGTCCAGGTCCGGATGCGTCGGCAGGAACGAATCTCCGCCGCCGAGACCCCGCTGCGCCTGTGGACCGTGCTGGACGAGGCCGCCCTGCGCCGGGTCGTCGGCAACCGCTCTCTGATGCGGGACCAGTTGGAGAACCTCGTCGAGCAGTCGCAGCTGCCGCACGTCACCGTGCAGGTCATCCCCTTCGACATGGGCGCGCACCCGGGCCTGAACGGCCAGTACGCCATCCTGGAGTTCCCGGACGCGGCCGATTCCAGCGTCGTCTACATCGAGGGCGTCACCAGCGACCTGTACCTGGAGAAGGCGAACGACGTCCAGAAGTACAGCGTGATGTACGAGCACCTGCGGGCGCAGGCCCTGAACGTGGAGCAGTCGCGCCAGTTCATCGCGGACATCGCGAAGGATTACGCGCGCTGAAAGGCGCGCACGCCGAGGGCCGCCTGAGGGGTACGGACCCGTCCCCGGCGGGAAGGTGCCGCACAGTACACCTTCGCCAGGGCGGGATGGAAGACCCCACTGGAATGTGCCATCCCGTCGAGTGAATAGTCGCTTCCGACACCGATGTTGGCGAGTAGCGTCGATCATGCCAGCGAGCAACAACGTTGGCGCAAACCGCACTGTGGGTTCCAGCCGAACGCATCGTGCGGTGACAGCAACTCAACAACTTGCACGGAGCAGAAATGGCAATTCGTCAGGGCGCCACGCACACGTGGACCAAGTCCTCGTACTCCACGGGCAACGGCGCATGCGTCGAGGTCAAGTCACCGGTGGTCACGGCCATGGCGGTCCGGGACTCCAAGGTCCCCGAGGGCCCGGTGCTGGACTTCCCCGCCGACGCGTGGAACGCCTTCGTGGCATCGGTCAGGGCGTAACGGGGAGGGTCTTCCTGATCCTCTGCCGATGCCACGACCGACAACGGCACCATCGACAACTGCACAAGCAGCACCGCAAGAGCCCTCTCGACCAGCCCGCCGTCCTTGCCGAGGGGGCTCGGCTTGTGCCCTACCGCAACCGGTCGACGTAGGTGTCCGTGCCCGGCACCGTCGGGATGAACGGCGCCACCAGCTCAACCCTCCCCAGCCCCGACTCCGCCACCGCCTCGTCCAGGCCGGTGAAGTATGCCTCCCAGCACTCCCGCGGATCCGCCTGCAGGAACCACAACAGCGTCAGCCTCGTGCCGACGCCCTCGACCTGCTTGACGTACGTCATCCGGTCGCCGGGCAGGGGCGTCGGCCGGAAGACCGTCACCATGGCGGCGGGCGAGCCCGCGAGACGCTTCGGCAGATGCCGGGCGCGCAGCCACTCCAGCAGCTCGGCCCGTTGCTGGGGCGACTCGGCGTCGATCACCTCCAGCACCAGTCCGGCGTACGGGTGGTCGAGGGCGTGGACGTCCCGCGGGCCCGCCGCCCCGTCGCGGTAGACCGTCGCCTCGTGGTCCTGGAACGCAGTGAAGACGTGGGTACGGTCCTGGTGGACGCGGCCGTCGCGGTTGAGGCGCCTGTTGATGGCGACGGTCCACTTCATGTGGTCGTCGTAGCGGCCGTCGGTGATCCAGTACGTGGACAGGTAGCAGCCGGCGGTGACCGGCTGGGCGATCGCCGACTTCTCGGGGTGGCGCAGCAGTTGGAGGTCCCGGGTGGCGACCCAGCGGCGGCCGGCGTACATCCAGGGCATCGCCATCGCGCCGGCGTAGTAGTGGTCGTCCTCGTACCAGCGGTTGTAGGCGTACTCGTGGCCCGGGTGCGGCTCGACCATGGTGATCAGGGCGTGGCCCGGGTGGACGCCGTACGGGCCGACGGCGGCCAGCTCGGCGTACACCTCGCTGCGGGTCTCCTCGGACATGCGCGCTCCCCTTCCCTCCTCCTGCGGTCGCCCATACTCTGACGCTCCGTCAGACAATGCGCCAGAGCGTGGGAGGCGCCGATCCGGGAGGGGTTGGGATGTCACTGCTCCAGGGCAGGACCGTCGTCGTGTCGGGGGTCGGTGCGGGGCTCGGTCACCAGGTCGCGACGGCGGTCGTGTGCGACGGGGGCAACGCCGTGCTGGGGGCGGGCACGGAGGCGAACCTCGCCAAGAGCGCGGCCGGGATCGACCCGGACGGGGCGCACACGGCGTACCGGGCGACCGACATCACCGACGAGGCGCAGTGCCGGGCGCTGGCGGCGCTGGCGCGGGAGCGGTTCGGGCGGATCGACGCCGTGGTCCATGTGGCCGCCTGGGACAGCTGCTTCGGCGGGCTGGAGGACGCCGACTTCGCGACCTGGCAGTCAGTGCTCGATGTGAACCTGCTGGGGACACTGCGGATGACCCGGGGCTGCCTGCCCGCGCTCAAGGTGCGCGGCGGCTCGGTGGTGTTCATCGGGACGCAGTCGGCGGTGGCCGCGCCCTCGCAGGTGAGGCAGGCGGCGTACGCGGCCTCGAAGGGGGCGCTGACCAGCGCGATGTACTCGCTGGCGCGGGAGCTCGGGCCGTACCGGATCCGGGTCAACACCGTGCTGCCGGGCTGGATGTGGGGGCCGCCGGTACAGGCGTACGTGCGGTTCACCGCGCAGACGGAGGGCGTACCGGAGGCCGAGGTGCTGCAGCGGCTCACCGACCGGATGGCGCTGCCTCAGCTGGCGACGGACGGGGATGTGGCGGACGCGGTGGTGTTCCTGGCGTCGGACCGGGCGCGGGCCGTCACCGGGCAGTCGTTGCTGGTCAACGCGGGGGAGCTGATGCGCTGACCACCCTTTTCCAGACACCACCGCTGTTCATGTGCATGAACCAAGGTCAGTGAGCAGAACATTTTTGCTTTCTCTTGACCTTCCGCTCGCTTGTCGTGCCCTCGTAACCACACCCACGATGAGCGGGCACTTCGCGGCCTCCCTCGCCCGTACCCCGCTCAGGCGAAGTGCCAACCAGCTGAGCGGAGTTCACAAGGCGGACCCTGGAAGGGGGCACATGAACAGTCTCGACTGGGCCGTGCTCATCGGCTACTTCGGCGTGATGGTCGCCATCGGCGTCTGGTCGCACAAGCGCGTGGACAACGTCAGCGACTTCTTCACGGCCGGCGGGAAGATGCCCTGGTGGCTCTCCGGCATCTCGCACCACATGTCGGGCTACAGCGCGGTGATGTTCACGGGATACGCGGGCATCGCCTACACCTACGGCGTCACGTCCTTCGTCACCTGGTCGTTCCCCATCGCGCTCGGCATCGCCATCGGGTCGAAGCTGTTCGCGCCGCGGATCAACCGGCTGCGGTCGAGGCTCCACGTGGCGTCCCCACTGGAGTACCTGAAGAACCGCTACAACCTCTCCACCCAGCAGGCCCTCGCCTGGTCCGGCATGCTGCTGAAGATCGTGGACGTCGGCGCCAAGTGGGCCGCGATCGCGACACTGCTGTCCGTCTTCACCGGCGTCTCGCTGAACCAGGGCATCCTCATCACCGGCGCGATCACGGCCATCTACTGCACGATCGGCGGCCTGTGGGCCGACGCGCTGACCGAACTCGGCCAGTTCGTCATCCAGTTGCTGGCCGGCGTCTCGATGTTCGTCGCGGTGGTGCTGAAGCTCGACGACAGGAACATCGGCTTCTTCGGGGCCTGGGACGAGCCGGCCCTGCACGGACACGGCAAGCCCCTGGTCGGGCCGTACGGGACCGTCTTCCTGCTCGCCTTCCTCTTCATCAAGCTCTTCGAGTACAACGGCGGCATGCTCAACCAGGCCCAGCGCTACATGGCGACGGGCAGCGCCCGGGAGGCCGCCCAATCGGCACGTCTGTCGGCGGCACTGTGGCTGGTGTGGCCGGTCGTCCTCTTCTACCCGATGTGGATGTCCCCGCTGCTGGTGCACGCGCAGAAGCCTGACGGCTCCGA
The DNA here is from genome assembly GCF_040608235.1 of Streptomyces sp. NPDC005202. Taxonomy (NCBI): domain Bacteria; kingdom Bacillati; phylum Actinomycetota; class Actinomycetes; order Kitasatosporales; family Streptomycetaceae; genus Streptomyces; species Streptomyces sp. NPDC005202. The sequence goes on along the minus strand of NZ_JBEXHW010000010.1, from coordinate 189,694 downwards.
CTCCTACGGCCTGATGACCGAACAGCTGCTGCCGCACGGCCTGCTGGGCCTGGTCATCGTCGGCTTCTTCTCCCACACCATGGCCATGTGCTCCTCCGACGCCAACGCGATCGCGGCCGTGTTCACGCGGGACGTGGCGCCGGTGCTGTCGGAGCGCGCACGGGCGTGGGGCGAGCGCAGTGGCCTGATCGCGGCCCGGGTGACGACCGTCGTCTTCCTCGGTCTGTCGATGGCGGTGGCCACCCAGGTCAACTCGCCGACGTTCAAGGACATCATCACGGTCGTCATCAAGTGGGTCGCGGGTCTCATGGGCCCGATCGCCATCCCGATGATGCTGGGCCTGCTGCGCCCCTTCCGCCGCTCCGGCCCGACGGCCGCACTCACCAGCTGGGGCGCCGGACTGCTGGCCTTCTGGCTGGTGAACTACCCGATCAACTGGAACGTCGACGGCGGCGTGCCCCTGCAGTACCAGGTGTCGGTGCCGCCGGCCGTGTCGCTGGTGCTGTACATCCTCATCGGCTACCTGAAGCCGGAGGACACCCCGGAGCGGCTCGCGATCATCGAGCGGGTCAACACGGACGGCGACGATTCCGCCGCGGCGGCGATTCCAGCTCCGGCCGGAGCGGGCGACGATGTGGTGGGTACGACGGTGAAGGACCCGGAGCGGGCGACGATGTGGTGGGTACGACGGTGAAGGACTGATCCCCGGTCCGGGGGCGGGCCACTACCCACCCCTCGGATACCTGGCCAGCCAACCCGGCGACGACCCCGCGGGCCCGTGCAGTGCGGGCCCCTGGGTCATCTCCATCGCGAAGTCGTCCGCCAGGACCAGGAGTGTGGGACGGCCCTCCAGCTCGGCCAGCCAGGCCGGCGGGAGGGCCGTTTCGCCGTGCAGGGCGCCCAGGAGGCCACCGGTGAGGGCGCCGGCCGCGCCCGACGGTCCGCTCTGGTTCACCGCGAGGCACAGGCCGTGCCGGACGTCCTCGCTCACCAGCGCGCAGTACACGGAAACGGCCAGCAGCCCCTCCGCCGTACCCGCGCCCGCGAGCTCCTCCACCCGGGCCGGGGTCGGCATGCCCTGCCGTACCGCGCCCAGCGCGTGCTGCAGGGCGTTCGACACCGGCTGGTGCCCGGGACGTACGGCGAGCAGCGCGAGCGCCTTCTGCACGGCGCCGTCGAGGCTGTCGCCGCGGGCGAGGGCGTGCACGATGACGGCGTACGCGCCCGCCGTGAGGTAGGCGGTCGGATGACCGTGGGTCTGCGCCGCGCACTCCACGGCGAGCTGCACGACCAGCTGCGGCTCCCAGCCGACGAGAAGACCGAAGGGGGCGGACCGGACGGCCGCTTCGGGACCCCGCTCGCCGGGGTTCTTGGGCACCTCCAGCGTGCCCATGGTCTCGTCACCGAAGCCGAGCAGCAGCGCCCGCGCCGGATCGCGCCGGGCGTACAGCCACTCCTCGCGGGCCAGCCAGCCGTCGTCCTTGCGGCGCTCGTCGGGCCCCCAGTCCCGTTGGGTGGCCGCCCAGCGCAGATACGCCCGGTGCAGATCGGTCGGCGGATGCCAGGCGCCGGTGTCGCGGCGGACCTGTGCGCGGATCAGACCGTCGACTGAGAACAGGGTGAGCTGCGTGAAGTGGGTGACGGCACCGCGCCGCCCGTACGCCGGGGCGAGATCGACGATCCCCTCGGCGCCGTAGGCCTCCCGGATCCCCGCGAGGTCCAGCCCGTCCACCGGCGCCCCCAGGGCGTCCCCGACGGCCACCCCGAGCAGCGTGCCGCGCACCCGGCTACGGAAGTCCTGCTGTTCGGTACGCCCCCAGACGGCACCGGACGTCGTACCCACCATGACCTCCTCACGGCACCGTCCGTACGTACGACAGCTCAGCACTGTAATCGAACGGGAACGGTCTGTTCAGGGTCAGGATCTGTTCTGGGGGTGTGGCCGAAGTGGTCGGGAGTGGCCTGTTTCCATTCGCGCAAGGTGACATTCACCGGTCCATCACAGGCCGGCCGCAGCCTCGGCCGTCTCCCGGATCGCTCGTATCTCGGCGACGGCCGCGGTGGGGTCCTGTTCTCCTGCGTCCACGATCTGCTCCAGCTGCGAAGCCGCGCGGCGCGTTGCGGATGCCGTTCGATCTCCACGAAGACCGCCCACGAATGCACAAAGGCCCGCAGCGGCGCGAGGCTCTGTGTCTGCTGCGCGTTCGTCGTGGCCTCGAACAGGTGCTGTGTGAGGGCGGGGATCCGGCTCGGCGCGATACGCGTGACCGCGGTCCGCAGCCCGTCCGGGGTCAGTTCGGGCATGGGGATCAGCGGTCCGTACAGGCCGTCGGTCTGGGCGCTCACGGTGACCTCCGGTGCGGGTGCGTCCGTCCTCTATATGCAGCCGCTCCTATGCAGCTATATGCAGCCGCTCCTATGCAGCCGCTCCGGACATGCGGCAGTCGCGGCAGCGGCCCGGTTGCGGTGCCCGGAAGGCCCGATCGCAGCCGTCGCAGGTCTGGAGCGGTTCTGGCCGCAGGGGTGCCGGGTGATGTGTCGGGGCCGGGAGGCGCGGCGGCAGGAGGGCAGTGAGGCGGTGGGCGACGAAGGCTGCCGGATGCCGGATCGGATCCTGGGGCAGGTCGGCCGTCAGGGTTCGCTGTACGGCGGTGGGCGGCACGCCACGCTCCAGCCACGCGGAGACGGCGGGCGCCAGGCGGCGTACGTCCCGTTCGCTGAGCAGCAGGCGGGAATCGTGGGCTCGTAGGCCGGACAGGAGGTCGACGGCTCGGTGGAGCGGCCGGGCGGAGGCGGCAGAAGCCTCCGGGACCGGCATCGGCGTCGGTCGGGGCCCGGGCTCCGCAGCCGCCCGGACCGTCGCGAGCCGTGGTTTGTTGTACGAGATCGTCCGGGTCACGACTCGGCCCGATGGAAGACGCTCCTTGATGCGCGCCAGATACCCGTGCGCCTCCAGCTCCCGCAGCGCGGCAGCGATCCGGATCTCGCCCTCCGGGAATCTGGCAGCCAACGCCTTGATCCCGATCGAAGTTCCGGTGGGCAGCGACTGGATATGGGTCGCCAGGCCGATCGCCGTCAGGGACAGCTCCGGGTGCTGGGCGAGGTGGTTTCCGACCACGGTGAAGTGCTCGCGGTGGCGTTCGGTGACGTGATGGACCCCGGCTCCGGAATGGCCGGACTGTGCGCACGCGGGCGCGCTAGGCTGCTGCTCAGTCATCGGGAAGGGCTCGCTTCCTTGGTGATCAGGCCCTCGCACTGGGATGGCAGTCCCGGCGGGGGCCGAATCATGTCTGCGGTTGTTGCGGCTGACGCTGCGCCACAACAGTCGCTCCGCGCCAGCCGAGTTGGCGATGTTCACTCCGGAGAGTGATCGGCGAGGGCGGTGGGGGTGGGTTCGGTTCTTTTCCCGGTTCTTGGTTATGTGGCGTCGGGCCCGGCCGGGTCATGGCTCCGCGCGTCCCGGTGAGAGTTCGGCCCAGACCGTCTTTCCGTGGGCGGGCGTCTCGTCGACGCCCCAGCGGTCCGCGTACGCCGCCACGAGCCGCAGGCCCCGCCCCGATTCCGCGTCAACGGCCGCCGGTTCCGGGATCCGTGGGAGCCGGTCGCCCCGGGCGTCCGTCACCTCGATGCGCAGCGTGCCGTCGGCGTACAGCCTGAGTGCGAGCCGGAAGTCGCGCCCCTGGACGCGCCCATGAAGAACGGCGTTCGACGCCAGCTCGGCCGTGATCTGCGCCGCGTCCGAGAAGGGCACGTCCCAGTCGTCGAGTTGGCGCTCGGCCAGCAAGCGGGCCAGGCGCGCACCTCTTCGCGTGGCGGACAGCTGAATGGAGAAGTGGGCCGGCGGCTCAGCGATTTGAGTGAGGAATTTCTGACGCATGTCACCCAGCGTGGCCATCCGTCCCTACGCTGAACAGCAACGACCGCAGTACCGAGAGTGACTGTCCGGACGCGGTCCGGCGTCGTACGGCTCGTACGTCGGGAGGGGAAGGCGTGGAGGACGAGGAGGCCGAGCCGTACTCAGGACGGTCGGCCGGCAGATCAAGATGTGGCGGGAGACCGCCGGGATGCTGCTGTCGGCGCCGGGTTCATCGCGATCGGCGGGGAGTGGTTCGTGATGTGGCAGTCGAAGAGCTGGAGCGGGCTGGACGCGGCGACGCGGGTGTTCCTGCTCAGCGGTGTCGTCCTGGTCGTCATCCACCTGCCGTTCGGGCAGTCCGAAGCGTCCTCCGCTACTTGACGACCGTCACCTTCGTCGGCGTCGACGTGAACGTCCACAGCGCCGCCCCGTCGGCCTTCCCCATGCGGATACCGCCGGTCGACGTGCCCGACGCGGGCGGCGGCGAGGAGCCGTCCACGGCGTTGGAGAAGGCGATCGAGTGGCCGGACTTGGCGGCGAAGTACACGATGTGCTCGATCTGCACGCCGTCGGAACCGGTCGTCGACTCCCGCCGCAGGGAGACCGAGTACGTCCCCGGGTCCGGGCTCACCGTGCCCGGCCACACCGTGAAGCTGCGGCCGGCCTTGTCGCTCGCGTCGACCAGCCACACCCGGTGCTGTCCCAGCGAGTACACGATGCGCCGTCCGGCTCCGGAGCCGGTCGGCACCGCCGCCGGCGCGGACCGCTTCGGGGAGGCGGAGGGGTGCGCGCCCGTCGACGCCGAGGCGCTCGGCCGGGCGGCCGTGGCCGTGGGGTGCGGCCCGTGCTCCGCCTGCACGGCCAGCACGGCCACCGCCACCACGGCTCCCGCGGTCAGACCGCTGACCCAGGCCCACGAAGGTATTCGGGCAGGCACGGGCACGCATCTCCTCAGCTACTCAACCCCTCCGCCGGGGGTCGGATCATCGTACTGTGGGCCGTCCATTCCCGGATCGGCCTGTCAGTCCAGCACCGGCAGCAGCTCCGGCAGGTGACCGTCCGACGCGGCCGCCGTCCGCTGCCGTTCCTCCGGGACCTCGCCGTAGACCGTGGTCCGCGGCTTCGCCGGGCGCCCGGCCGCCTCGGCCACCGCGATCAGCTCCTTGACCGACTTGTACGAGCCGTACGACGAGCCCGCCATGCGGGAGATGGTCTCCTCCATGAGCGTGCCGCCAAGGTCGTTCGCGCCGGAGCGGAGCATCTCGGCCGCGCCCTCGGTGCCCAGCTTCACCCAGCTCGTCTGGATGTTGGGGATGTGCGGGTGCAGCAGGAGTCTCGCCATCGCCGTCACCGCGCGGTTGTCCCGCATCGTGGGACCCGGGCGCGCGATCCCCGCCAGGTACACCGGCGCGTTGGTGTGGATGAAGGGGAGGGTGACGAACTCGGTGAAGCCGCCCGTCTGCTGCTGGATGCGGGACAGGGTCCTCAGGTGGCCGAGCCAGTGCCGGGGCTGGTCGACGTGGCCGTACATCATCGTGGAGCTCGACCGGATGCCCAGCTCGTGCGCCGTCGTCACGACCTCGATCCAGGTCGCCGTCGGCAGCTTGCCCTTCGTCAGGACCCAGCGGACCTCGTCGTCGAGGATCTCGGCGGCCGTGCCGGGGATGGTGTCCAGGCCGGCCTCCTTCGCCGCCGTCAACCACTCGCGGATGGACATGCCGGTGCGCGTGGCGCCGTTGACGACCTCCATCGGCGAGAAGGCGTGCACGTGCATGCCGGGGACGCGCTCCTTCACCGCCCGCGCGATGTCGAAGTACGCCGTGCCGGGCAGGTCGGGGTGGATGCCGCCCTGCATGCACACCTCGACGGCGCCCACGTCCCAGGCCTGCTGGGCACGGTCCGCGACCTGCTCCAGCGAGAGTGTGTAGGCGTCGGCGTCGGTGCGGCGCTGGGCGAAGGCGCAGAAGCGGCAGCCGGTGTAGCAGACGTTGGTGAAGTTGATGTTCCTCGTCACGATGTACGTCACGGCGTCGCCGACCGCCGACTTCCGCACGTCGTCCGCGATCCGGCAGACGGCGTCGAGCGCGGAACCGTCGGCGTGCAGGAGCGCCAGGGCCTCCTCGTCCGTCAGCTTCGTCGGGTCGTCGGCTGCCGTGCGCAGGGCTGCCCGGACGTCGGTGTCGATGCGCTCCGGCGCCATGCCGGGCGCGGCCGCCTCGCGCAGGGCGCCCCAGTCGCCGTACACCTCGTCGAAGTCGTCGCGCCGGTCGGACGTGCGACCGTCGGTGTCGATGGTGCGGTGCAGGTCCGTACGGCCGGCGGCGACGAACGCCTCCTCGGGCTCCTGCCAGGGCAGGCCCTTCGGGAGGGCCCCGGGGCGGGCGAGCCCCGTCTCCGGGTCCGCCAGTGCCCGGACGTGCGGCAGCAGCCGCGGGTCCAGCCAGGGCTCGCCGCGCGTGACGAACTCCGGGTAGACGCACAGCCGTTCGCGCAGTTCGAAGCCGGCCGCCCGCGACCGCTCGACGAGCTGGTCGATCTGCGGCCAGGGGCGTTCGGGGTTGACGTGGTCGATGGTGAGCGGCGAGACCCCGCCCCAGTCGTCGATGCCGGCGCCGATGAGCCGTTCGTACTCGGCGTCCACCAGGTTGGGCGGGGCCTGCAGGCAGGCGGACGGGCCCATGATGTGCCGGGCGACGGCGACCGTGGCGACGAGGTCGTCCAGCTCCGCGTCCGGCATGCCCCGCATGGCCGTGTCCGGCTTGGCGCGGAAGTTCTGGATGATCAGCTCCTGGATGCCGTGGTAGGCGCGGGAGATCTTCCGCAGCGCGAACAGCGACTCGGCGCGCTCCTCGTACGTCTCGCCGATGCCGATGAGGATGCCGGAGGTGAAGGGGACGGAGGAGCGGCCGGCGTCCTCCAACACCCGCAGACGTACGGCGGGTTCCTTGTCCGGGGAGCCGTAGTGCGGGCCGCCGGGCTCGGACCAGAGCCTTTCGGCGGTCGTCTCCAGCATCATGCCCATGGACGGGGCGACGGGCTTGAGCCGCTGGAAGTCCGTCCAGGTCATGACGCCCGGGTTGAGGTGGGGCAGCAGCCCGGTCTCCTCCAGGATGCGGATGGAGATGGCCCGGACGTAGGCGATGGTGTCGTCGTAGCCGTGCGCGTCGAGCCACTCGCGCGCCTCCGGCCAGCGGTCCTCGGGCTTGTCACCGAGCGTGATCAGGGCTTCCTTGCAGCCGAGTTCGGCGCCGCGGCGGGCGATGTCGAGGACCTCGTCGGGGGACATGAACATCCCGTGCCCGGCGCGGCGCAGCTTGCCGGGGACGGTGACGAAGGTGCAGTAGTGGCACTTGTCCCGGCACAGCCGGGTCAGCGGGATGAAGACGCTCTTCGAGTAGGTGATGACGCCGGGCCGGCCGGCGGCCTGAAGGCCCGCGTCCCGCACCCGGGCGGCGGAGGCGGCGAGGTCCTCGAGGTGCTCGCCGCGGGCCTGGAGCAGCACCGCCGCCTCGGTGACGTCGAGGGCGACGCCGTCACGGGCGCGTTTGAGTGCGCGACGCATGGCGTTCTCGGTGGGGCCGGTTCCCGAGGTCGCGGAAGTCGTCATCCTTCGAGGATACGGTCGTGGCGATCAGGGCAAACAGGCGTGGCCCGTTTCGTCCCGGCCGCCGGACGTCACACAGTGTCACTGGCGGACGGGAGGTACCTGCCGAGTTCGTCCAGCACCCGCAGCACCTCCGCCTCTCCCTCCGGCGGCAGTTGGACGACGACCTCCTCGATGCCGAGGTCCGCGTAGTGGGCGAGCTTGCCGGGGGTGGGCCGGACGGCGTACGGGACGACGTGGAGGGCGGCCGGGTCGCGCCCGGCGTCGGCCCATGCGGCGCGCAGCACGGGCAGGGACTCCGACAGGCCGCGCCCGCCGATCGGCAGCCATCCGTCGGCGTACTCGCTGATGTGCGCGAACAGCTTCGGGCCGGCCGCCCCGCCGATGAGGGTGCGCGGCCCGACGACCGGCCCCCGCGGCTTCTGCGCCGGCTTGGGGTACGCAAGGCTCGCCCGCACGCTCGCGAAGGTCCCCTCGTAGGCGACCGGCTCTTCGGCCCACAGCGCCCGCATCAGTGCCATCCGGTCCCGGACGAGCTCGCGCCGGGTGCGCCAGTCGACGCCGTGGTCGGCGGCCTCCTCCACGTTCCAGCCGAATCCGAGCCCGAGGGTGAACCGTCCGCCGGACAGGTGATCCAGGGTCGCGATCTGCTTGGCGAGGTCGATCGGGTCGTGCTGGGCGACGAGGGTGATGCCGGTGCCGAGGCCCAGTCGCTCGGTCACCGCGGCGGCCTGGCCGAGGGCGACGAAGGGGTCGAGGGTGCGGCCGTACTCGCGTGGCAGGTCCCCGCCGGCCGGGTAGGGGGTCGTCCGTTCGACGGGGATGTGCGTGTGTTCCGGCAGGTAGAGCCCGGCGAAGCCGCGCTGCTCCAGCTCACGGGCGAGTGTGGCCGGGGTGATGGTCTCGTCGGTGAGGAAGATCGTGACGGCGATGCGCATGGCGGCGGCCTCTCGGTACGCGGCTGATGTCCCTCTTGTAGCGGGAGAAGCCGCCAGAGTCCATACCGACCGGTCGGACTCCGGTCCGGGCGTGCCGCTCGGAGGCTCTCCGGGGTGCCGGGGGCTGTCCGCGTGCGCTCCGCGGGTTGTTCGGGGGCTGTTCGGGGCTGTCCGGAAACTGTCGATTCCCTTTCCCCGAAAGACCCCGATTCCCTTTTCTTACACGGAAGTTCACGCCTCAATACCAGGGTTGCAGGCACCACCCACGACACCCTGGGAGCGGCAGCATGTGCGAGGACGACCACCACCGCGGGCTCCAAAGACGCGCTCTTTTCGTGACGGGGGCCGCCGCGGCGCTTACGTTGGGAAGCGTGACCTTCGCGAGCGGCGCCGAGGCCGCGGACGGCGACCAGGAGACCCGGACGATCCGCGGGACCCTGCCCACCGGCTCACCGGACTTCGTGTACGTCCCCGTCGAAGTCCCGGCGGGAGTACGGGAGATCAAGGTCGCCTACACCTACGACAAGCCGTCCGTCCCGGCCGGCACCCCGGGCAACGCGCTCGACATCGGCATCTTCGACGAGCGCGGCACCGAGCTGGGCGGGCGCGGCTTCCGCGGCTGGTCGGGCGGGGCGCGCTCGGAGTTCTTCATCCGCGCGGACGACGCCACGCCGGGCTACATCCCCGGCCCGGTCGACGCGGGCACCTGGCACATCGCGCTGGGCCCCTACACGGTGGCCCCGCAGGGCCTGTCGTACGAGCTCACGGTCACGCTGACGTACGGCGAGCCGGGCGCGGCCGTACCGCCGGTGTACCCGCCGCAGCGGGCGAAGGGCCGGGGCCGGGCCTGGTACCGGGGCGACTGCCACCTGCACTCCTGGTACTCCGACGGGCGCCGCACCCCCGCGGAGATCGCGGCGCTGGCCCGGGCGGCGGGCCTGGACTTCATCAACACCTCGGACCACAACACCCACTCCTCCCATCCGCACTGGGCGGACCAAGCGGGCGACGACCTGCTGATCATGCTGGGGGAAGAGGTCACCACGAGGAACGGCCACGTCGTGGCCCTGGGCACGGACCCGGGCACCTTCGTCGACTGGCGCTACCGGGCGAGGGACAACCGGTTCGGCAGGTTCGCCCGCCACATCCGCCGCGCCGGGGGTCTGGTGGTACCGGCCCACCCGCACGCCACCTGCATCGGCTGCAACTGGAAGTTCGGCTTCGGCGAGGCGGACGCGGTGGAGGTGTGGAACGGCCCCTTCACGCCCGACGACGAGGTGGCGCTGGCCGACTGGGACAGCATGCTGGTGGCGTCGGTGCGGGAGAACCGTCAGTGGATCCCGGCCATGGGCAACAGCGACGCCCACCGGGACCCGGACGCGGTGGGCCTGCCGCAGACGGTCGTCCTGGCCAACGACCTGACCCGGGAGGCGATCCAGGAGGGCATCAGGGCGGGCCGCTCGTACGTGGCCGAGTCGAAGAACGTGTCACTGACGTTCACCGCGACGGGCGGCAGAGGCGAACACGCGGGCATCGGGGAGCGGTTGCGGGTGGAGAAGGACACCCCGGTGACCGTGCGCCTGGAGGCCTCGGGCGTCCCCCGCTGCACGGTCCGCTTCGTGACCGACCAGGGCGTGCTCCTCACCAGCGACCCGCTCCCGGTCTCCGGCTCCGGAGTGGTCGAGTGGCGCACGACACCGGCGTACGCGGCGTACGTCCGGGCGGAACTGCGGCACGAGACGGCGGTGGGGCCGCTGCCGGGAGTGATGGCGGCGTTCACGAACCCGATCTTCCTGGGCCGGGAGTGACGAAGCCGGGTCACCCCCGGCGTCGACCGTGAGGGTGCGCTCGCCGGGCGGGTGAACGGCGTCGGACCCCGGTTCCCGTCCACGTCAGGTTCTCGTCAGCTGCCGCAGCTCGATGATGGTCGCGACGGCACGAAGCCACCGGGCGGCCGTGTCGTCGGCCTCGATACCGCCCGCGAGTTCGGCGGCGGCCCGCAGCCATGCCCGTACGACCGCCGCGGCCTCGGGACGCGGGAGGGGCGCGGGGAGATCGGCGGCGTGGGCGAGGCCGCCGGCACGGACGGTGTCGGCGAGGAAGGCGACCGAGCGCGGCTGGGTGCCGAGGCGGTCGAGGAGCACGGCGGCGCCCGCGGCGCCGTCGCCGAACAGGGCGGTGCGCCGGGGGCCGGGGGCGGCGGTGAGGCCGTAGCGCAGCAGGACGGAGATGTCGAGCCGGGCCAGTTCGTCGTCGGTGCGGGCCGGGGGGTGCGGGGTGTTCATCGCGGGCCTCGGATGTCTCGTCTCAGCTGACGGTGACGGTGTAGGTGATGCGCTCGGGCTTGTGGGTCGACGAGGAGGGCGCGGTCGTCTGCGGGGCCGGGGAGGCGGTGCTGCCGTTGCATTCGTAGGCCAGGCAGTGCAGCAGCACGATCCGGGTGCGGCCGGCGCCGGTCGCCTCGAAGGTGAAGGTGCGGTGGCCGCCGGTGCCGGGCGACTTGTCGGCGCCCGCGTCGGCCTCGTAGCGCTGGCCGCGGTCGCGGACCACCGAGCCGTCGGGCCGCGGGGTGGCCAGGTACCAGCGCTCGCCGGTGGAGCCGTTCTCGTCGACGGTGAGGGTGAAGCGCTCCCCGACGTCGGCGGTGATGCTGGTGTCCTTCGTGGGGTGGCTGGTGGGCTCGTCGGCGCTCGCCCCGCAGCCCGCGGTGAGGGTGAGGAGCGCCGCCGCCGCGACGGCAGCACCTCCGGTCCTACTGCGGGAGGTACACGCTGTACGCATCGTTGAGTCCACTGTCCGCCGCCTTGCCCATGTTGCCGTTGATGAAGTCGTCTTCGCTGACCCAGGTGGTCGTGCCCCAGGGGTTGTAGACCTGCAGCATGTTGCCCTCCTGGCCGATGATCATCATCGCGTGGGCGCCGCGGTCGCCCTGGACGTCGACCGGGACCGGGTGCCCGTCGGCGACCGCCTTCTCGACGTCGGTGAGGACGTCCCTGCGGTCGTCGGCGCTGCCCAGGTCGTGCCGCTGGTAGTCGTCGCCGGTGGCGCTGCCGAGGGTGGAGTCGGCGATGCGCTCCTGGCCCTCGGGGCCCATGCCGGTCCAGTTGTCGCCGCCGTCGCCTTCTTTGTGCAGCCGGTGCTGCTCGTCGATGAGGCGTCTGCGGAAGGCGTCGGGGTCGTCCTCCTGTCCGCTGGGCCCGCCGGTGAGTTCGAGGGCGTAGACGGGGTCGACCATGGCGCGGGCGTTGACGGTGGACGAGGCCACACAGGTGCCTTGCGAGCCGTCGCCACCCTGCTCCCACTTCTGGCCGTGGAACGCGACGTCGTCCTTGTTGTTGTTGGAGCCGTCCTGGGCCAGGCCCTCGTCGTCCATGCTGTCCTCGGCGGTGACCACCGGCGTGAGGTGCTCGCGCAGCCACTCGGGGCTCTTGCCGTGGATCTTGCCCTGGAACTGCTCGATCTCCTTGACGCTGTGGCCCGCGGCCAGGGCCTTCATCAGGTAGGCCCGCTCCTGCGGCGTGGAGGCCTGCGCCAGCATGCGCTCCATGGCCGCCTCGTCGGCGGCGTTCAGCTGGTCCATGCGGCGGTCGGCGCGCTGCAGGTCGTTGGCGGAGAGGATCTCGTTCCACTTGGCGGGGCCGTCGGGCCCGGCGGTGCCGGCGAGGACGAGCTTGTCCGCGGCGGAGATCTCGTCCGTGTGCATCTGCCCGGCACGGGCCTCGGCGGCCCACTTGTTCAGCTCCCGGGCCGCGGCGCGGGCGGCGTCGTCGGCGGTGACGGCGGCGTCGTGGAGCTCCGTCACGCCGGTCGAGGCGAGGGAGCGGGCCCGCAGGCGGGTGGACTCCTCGTCGTCGTCCTCCCACCAGTCGTCGAAGAAGCCGTCCTTGTCGCCGAGCATGCCGCGCGCCTGGCGCAGCTTGGCGCGGCCGCCGCTGTCCTTGCTCTGGGCGTCCTTGATCGAGTCGGCCAGCCGGAGCAGCGCGTTGCCGCCGACCTGGAAGGCCTCGGACATCCGCTGGGCGTCCCGCGAGGCGGCGGACACCACCTCGGAGGCGCGGACGCTCGTCTCACCGAGCCAGACGTCCGGCAGGCCCTTGCGGGCCACCTTGTCGACCCGGTCATGGATGCCGGCGGCGTCGTCGGCCTGCCCGCGGTAGCGCTTGCCCAGCGTCTCCAGGGTCGCCGGGTCGCCCACCGGGGCGGAGACGGCGAGCGCGTCCTCGATTGCGTCGATCAGGTCGTTCTTGCTGCCGGCCGAGGAGATGCTGTGGCACAGGTCGGCCAGCCGCTTGCGGCGGTCGGTCGTGGATTCGGTCACCGGTCGGGCCCCTCAGTAGCTCGACAGGGCCGAGGGGCGGTCGGCGTGGGCCGGCAGCGTCGTGACGTGGCTGTCACCGGCGGGGACGCTGCGGATCCCGGTGTCGACGAGGCCGTCGCTGCCGCTGTACGCGCCCTTGGAGAGCCGGACCTTGTCGGCGAGTTCGTGCAGCGCCGACTCCAGCGTGCGGGCCTCGGCCTCCCAGGCGGCGGCGTACGCGTTGAACGCCGGCCCGGAGTCGGAGCCGCCCAGGGCGTCCTCCATGTAGCAGAGCGCGGGATCGATGGCCTTGCGTATCTTCCCCGCGTCGTCGCCCGCGCCGTCCAGCTCCTTGGCCTGCCCGGACATGCCGGACCGGACCGTGTAGCCGTCCCCAGCGGCCATCGCCCCTCCCCCGTTTCCCGTCCCGTGGTGCCGGCGCCGTGAACGCGGCCGCCCGGAACGGGCGTTTCACTCGATCTTGACGGCGGGGAGGCTAACACGCGGTCGGCGTGCGACCGACGCGGATCACACGCCTGGCACACGACTCCCACAGCATCCCCGCCCGTTGAGCGCGCCGGTGCCGTCGGCCCGCGCCCGCGTCGGGGACCATGGCGGCAGCACTTGCGCCGCCCGGGTCCGACGCCCGGCACGAGACGCACGAGACACAAGGAGCCCCCCCGGACGATGTCCCGCCTCGCCGATCTCAGGTTTCGCGCCACCACAACCTTCCAGCGCCACGTCGCCAACCCGCTGCTGCGCCGCCTCCCGCTCCAGACGGTCCTGGAGACCACGGGCCGCACCTCCGGCCTGCCCCGCCGGACCCCGGTGGGGGGTCGCCGCGTCGGCGACTCCTTCTGGCTGGTCTCGGAGTTCGGTGAGCGGTCCCAGTACGTCCGCAACATCCGGGTGAATCCCCGGGTGCAGGTGCGGATCAGGGGGCGGTGGCATACGGGCACCGCGCACCTGCTCCCCGACGACGACGCGGTCGCCCGCCTGCGCGCCCTGCCGCGCCTCAACAGCACCGCGGTCAGGGTGCTCGGCACGGATCTGCTGACGGTGCGGGTGGATCTGGCGGACTGAGCAGGGCAGGCACAGGGTCGCCCCTACCCCGGCCAGACGATCGCCTGTGTCTCGCTGTAGGCATGCAGGGCGTAGGAACCGACGTCCCGGCCGACCCCGCTCTTCTTGAAGCCGCCGAACGGGGCCTCCATGTTGCGGCCGACGGTGTTGATCCCGACACCGCCGGCCCTCAGCCGCCGGGCCACCCGGAACGCCCGCGCCACGTCCCCCGACCAGACGTAGTCGATCAGGCCGTAGTCGGAGTCGTTGGCCAGGGCGATGCCCTCTTCCTCCTCGTCGAAGGGGATGACGACCACCACGGGGCCGAAGATCTCCTCACGGGCCACGGGCAGGTCGTTGGTGCAGTCCGCGAGGAGGGTCGGGGCGACGTAGAAGCCGCGGTCGTACGGCGGCCGTTCACCGCCCGCCACCACCACCGCCCCTTCCTTCCTCCCCAGGTCGACGTACGACTCCACCCGCTCCCGGTGCCCCGCCGAGATCACCGGACCGACGACCGTGTCCGGCTCCCTCGGGTCACCCACCCTCAACCGGCCCGCAAGGGCGGCCAGTTGCCCGACCAGGCGGTCGTACACCCCGCGCTGCGCCAGCACCCGCGTCGGCGCCGTGCAGATCTGCCCGCTGTAGAAGGAGAACGTCGTGCCGATGCCGGCCACCGCCGAGCCGATGTCCGCGTCGTCGAAGACGAGCGCCGCGCCCTTTCCGCCCAGCTCCATCAACTGGCGTTTCATGTCCCGCCCGCACGCCTCGGCGATGCGCCGGCCGACCGCCGTGGAGCCGGTGAAGCTCACCATGTCGACGTCCGGTGACTCCACCGCCGCCTCGCCGACCCGGCCGACCGGCCGGAGACGACGTTCACGACGCCCGGCGGGGCCCCCGCCTCCTCCAGCACTTCCGCCATCCGGTAGACGGACAGGGGGTCCTGCGGGGCCGGTTTCACCACCACCGTGTTGCCCATGGCCAGGGCCGGCGCGATCTTGCCCGCCGGATTGGCCCACGGGTTGTTGTACGACGTGATGCAGGTGACGACCCCGACGGGCTGGCGCACCGCCAGCGCGCCCATCACGCCCGCCTTCCCCTCCCCCACTGCCCGGCCGACGTGGGAGGTGCCCCCCTGGCCGGTCTCGTTGATCTGCGGCGGGATCGCCCACTCGGCCGGCTCCACGCGCGCGTACCGGCGGAAGCGGGCCGCGGCGACCCCGACCTGCATCGCCCGCGCCGTCGCCGTCGTCGCGCCGGTCTCCGCCTGGGCGAGCCGGGCGTACGGCACCAGGCGGGCGCGGATCAGTTCCGCCGCCCGCACCAAAACCGCCGCCCGCTCCTCGGGTGCCGTACTCTCGTCCCTGCTGCAGACGGCGGTGTCGAGGCGGGTGAGGGGGCGGTGCAGGTCCTCGTAGACCCACCAGTCGCCGAGCGGGCCATCGTCGCCCGGGGCGCCCATGACGGGCTTGAACCGCCCGCCGAGAAAGGTCATTTCCCTCAGGGGCGCACGGACGATGCGGGGTCCTGTGTCCCGGTACCTGCCCGGGAGGCGGTCCTGCCAGACATGCGGGGCTCCACGGTGTGGTCGTCGACGGAGACGATCAGCGGGAAGGTGCTGTCGGGGGTGTGCCCGGCGGTCGTTGGGGTGGTCTGGGTCTCCATGGCGCTCACGATAGCGCCGATCTGACGACCCGTCAGCTATCGGGACGGGGCGGGTGATGGTGAGGCCTGTGCGGACGTGTGCGGAGACCGTGTGAGGGCCTTGTGGACTCCCGTGCGCCGCCCTGTGATCGGCGTCTCGGGCGGCTGACGCATCCGCCGTGAACAAGGCAAACTGACGTGGTTGGTCGGAATGTCTAGGGGGACGGCATGGACGGTGTACCGCGGTACCTGGACGGCGGACCGCGCGTACCGGAGCAGCGGCGTCCCGGTTCCTCGGCGGAGCGGGACCGGCTGCGCTTCAGCGTGCTCGGTCCGGTGCGCGCCTGGCGTGGGGACGCGCCGCTCAACACCGGTTCCCCCCAGCAACGCGCCCTGCTCGCCGCGCTGCTGCTGCGCGAGGGCCGTACCGCGACCGCCGCCGAGCTGATCGACGCGCTGTGGGGCGAGGAGCCACCGTCGCAGGCGCTGGCGGCGGTACGGACGTACGCCTCCCGGCTGCGCAAGGTGCTGGACGCCGGGGTCCTGGTCAGCGAGTCGGGCGGATACGCCGTGCGAGGCCTGGGCGAGGGCGCGCTGGACCTGGCGGTCGCGCAGGAGCTGACGGCGGAGGCGGAGAAGGCCAGGAACGCCGGGGACCTGGGCCACGCGCGGGAAGTACTGAGGCGCGCGCTGGCGCTGTGGGACGGGGAGGCGCTGGCGGGGGTGCCGGGCCCGTACGCGGAGGCCCAGCGGGTGAGGTTGGAGGAGTGGCGCCTGCAACTGCTTGAGTCCCGCCTGGACATGGACCTGGAGCAGGGCTGCCACGCCAAGGCGGTCTCGGAGCTCACGGCACTGACGGCGGCGCATCCGCTGCGGGAGCGGTTGCGGGAGCTGTTGATGCTCGCGCTCTACCGCAGCGGCCGACAGGCGGAGGCGCTGGCGGTGTACGCGGACACGCGCCGCTTGCTGGCCGACGAACTGGGTGTGGACCCGCGCCCGGAGCTGCGCGAACTCCAGCAGCGGATCCTCCAGGCGGACCCGGCGCTGGCGGAACCGTCGGCGCCGGTGGCCGAACCGTCGGCGGTACCGGTGCGTCCGGCCCAACTCCCGGCAAATGTCCCGGACTTCACCGGGCGGGCGTCCTTCGTCGCGGAACTGAGCGAGGTGCTGGCCTCGGCCGAGGGCCGGGTCATGGCGGTCTCGGCGCTGGCCGGGATCGGGGGCGTCGGCAAGACGACGCTGGCGGTGCACGTGGCCCACCAGGCGCGGTCGGGTTTCCCGGACGGACAGCTGTACGTCGACCTGCAGGGCGCGGGCCCGCGGGCGGCGGAGCCGGAGACGGTCCTGGGCTCCTTCCTGCGCGCGCTGGGCACGGCGGACTCGGCGATCCCGGACTCCCTGGAGGAGCGGGCGGCGCTGTACCGCTCGGTCCTGGACGGCCGGCGGGTGCTTGTGCTGCTGGACAACGCCAGGGATGCGGCCCAGGTGAGGCCGCTGCTGCCGGGCGCGGACGGCTGCGCGGCGCTGGTGACGTCGCGGGCGCGGATGGTCGACCTGGTCGGCGCGCACCTGGTGGACCTCGACGTCATGTCCCCGGACGAGGCGTTGCAGCTGTTCACGAAGATCGTGGGCGAGGAACGGGTGGCGTCCGAGCGGGAGGCGGCCCTGGACGTGGTGGCCGCCTGCGGCTTCCTCCCGCTGGCGATCAGGATCGCGGCGTCGAGGCTGGCAGCCCGCCGCACGTGGACGGTGTCGGTACTGGCGGCGAAGCTCGCGGACGAGCGGCGGCGGCTGGACGAGCTCCAGGCCGGCGACCTGGCCGTCAAGGCCACCTTCGAGCTGGGCTACGGGCAGCTGGAGCCGGCCCAGGCCCGGGCGTTCCGGTTGCTGGGTCTGGCGGACGGCCCGGACATCTCCCTGGCCGCGGCAGCGGCGGTACTGGACCTGCCGGTGGAGGAGACGGAGGACCTGCTGGAGTCCCTCGTCGACACGTCGCTGCTGGAGTCGGCGGCTCCTGGCCGGTACCGGTTCCATGACCTGGTGCGGCTCTACGCGCGTGCGTGCGCGGAGAGGGACGAACAGCCGCCGAGCGAGCGGGATGCGGCGATGTCGCGGTTGCTGGACTTCTACCTGGCGACTGCGGCGGGGGTTTATGCGATCGAGCGGCCCGGGGACCGGCTGGTGGATCACCTGGCATCGACGGAGTATCCGGGGCTCGGTTTTCCGGACCGCGGGGCTGCCCGGGACTGGCTGTACACAGAGGCGGACTGCCTCCTGGCCTTCGCCCGCCAGTCCGCAGGGCGACCGGCCACCCTCCGGCGGGCGATCGACCTGCTCTGGGCCGCGCTCGACATCTCGGAGTCGGGGGCCAACTCCAGGGAGTACGAGGCGACGGCCAGGGCACTGCTGGAAGCTGCACGGCGAGGTGGGGTGGCGCGGGTCGAAGCGCGGGCGCTGATGACGTTGGCCCACGCCCACATCGACGGTGGCCGGTTCGACGTCGCGGATGAGGAATCCGAACAGGTCATACGCCTCGCCCAGAAGGCGGACGACCTCCTGCCCGTGTGCTGGGCGCGCAACGCCCGAGGCGTCATCGCGCTGTACCAGGGCCGCAACGCGGACGGTGAAGAGCACCTGTCCTACGCCATCGAACACTTCCGTGCGCTGGGAGACCGACCGGGCGAAGCCAGCGCCCTGTGCAACCTCTCCCGGATACACCTGGCCACCGGGCGTACGCAGAGCGCCGTGTCGCTGGCACAGCAGGGCATGGAGATCTACGACGCCATGGGCAATTCCATGCGGGGGGCGAACGGTCGCTACGCCCTCGGCATGGCGCTGACCCAGAGAGGACAGCTCGACTTGGCCGCCAACCGGCTCCATGAGGCTCTGGAGGTCTTCCGCGACAGCCGCCAGCGGCTCTGGGAGGGCATGACCCTGTTCCGCCTGGCCGAGGTCGACATCGCCGGGCGGCACTACGCCCAGGCGGCCACGAACGCCGAGATGGCACTGACCGTGCTGCGCGGGATCGGCGGAGAGTGGCGGCGCGGCAACGTCCTCACGGTCCTCGGCCATGCACTCACGGGCATTGGACAGACCGACCGTGCCCAAGTGTGCTGGCGAGAAGCACTGTGCATCTACGAGGAGTTGGCTTCACCGGAGGCCGCCGCGGTGCGCGCACTGCTGAGTCCCGTACGGGCGGCTTGAGGGCCCGTCGCCACGTTCATCATTCGTTTATCGCCTCAGGCCATTCTCGATGCAGTCGATCCGTCGCGTCGGGGGCATACGGGTCGCGGAAAGGGCCATACATCGACGGACTAGGGTGAACGGCCCGGAGGCCCGCCCGGCCACCCTCGGGGGAGTGGCCGGGCGGGTTTCGTCGACCTCAGCACGAACACACCACATCAGGAGCAGCGATCATGAGCGACGAGTCGGTCGTCAAGCCGCAGGACATCCACGCCACTGACGAGCCCCTCCAGGCCGAGGCCGCCGACGGCGGGGTGAGCACGCAGGACATCCACGCCACCGACGAGCCGGTGGAGACCAAGGACATCCACGCCACGTCGGAGCCCCTCAAGCCGACGAAGTAAGCCCGCTCGCACGGGGATCGGCCGCGGCGGCGCGGAGGGGAGCCGCCGCGGCCGCGGTGCACAAGGGGTGGGGTTGGAACGTTGGTGCGGTTGGGGGGAGGGGAAGAAGGGTTATCCACAAGGGGCACGAGGTCGCCGTGGACTCTGCGATCTGACGGCAGTCCGGGCAGAGGGCCCGCCCCCGGCCCCTCACCGGCCGCCCGCCGCAGCGACGCCACGTACGAGGTGCCCAGGAACGTCCCCGTCACGAACAGGACCTTCGCGCCGCTGCGCCGCAGGACGTACGCCGCCTCGCTCCCCTTGAAGCGCGTGTTCAGGGGGACCAGTACCGCGCCGGCCGACGCCGCGCCCAGGGCCGCGGAACAGGCGCCGTACAACGTCGTCGTGGTCGAGCTCGCGGAGGCTCCCCGCATTCGGCTGGTCGGCAACGTCGTCACCGGGCCCGGTGCGCCCCTCGACTCCGTGCCGCCGGAGCGGATCCGGATCAAGGCGCGGGTGCAGGTGGTGTTCGGCCGGGCCGGCCTTCCCCAGTGGGTACTGGAACGCCCATGAGCAGCAGTGTGCGCGTGGCCGTCGACAAGGACACCGGCGTCGCCGTCGTCAGCCTCGACCGGCCCGAGAAGCTCAACGCCATCGATCTGGCCATGGCGGAAGAACTCGCTGCCGTCTGGCGGGCGTTCCGGTTCGACGACTCGGTACGGGCCGTCGTCCTCACCGGCGCCGGGGAGCGGGCGTTCTGCACGGGGATCG
Organism: Streptomyces sp. NPDC005202; assembly: GCF_040608235.1. Lineage (NCBI taxonomy): Bacteria > Bacillati > Actinomycetota > Actinomycetes > Kitasatosporales > Streptomycetaceae > Streptomyces > Streptomyces sp. NPDC005202. The sequence continues at coordinate 169,959 of NZ_JBEXHW010000010.1, read as the reverse complement.
ACCGGGACGCGGTCGTGCCGCAGCCGCCTTCGCCGTACATGGTGGACGATCCGCTGCTGCGCGTCGGGCCGAAGGCGAACGACCTGTGGAAGCCGGTCGTCGCCGCCGTGCAGGGGTTGGCCTGCGGGGGTGCCTTCTACCTGCTGGGCGAGAGCGAGTTCGTCGTGGCCGACACCACCGCCGCCTTCTTCGATCCGCACACCCCGTACGGGATGGTCAGCGCGTACGAGTCCGTCCTCATGGCGCACCGGATGCCGTACGGGGAGGTCGCGCGGATGATGCTGATGGGCACGGCGGAGCGGATCTCGGCGCGGCGGGCGCACGAGATCGGGCTCGTGTCGGAACTCACCGCGCCCGGCGAGGCGTTGGGCGCCGCGCTGCACTGTGCCGCCGTCATCGCCGGGTATCCGGCGCAGGGCGTCCAGGGGACCGTGCGGGCGCTGTGGGCGGCCAAGGAGGCCGGCCGTGCCCCGGCGTTCGCGCAGGCGCCGCACCTCATCGCGCTGGGCAACCTGCCGGCGGAGCGGCAGGCGGAGCTGTTCGCGGCGCGGCGGCCCGGCGCGTTCCGGGTGCGGTGAGCCGTCAGCTCGCGAGGGAGGCGTTCGGTTCGACCTCGCAGTGGTCGAGCTCGTCGATGTAGGTCTCGTCGAACGTCACCTTGACGGTCTTGCGGCCCTTGGCGGGCACCGAGACCTCCTCGCTGCCGTCGTCGACGGCGACGGTGGCCTCGTCCATGAAGTAGACCGTGACCGAGAAGGTGGCCTTGCGGTCGTTCGGGTTCCTGACCTCGACCGTCGCGTACGGCTTCTTCTTGGTCGCGCAGCTCACCAGCCTCGCCGTGCCGTCCTCCAGCCCCTTGCCCTCGCCGGTGCCGCTGGAGGCAGTGGGAGTCGAGCGGTAGGTGGGCCGCCGGTTGTAGGTGCCTCCACTGCTGTAGGGGTCGTCGTAGGAGTCGTCGTCGCTCGACCCGGAGTCGTACGAGCCGCCCGACGTCGACGACGAACTGTCGTGGTCCTGGCGGGAACTGCTGCACCCGCCTCCGCCGCCTCCGCCACCCCCGTGCCTGCTGTGGCCGTGGTGGCCCCGTGAGAAGCCCGTCAGCGTGAGTACCACGATCGCCAGTACTGCCGTGAACCTGAGTCTGCGCCCCCGAATTTTCATGCGATCACCCTATCGACGCCGTCGGCGTCGCGTGGCGGGGGTTGCGTACGGGGAGTAGCGTCGCGTGTGAGAGCGGTGACAAAAGGGCCGCTCACCAGGACCGACGGCCGCCGTCCGAAGCCCTTCCGTGTATCCGGTACGGCGGCCGTCACCCAGCACCATCAGGACGTACGGGCCGTCCCCGTGCCCTTCTCCGCGTCCAGGGCGTACACGCAGCGGTCCTTGCTGCACGCGTACACGACCCCGTCCTTGACCACCGGGGAGCCGGTGATCTCGCCGCCGGTCGCGAGCTTCCAGCGCAGGCGGCCGTCGTCGGCCTTGAGGGTGTACAGGAGATGGTCGGTGGAGCCGAAGTGGATACGGCCCTCGGCGACCGCAGGGGAGCCGACGATCTCGCCGCCCGCCTGGAAGCGCCACTTGGGCGTGCCCGTCACGGCATCCAGGGTGTACAGGCCCTTGCCGCTGCCGACGTGGACATGGCCCGCGGCGACCAGGACCGGGTCGATCGAGGCGCGGGACTCGGTCGCGATGCGCCAGCGGTCGCGGCCGTCGGTGGCGTCCAGGGCGTAGACCGTGCCGAGGTAGTCGGCGAGGTACACGCCGCCGCCGGTCACCGCCGGGCCAGGCACGAAGGCCGGCGGGCAGAGGAAGACCGCCGGGGCTTCGAAGTGCCAGCGGACGTGGCCGGTCGCCACGTCGAGGGCGAGGACGCGCGTGCCGGCCGAGACGTACACGTAGCCGTCCGGCGCCGGGGTGCACCGTACCGGCACGCCGCCGCAGGTGGCCGCGTCGCCGATGGGGTAGGACCAGCGCTCGTCGCCCGTGCGGGCCTCCAGGGCGCGCAGCCGGGCGTCCTGCCAGACGTACACCGTGCCGTCGTGGACGGCGGGACCCGCCTCCGGGGACTCGAAGTCGGTCTGGGCGCCGGTGATCTCCCACAGCTTCTGGCCGTTGGAGGCATCCCAGGCCTGGACGCCGCCGCCGCGGGTGCCGGTGACGACCGTGCCCCGGTCGGCCTTGAGCGAGTACACCCAGGCGTCCGTCTGCAGCCGCCACAGGTCGACGCCCTCGCGGGCGTCCAGGGCGAACAGCGTGGGCCCGTCGGAGGCGTGGACACGGCCGTCGGCGACCGCCATCGACCACGCCACGTCCCGCGTCTTGAAGCGGCGGCGGCCGGTGGCCACGTCCAGGGCGTGCACCTCGAAGGAGGTGACGTAGACCAGGTCGTCGACGACGGACGGGGTGCCCCACACGTCGTTCGACATGCGGAAGCGCCACGGGCGCCAGCCGGACGCGGTCCCCGGGGGCGCGGGCGGCGCGGCCGGTACGGCGGGGTCGGCGCCGTTGACACCGGGGCGGGGCTTGGACCAGGAAGCGGCCAGGCCGGCCTCCGGAGGGGGTGCCTTGACGGCGGCGGCGCGGGCGTCGGCAACGCGCGGACCGGGGCCGATCGGGACCTGGGCGCCGGCCAGCCGCACGGGGCCGAAGTCGGGGGCGCCGACCGGGGCGGGCACGGGCGGCGCCGGGACGACGGGGTCGTGCGACGGCGGGGGCGGTACGGTGCCCCGGCCGCCGCTGCGGTGGCCGGAGGAGGCGGGCTGCGCGGCCGGGCGGCCGCCGCGGCGCGACTCGATGAGGGCGACCGCCTTCTCGGGCAGCCAGGCCGAGGCCGTCCCGCTGTCGTCGGAGCCGGAGCCGAACAGGTGGGGGGCCAGCTGGGCCTGGAGGTCGGCCGGCGTGGGGCGGGCCGAGGCCTCCATCTGCATGCAGGACTCGATCAGCGGGCGCAGCTCGTCGGGGAGGCCTTCGAGGTCGGGGCCCTCCCGCAGGAGCATGAAGACCGTCTCGACCGGGTTGGCCCCGTGGAATGGCGCATGGCCGGTGGCCGCGAAGACGAGCGTCGAGCCGAGCGAGAAGACGTCGCTCGCGCCCGTCACGCTGCGGGAGTCCTTGGCCTGTTCGGGGGACATGTAGGCGGGCGTGCCGACGGCGACGTTCGTCATCGTCAAACGCGTGTTCGAGACGCCGGAGGCGATACCGAAGTCGATCACCCGGGGGCCGTCCTCGACGACGAGGACGTTGGAGGGCTTCAGGTCCCGGTGCACCAGCCCGGCCCCGTGGATCGACTGCAGCGCCTCGGCGACGCCGGCGGCGAGCCAGCGCACCGCCTGGGCCGGGAGGGGCCCGCACTCGTTCACTATCTCCTCGAGGGAGGGCGCGGGGACATAGGCGGTGGCCAGCCACGGCACGGCGGCGCGCGGGTCGGCGTCGACGACCGCGGCCGTGTAGAAGCCGGAGACCGCCCGCGCGGCCTCGACCTCACGCGTGAAACGGACGCGGAACAGCTGGTCCTCGGCCAGTTCCGTGCGCACCGTCTTGATCGCCACGCGCCGGCCGGACGCCGAGCGCGCGAGATAGACCAGCCCCATGCCGCCGGCACCCAGCCGTCCCAGCACCTCGAACGGCCCGATCCGCCGCGGATCGTGCTGCGTCAGCTGATCCACCACTTGCCTGCCACCTCCCCGTACGAGCCGCGTCACCCACATATGTACGCGACCCCGTGCAGCGTCTCACCACAGCACCGCCGTGGCGGCACGCACCCTGATTCTTCCTGTCCGGGGCACTGGTTGCGAACCCGGCGACAAATCGGGATGCCCTGCCGCAAATCCCCCTCTTTCCCATCAGGGGGACGGCTTTCACCTCTGGAGCACGGCGAAGGACGCCCCTTGATTGTCGAGGACGACGGCCACGTTTCCGTAGGACGTCTCGAAGGGTGGCACCTGCACCCGCCCGCCGAGCCGGCCGACGGTGCCGAGGGCGGCCTCGCAGTCCTCGACCCGGAAGTGGACGAGGAAATGGGGCGGCATCTCGGGCGGGAAGACGTCGGAGACGGGGGCGCGGCCGAAGTCGGGCTCGGCGTCCGGACCGAAGAGGGCGTCGTGGAAGAGGCCGCCGTAGAAGGCGTTGGCGGCATCGGTGTCGCGGGCGTACAGCTCGGCCCAGACGAAGGTGCCCACCGCATGGCGCCGGCCGAAACCCGTGTGGCTGCCCGGCTGCCACAGACCGAAGACGGCGCCCTCGGCATCGGCGGCGAGGCCGATCGTGCCCAGGCCGTCGACCGGCATGGGCGCCGTGACGACCTGCCCACCGTGCGCCCGGATCCGCTCGGCCAGCGCCTCGGCGTCCGGGGTGGCGAAGTACACGGTCCAGACGGTGGGCATCCGGCCGTCCGTCTTGGGTGCGAGCGCGGCGACGGGCTCGCCGTCCAGCCGCGCCCATACGGAGCTGCCGTATGCCGGCTGCTCGTCGAAGGACCACCCGAAGAGCTCACCGTAGAAACGCTTGCCCGCCTCGACGTCGGGAAGCTGCGCGTCCACCCAGCAGCAGACGCCCTCTGTGTACGCGGATGCCCTGTTTTCGGCCATGCCGTCAAAGTAACCGGGTCTCGTGCGGCCCGCAGACCAGGCACACCAGCCCCTCAGCCCCCGTGCACCCCATTTGCAGTCGGCCGAATCGCGCTCCCATCACCCCTCGGTAAGCTGACGACATGACAGGACAAGTGCGTACCGTCGACGGCCGCGTGGCCGGCCGACGTGGGCAGGCGACCCGGCAGAAGCTGCTCGACTGCCTCAGCGAGATGCTCAGCTCCTCCCCGTACCGGGACGTCAAAGTCATCGATGTCGCTCGGAAGGCGGGCACTTCGCCCGCGACCTTCTACCAGTACTTCCCGGACGTCGAGGGCGCCGTCCTGGAGATTGCCGAGCAAATGGCCGCCGAGGGCGCCGGGTTGACCGAGCTGCTCGAGGGTCGGTCGTGGGTCGGCAAGGCCGGCTGGCAGACGGCGCAGGAACTCGTGGACGGGTTCTTGGAGTTCTGGCGCAAGCATGACGCGATCCTGCGCGTGGTCGACCTCGGGGCGGCCGAGGGCGACAAACGCTTCTACAAGATCCGGATGAAGATCCTTAACTCGGTGAACAACTCCCTGGCGGACGCGGTCGCCGAACTCCAGTCCAAGGGAAGGGTCGACAAGGACGTGAATCCCGCCGCGATCGCCGGTTCGCTGGTCGCGATGCTCGCGGCGGTCGCCTCGCACCAGAAGGGCTTCACCTCCTACGGTGTGAAGCAGGCCGAACTCAAGCCGAACCTGGCATTGTTGGTGTACCTGGGCATCACCGGCAGGAAGCCGACGAGATAGCCCGCACCTCGGCTCCCCAGCCCTTTTCGAGGCCCCAAGTCCTGTCAGGCAGGCGGCGGTCCACCCGAGTGGACCGCCGCCTGCTGCGCTGTGCGGCTCCGTCTGCTAGGCGGGCAGCGGCCGGTCCTTGACGACATGCTTCATCACCAGTGTGGACGTCAGCCGCTGCACACCCGGCAGGGTGGCGAGCCGCTCGTCGTAGAGCCGCTGGAAGGCGGCGAGGTCGGCGGTGGCGACCCGCAGCAGATAGTCCGGGTCCCCGAAGAGCCGCTGCGCCTCCAGTACGTGCTCCACCTCGCTGACCGCCCGCTCGAACTCGGCGACCGTGTCCCGGTCCTCCTGCCGCATGGAGACGAAGACCAGGACCTCGAAGGTCAGCCCCACGGCGGCCGGGTCCACCACGGCCCGGTATCCCCGCACGGCCCCCGACCGCTCCAGCTCCCGCAGCCGCCGATGACACGGCGAGACGCTGAGCCGCACCCGCCCGGCCAGCTCGGTCACGGTCAGCCGCCCGTCCTGCTGCAGCTCGGCAAGAATCTTCCTGTCCACGTCGTCCACGAAGAAGATTCTCCCCCCGAAACAGCGATCACGGGCAAACTTAAGGAAGCTTTGGCGGCAATCGCGCTTAATGTTCCCACCATGCACTCCGGAACGCTCATTTCCTTTCTCGCCGTCGACTTCCTGCTGATCTGCGTGCCGGGCGCCGACTGGGCGTACGCGATCGCGGCCGGACTGCGGGAGCGCTCGGTGACGGTGGCGGTGGCGGGCCTGGTCGCCGGCTACGCGCTGCGCACGCTGCTGGCGGTCGCCGGACTGGCGGTCCTGGTCGCCGGCACGCCGCAGCTGCTCACGGCACTGACGGTGACGGGCGCCGGATACCTGGCGTGGCTGGGCTGGGGAGTGCTGCGCAGGCCGGCCACACCGGGGACGACCGACGAGCCGCTCGCCGCCACGGGCCCCGCGTCTTTCTCCGCGGCGCCACGATCAGCGGCCTGAACCCCAAGGGCCTCCTGCTCCACCTGTCGGTCCTCCCCCAGTTCCTGACCACGCGGGGCGCGCCCGCCCTCGTGCCCGTGCAGACAGCCACCCTCGGCCAGCTGCACATGGCGTGCCGCGCGGCCGTCCACCTCACGGTCGGCACGCCGGCCCGCGCGGTCCTGCGCGCCCTCCCCCAAGCTCACGGCCAAGCTCTCGGCTTCGCTTGAGCAGGGGGACCCCCTGGCGGCGCCCCGGGCGGTCACGAGCACGTCGGGGGCGGCGTTGCTGGGCGTAGGCGCGTTCCTGCCGGCAGAACGCCTGGCGACCCCTGTAGTCACCTCCACACGATCCGGAAGAGCCGGATCTCCCGCTCCACCCGCGCCTGATAGGTGGCATACGGCGGCCAGAAGGCGAGCACGGCCTTCCAGGCGGCCGCCCGCTCCTCACCCTCCAGCAGCCGAGCCCGCACGGGAATGTCCTCGCCCTTCCAGCTGATCCCGGCGTCGGGACGGGCGAGGAGGTTGTGGGTCCAGGCGGGGTGACCGGTCCGCCCGAAGTTGGATCCGACCAGGACCCAGCTCCGCCCGCCGTCCTCCGGCATGCAGGCAAGCGGCGTACGCCGGGGCAGCCCGCTCCGGGCCCCGGTGGACGTGAGGATCACGCCCGGCAGCATCTGGGCGCTGATCAGCACCTTCCCGCGCGTGAGCCGATGGACGGCACGGTCCAGCGCGGGAACCACGTGCGGGGCCACGCGGGCGAAGGCCCGCGTGGAGGACACCTTCTGCACCGCCCGCACACCGAGGCCCGCCATCACACCCCCACCTCCCGCCGCTCGATGCTCCCGGCCACGTCCGCCGCATACGCCCGCAACCGGTGCACGGGCCCGAACAGCAACTCGTCCCCCGCGGCCCGCTTGAAGTACAGGTGAGCTTCGTGTTCCCAGGTGAACCCGATCCCACCGTGCAGCTGAATCGCCTCGCCCGCGGCGACCCGCAACGCCTCCAGAGCCTGCGCGAGGGCGAGCCCCCCGACCCTCCCGCCCGTCTCCCGCCACCACCCTTCCAGCGAGGCGCTACCCGCCACACCTCCCGATTCATGGGCCGTGGCCCAGGCGGCGTAGTAGGCGGCCGAGCGGGCGGCCTGCACCTGGACGTAGACGTCGGCCAGCCGGTGCTTGACGGCCTGGAAGGACCCGACGGCCCGCCCGAACTGCTCCCGCTGCTTGACGTACTCGACCGTCCGCTCCAGCACCCGGTCGGCGGCCCCCACGGCCTCACAGGCCAGAACGGCGGCGGCAGCATCACCGGCACCGGCAAGAGCACCGAGCACGTCCACGCTTTCCTCGCCCAGCAACTCGGCCCGCACGTCCCGGAGTTGCACCCGCCCCTGGGCCCGGGTCGCATCAAGGGAGGTCTGCCGCACCCGCACCATCCCGGCCGCATCCCCCGGTACGAGGAAGAGCAACGTGTGCGACCGGGCGAACCCACCGGGATGGGCGGCGACGACGAGCAGCTCCGCCCGATGCCCGTCAAACACCTGATCGACCTGCCCGTACAACCGCCAGCCATCTTCGTCCCGCCGCGCCTGCACCCCGCCCGCACGGCCACCCCCGGCCCAGTCGCCGTCATTGCCGCAGGTCAGGCCAGCGCGGTAGCGAGCGCGGAGCCGGGCACGGCAAGGGCGGCGGTGAGCGTCCCGGCGGCGATGCGGGGCAGCAGCTCGGCGCGCTGAACGGCGATGCCGAGGGCCAGGAGCAGCGGCCCGGCGAGAACCGAGGTCGCGAGCAGCGGCGAGGGAACCAGCGCCCGCCCCGTCTCCTCACAGGCGAGGGCGAGCTCGGTGACCGAGCACCCCACACCGCCGTACGCCTCGGGGAGGGCGAGCCCGGGCAGGCCGAGCTGTTTGGCGAGGGCGGTCCAGAGGGCGGGGTCGCACCCGGCGGGGGTGTCGACGGCGGCGCGCACCTCCTCCACCCCGCAGCGCTTGTGCAGCAGCTCGCGCAGGGTGCGTCGGATCTCGTCCTGCTCGGCGGTGAAGCGGGCGTCCATGGCTCTCCCTCCGGATCTGACGGGCCGTCATGTTAGGGGGAGCAGGCCCGAATGCCCAGAGCGCAAGCCCTGCCACCCTTCTCCATATCTGATGTACCGTCAGATTCATGACGACTGGGAGCCGGAAGGTGGCCGTGGTCGGCGTGTCCCTCTCCGACTGCGGCCGCGTGGACGACGCGACCCCGTACACCCTGCACGCCCAGGCCGCCCGCCGCGCCCTGGCGGACGCGGGCCTGGACCGCACCCACGTGGACGGCCTGGCCTCGGCGGGCCTGGGCACCCTGGCCCCCGCCGAGGTGGCCGAATACCTGGGCCTTCGCCCCACCTGGGTCGACTCCACGTCGGTGGGCGGCTCGACCTGGGAGGTCATGGCAGCCCACGCAACGGACGCGATAGCGGCCGGCCACGCGAACGCGGTACTCCTCGTCTACGGCTCCACAGCTCGCGCGGACATCAAGGCGGGCCGCCGCACGGGCACCCTCTCCTTCGGCAACCGCGGCCCGCTCCAGTTCGAGGCGCCCTACGGTCACACGCTGATCGCCAAGTACGCGATGGCGGCCCGCCGCCACATGCACGAACACGGCACCACACTGGAACAGCTGGCGCAGGTGGCGGTCCAGGCCCGGGCGAACGCGGCGCTGAACCCCGGGGCGATGTTCCGCTCCCCGATCACGGTCGACGACGTCCTGTCCGGCCCGATGATCGCGGACCCCTTCACCAAGCTCCACTGCTGCATTCGCTCCGACGGCGGCGCGGCGGTCCTGCTGGCCGCCGAGGAGTACGTACGGGACTGCCGCACGGCGCCGGTGTGGGTGCTCGGGACGGGGGAGCACGTATCGCACACCACCATGTCCGAGTGGCCGGACTTAACGGTCTCACCGGCGGCGGTGAGCGGTCGGCTGGCGTTCGAGCGGGCCGGCGTACAGCCGCAGGAGATCGACCTCGCGGAGATCTACGACACCTTCACGTACATGACCCTGGTGACCCTCGAAGACCTCGGCTTCTCCGGAAAGGGCGAGGGCGGAGCGTTCATGGGAAAGGGGCGGTTGCTGGTGCGGGGCGGCGAACTCCCCGTGAACACCGACGGTGAGGGGCTGTCGGCCCAGCACCCGGGCATGCGAGGCCTGTTCCTGCTGGTGGAGGCCGTACGGCAACTGCGCGGCGAGGCCGGCGAACGCCAGGTCCACCGCCCCGACGGCTCCCTCCCCCAGCTGGCGGTGGCCTCCGGGACGGGGGGCTGGTTCTGCTCGTCCGGAACGGTGGTGCTGGGCCGCTAACGGACGGTACGGAGGAAGGCGGCCCAGGTGGTGGGGGTGACGGCGAGGGTGGGCGCGTCGGCTCGGAGGTCTTTGGAGTCGCGAATGTGGATGACTTCGGGGGTGGTGGCTATCTCGAGGCAGGCCTCGCCTTCGTTGTTGCTGTAGCTCGACTTGAACCAGGCCAGTTCGGTCGTGTTCACAGCTGTTCCACCTTTCTTTCGATGAGTGCTGCAGACTCCTCGGGTGTGAGCGCCTGCGCCCGCAGCATGCCGAAGAGGTCGAACAAACCGCTCACCTGCTCCGGCTTGTGGATCAACTTACTGCCGCCCTGGGCTTCCACGAACACCAGATTGCGCCCCTCCTCGGTGCTCATGAGCTGCATCGGCCCGTTCAGCCCCGCGTGCGTATGCCGCACAGTAGGCATCACCTGGACCGTCAGGTGCTTCATTCTCCGGATGGATTCCAGCAAGTGCTGCAACTGCTCCTTCAGCACTCCCAAACTGCCGAGCGCCCGTGCCAGCACGGACTCCTCGATGACATACCCGGCGTACGGCGGCGAGTTGCGCCTCAGCACCGACTGCCGCTCCAAGCGAGCCTGGACGTGCCGTTCCACCTCCTCCTCAGTGAAGGCAGGTCGTCGCGCTTCATACAAGGCCCGCGCATACGCCTCCGTCTGGAGCAGCCCAGGAACGAGCATCGTCTCGTACGCGTTGATCACGAGCGCGTTCCGCTCCATCCGTACCCAGCTCAGGAAGCTGGGCGGGTACTTCTCCTCCTCCATCATCTCGATGCACGCGAGGAACGCACCCCGCCCATCGAGCGCCTCGTCCGCGTCCCTCAGGAACTCCATCGGCGGGATCCGCTCACCGCGCTCGTACGAGCCGAAACACGACTCGGACACGTGCAGCCGGTCTCCTGCCTCCTTCTGCGTGAGATCGAGCCTCACTCGATGGATGCGCAGCAGGTCCCCCACCACTCGCCGCCCCACGGAAATCTCCGCCTTCGCCCCCACAACGACCACCTTCCTCCCCGCAACCGGCAATGTGGACCGTGTCCGTCTGGTCACGCTACGCAGTCACAGTCACGCTCGTAGTCATGACGGAGAAACTCACCCCGAATTGGGTCCCCAGAGCCGGTCTCCAACTCCGCCTGGCAGGAGTCCACTTCGATGCGATCCGGGTGTGCGGCGTAGGCGGGGAAGCCGTGCTGCACCACCTCTCCTCGCTCACCGACGGCCGCCCCGGTCCCGTCGTACGTGAGGTGAAGGGGTGCCGGTGGACGTACTTCCTCCTGGCACCCGGCGAGAGCGCGGAGCACGACTGGCCACCCGGGGCGCGCCGGTTCGGGAGGTCGACGCGGGACGCGTACATCGGCGTACCGGCGCCGGAGGGAAACACCTACCCGCTGAGCTGGCGATCGGGCCCGCCGGAGGTCGGGGAGTTCGTGGACGCGGAACTGCTGCACGGCGTCCTGCTGGCGCAGCTCTGCCGCCACGTCGAGTGATACTCGGGTCATGGAGACGGATCTTCACGAGCTGCTGAGGTCACTGCGGGTGTGGGACCCGGAGGTCACCGACCTGCCCCCACTGGACCCCGCCACCGCACCCACGGCCCCCCTCCCCCTCTTCACGACGTGGTTCGCGGAGGCGGTGGCGGCCGGCCAGACGGAACCGCACACCATGTCCCTCGCGACGACGGACGAGGAGAACCACCCGGACGTCCGGATCGTGATGCTGCACGGCGCCGACGCGACCGGCTGGTCCTTCGCCACGCACTCCGGCAGCCGCAAGGGCCGCCACCTCGCCGCCCACCCGTATGCGGCCCTCGGCTTCTACTGGCCGGTCCAGGGCCGTCAGGTGCGAGTCCGCGGCCCGGTCACGGTCGCTCCGCCCGAGCAGGCCCAGTCAGACCTGCACGCCCGCTCGGCGGGCGCCCTGGCCGCCGCCCTCACCGGCCACCAGAGCGAAGTCCTCGCCTCCCTCGACGAGTTGGCGCAGGCCTCCGGGGCAGCCTGGGAGCAGGCGCAGCGCGAGCCGGACACCGAGGTGCCCTCCTGGACCCTTTACCGCCTCCAGCCGGAGGAGGTCGAGTTCTTCCAGGGCGACGCCCGCCGCCGCCACGTACGCCTTCTCTACCGCCGTACGGCCGACGGCTGGACCCGCGAACTCCTCTGGCCCTGACGGCCGACGCTGACGGCTATGGGCAGATCCGGGCCAACCGAACCCACAGAAACGCAGGACATGACGCCCCTGCCTGGCCCAAATCTGCCACTAGCGCCGGATCACCCCCCCCCACCGTCCGCACCCCACCGTCCGCAACCGCAAACCGCCAGCCCACCCGGCGTGGCCGCCGGCCGCGAGCGTGCCCGTCGGCGCAGGCCCACCGCGCACCGACCTCACCGCCACCCGAGTGAGGGACCCGTTCCCTTCCGGCCGCCCGCACGCTTCTCTCCCGTGCTGGAGCGGGCCGGGTCAGGGGGCGGCCGCAGGCGATCGCCGCAGGCGACGCGGCCGGAGGGAGCGCCCTTGACGCGGCCCGCGGAAGCACGACGATCGCCGAGCAGCAGGCGGCCCGACGGCACCCCCAGATCGCACCTCTCCGCCACCCGGCAGGAGACCTCGTGCCCGACGGCGTGGTCCAACTCCAGCCGGTGCAGCCCCAGTTCCGTAAGCCCCAGCGCGCAACCAGCCCCAGAGCCCGAGTGGCCACCCCCCGCCCGCGGGCCTCGGGCAGCACCCAGTACCCGATCCGCGCGACGGCCAGGTACGGCCTGATCTCGTTGACGCCGATGTGCCCGAGGTTCGTACCGCTCTCCGCGTCCGCGATCAGGAACGACGCCCCCGAGCCCTCCAGTGCACGCGCCGCCCGCACCCGGAGCGCGTCGCGGGCGCCGGCCCTGTCCGTGATCGGGGTGATCGGTGTGTTCCACCGCCGGAACTCCGGATCGGTGTTCCCGCGCAGCCACGCCTCGACGTCGGCATCGGACTCCGGGTCCCAGGTGCGCTGACGCAGCCCCTGCCCTTCTATCCGCGCCGACGAAAGGATCTTGGGGTCACGGAGGTTGGCAGTCACCGACTCATTGAACACCGCACCTATGACCGGGGGCCCCCGAATACGGCCGGAAGACCGGCACCACGAACTCCCCGGCCTCTCGAAAAGCCACCTCCAGATCCATCCCCACCCGAAGCTCCCCCGCCCCGTCCCCCCGCACGACCTCCGTCATCATCCGAGGCCCCTCCGCGAGCTCGACCACGGCAGCGACGTACGGCGTCCGCTCCCCGAAGGGCGGGAGGTCGTTCCGGTGGACGACGGACCAGGTGTACAGGGTCGCCCGCCCGCTCACGGCCTCCCAGGTCACGTCCTCGCTCCAGCAGTGGGGGCAGAACTCCCGCGGATAGTGGTGCGCTTGCCCGCACGCCCCGCAGCGCCGCACCAGCAGGCGCCCCTCAGCCGCAGCGTCCCAGTACGTCCTGGTGAAGGCATCGGCCTCCGGCAGATCGAAGCGGGCCGTCACCGGAGGCGTCACCACCCGAACCACCCACCGGAACCACCCGCGCCCATCACCCGAACCACCCCACCGCACTGTCCACCGACCACGCCTGCCACGACATCCCGAACCAGACCCACCACCGAGATCAAGGCCATCATCGAGTTCTGCCCCTGCTCGGCCCAGTCGTGGATCATGAGGGTGAAGTACAGGAGGTTGAGCAGCAGGCCCCCGACCAGCGCGACCGGTGTCAGGAAGCCCAGCACCAATGCCAGTGTCAGCGCGAGCTCCGTGTACACCACCACGTACGCCATCGTCCGCGGCCGAGGTGCGACGACCACGTCGAAGCCGGACCGGACGGCGTTCCAGCGGTGCTTGGTGGCGACGTCCGCCGACCACGCGATCCCGGTGCCGCGTTCGAACCAGACCTTCTTGTCCTTGTGCCGCCAACTCTCCAGCCACCACAGCCCGAGCCCGATGCGCAGCACGGCCAGCCACTGCGCACCGGTGAGCCAGATCGTGTCCATGGACTCTCCTGCCACCACCGGGATCTGACGGTACGTCAGTTTCGTGGCAGCCCTACGCCTCGCGCAAGACGGCGGCGCCCCGACCCCTGCATCGGACGCCGCCCACCCTCCCCCAAGTTCTCGCCTCCGCCCGAACAGGGGGACGCCCGTCGCCGGACCCCCGCGCATCCGGGCCCGGCCTCGCGGCGTTTCTGCACATCCGGGCTCCCTGCGCCACCGATCCCACCTACTCCTCCCACAGCCGTGATCAATCCGCAACCAATTCCGGTCTTGACCGAGACCCATCAACCGGGTGTGTGATTACGCTCCCGCTCATGGCCGACTCCTCAGCACCCGCACCCCCCGACGCTCCGAACCCCACCGACCGCCCCGTCTACGTCATCGGCGGCGGCCCGGGCGGGCTTTCCGCGGCGTACGCGCTGCGCGCGCGGGGGATACGTGCCGTCGTGCTGGAGAAGTCGGACCGGGTCGGAGCGTCCTGGCGGCGCCACTACGACCGGCTGCACCTGCACACCACCCGGCGTCTGTCGGGCCTGCCGGGGCTGCCGATGCCGCGGCGGTTCGGGCGGTGGGTGTCGCGGGACGACGTGGTCCGGTACCTGGAGAAGTACGCCGAGCACCACGAGCTGGAGATCGTGACCGGCGTCGAGGTCTCCCGTATCGAGCGCACACCCGACGGCACCGGCTGGCTGCTGCACGCCACCGGCGGGCGGGAGTTGACCGGTGGCGCGGTCGTCGTCGCCACCGGCTACAACCACACGCCCCACGTGCCCGACTGGCCGGGCCGCGGGACCTACACGGGCGAACTGTTGCACGCGTCCGCATACCGCAACCCCCAGCCCTACGCGGGCCGTGACGTCCTCGTCGTCGGTGTCGGCAACACCGGTGCCGAGATCGCCGTCGACCTGGTGGAGGGCGGGGCCTCACGGGTACGGCTGTCCGTGCGCACCGCCCCGCACATCGTGCGGCGGTCGACGGCCGGCTGGGCCGCGCAGTACACGGGCGTGCTCGTACGGCGGCTGCCGGTCGGGCTCGTCGACCGGCTCGCCAAGCCACTGGCGAAGCTGAGCGTGCCGGACCTGTCGGCGCACGGCCTGCCGCGCCCCGACACCGGCCTGTACTCGCGGGTCAACGAGGGCTCGATCCCCGTCCAGGACGTCGGCCTCATCGACGCCGTGCGCAACGGCAGGGTCGAGGTCGTGGCCGCCGTCGACGGCTTCGATGACGGCAAGGTCGTCCTCGCCGACGGCAGCCGGATCGAGCCGGACGCCGTCATCGCCGCCACCGGCTATGTCCGCGCCCTGGAGGGCCTGGTCGGTCACCTCGGCGTGCTGGACGCCCGCGGCAAGCCAGTCGTCCACGGCGCCCGCACCCCGGACAACGCGCCCGGCCTGTACTTCACCGGCTTCACCAACCCCATCAGCGGCATGTTCCGCGAGCTGGCGATCGACGCGGAGAAGATCGCGAAGGCCGTCGCGAAGGCGAACGCGAGGGACGCCGACCGCCAGGTGTCCCGCCTGCCGGCCTGAGCACGAGGGAAACCGACCGTCAGGTGTCCCACCTGCCGGCCTGAGGGCGCGGCCCGGCCGACCGGCCCCCGACCGACGGGCCCCGGACCGACCGGCCCCCGATCGACCGGCCCCCGACCGACCGGCCCCGCCCGCCCAGCGCGCAACTTTGCCTGCCCAGCCGTTCCTGACGTCGCGTCAGTTCATTAATCTGACAGTGCGTCAGTTACTTGGCTGTCACGACAGGAGCGGGCGGACGATGCTTGGATCAACCCACGGCACCCTCACCACCGACTCCCGCCGGGCCCGGGTCATCGCGTGCGGGGAGGGGCGGACCGGGCCCGCCGTCCACGGCCGGGCGGCCGACGTGGGCGAACTGGATTGGCGTCATCCGGGTCGACGGACTCGACGAGCTTCAGGACACCGCTGCCCTGTTGGCGCGCGCCAGGCCCCCTCGCGCCGACGGGGTCGTCGTCTGTTCGATCTCGGGCGGCACGGGCGCGCACGTCGCCGACCTGGCCGCCGCGGCGGGGCTCAGGCTGCCGGTCCTGTCCGAGGCCAGGCAGGCCGAGCTGCACCAGTGGATACCGGAGTACCTGAGCGTCGCCGACCCCGTCGACAACGGCGGCCATCCGGTCGGGGACTGGCGTGGCCGGAAGATCATCGATGCCATCCTCGGGGGCCCGGAGGTCGGGGTGCTGATCTGTCCTGTCACCGGGCCGTTCCCGCCGCTGAGCGACAAGCTCGTGCAGGACTTGGTGGACGCGGCGGAGCACACTCCGCGAGTTGGGCCGCGCGCCTCGCCGCCGGTCCGACCCGCGCCCTCGCGCTCACCAAGCAGCTCGTGAACGCCTCCCTCGACACCGACCGTGCCACCGCCTTCGCCGCCGAGGCCGCCGCGCAGGAGATCAACATGACGACGGCGCTTCCTATCTGACGCACCGTCAGCTTCGATGGGGGGGCGTGATGGGACAGGCAGGGACGGCGGAGGCCGCCGTCCGCTACCTCAGGTCGGCCGGGACCGCTCCGCTCGGGCAGCCCGTCCAGGCGCTGCCGCGCCCGGAGTTGCGGTGCGTGCGGGAGGACGAGCGGGCCCCCGTCGAACAGGGGGAGTTCCGGCGGGTCCTGGGGAACTTCGCGACCGGCGTGACCGTTGTCACGGCACCGCCCGCCGACCGGGAGGGCTCCCCCGTCGGCTTCGCCTGCCAGTCCTTCACCTCCCTCTCCCTCGACCCACCCCTCGTCGCCTTCATGGTCGGCCGTACGTCGACGACGTGGCCGCGCATCGCCCGCGTCGGCGTCTGCTGCATCAACGTCCTGGCCGAAGGCCAGGGCTCCCTGTGCCGCGCCTTCGCGGTGAGCGGCGCGGACAAATTCGCTGGGGTCGCGTACGACCGGGCACCGGTGTCCGGGGCCCCGCGCCTCGCGGACGCCGTCGCCTGGATCGACTGCACGATCCACGCCGTCCACACCGGCGGCGACCACCTCATCGTCGTGGGCCGGGTGGGCGCGCTCGGCACCGGCGACGGCGACGGCAGCCCGCTGGTCTTCCACCGGGGGCGGTTCACCCGGCTCGGCGACGACCAAGACTGAGGCTCAAACCTCCGGGCCTCCGGGCCTCCTGGCCTCCTGGCCTCCAGATCTCCTGGCCTCCTGGCCTCCTGGCCTCCAGATCTCCTGGCCTCCAGATCTCCTGGCCTCCTGGCCTCCTGGCCTCCAGATCTCCTGGCCTTCAGATCCCCAGACCTCCGGGCCCCCAGGCTCCCAGGCCTCCACGCCGGTCAGGCTCGTCAGCCCCCTCAGGCCCGAGGCCCCTCAACCCCCTCAACCCCCTCAGCTCCCTCAGCCCCTCACCCCCCTCAAGCCAAGGCCACCCGCAGGCCGCCGCCGGATGACCAGCGCTATCAGGGCCGCCGCCGCGCACAGGGCGCCGGAGGCGTACCAGACCATGTCGTACGAGCCGAAGACGTCGCGGGCGACCCCGCCGAGGTAGGCGACGAGCGCGGCGCCGACCTGGTGGGAGGCGAGCACCCAGCCGAAGACGATCGCGCTGTCGTCGCCGTACTGCTCCCGGCACAGGGCGAGGGTGGGCGGGACGGTGGCCACCCAGTCGAGGCCGTAGAAGACGATGAAGAAGATCATCGGCGGATGGACGCTCGGCGCCAGCAGCATCGGCAGGAACAGCAGCGAGATGCCGCGCAGCGCGTAGTACACCGCGAGCAGGCGGCGCGGTTCGAGGCGGTCGGTGAACCAGCCGGACGCCACCGTGCCGGCCACGTCGAACACGCCGATCACCGCGAGCAGCGAGGCCGCCGCCGTGATGGGCATGCCGTGGTCGTGGGCGGCGGGCACGAAGTGGGTCTGGATCAGGCCGTTGGTGGAGGCGCCGCAGATCGCGAAGGTGCCGGCCAGCAGCCAGAAGGGGCCGGTGCGCACCGCCGAGAACAGCACGGTGAGCGCGCGGCGGGCGGCGCCGGGTATCGGCTCGGGCTTCGGTACGAACTGCTGTGCACCGTACGGTTTCAGGCCCACGTCCGCCGGGTGGTCGCGCAGCAGCAGCCACACGAAGGGGACGACGGCGAGGGCCGCCAGCGCCACCGTGACCGCCGCCGGGCGCCAGCCGTGCGACTCGACCGTCCAGGACAGGATCGGCAGGAAGATCAGCTGGCCGGAGGCGGAGGCGGCGGTGAGGATGCCGCTGACCAGGCCGCGCCGCTCGGTGAACCAGCGGTTGGTCACCGTCGCCGCGAAGGCCAGCGCCATCGAGCCGGAGCCGAGGCCGACCAGCAGACCCCAGCACAGCCAGAGCTGCCAGGCCGCCGTCATCCACACGGTCAGGCCCGAGCCCGCCGCGATCACGGTCAGCGCGACGGCGACCACGCGGCGGATGCCGAAGCGGTCCATCAGCGCGGCGGCGAAGGGGGCGGTGAGCCCGTACAGCGCAAGGTTGAGCGAGACCGCGGCGCCGATCGTGCCGCGTGACCAGCCGAACTCCTGGTGCAGGGGGTCGATGAGCAGACCCGGCAGGGAGCGGAAGGCTGCGGCGCCGATGATCGTCACGAAGGTGACGGCGGCGACGAACCAGGCGCGGTGCAGTGACGTCATGCGGCTCCGCCGCGGGCGGGTCGGGCGGGTGGGCTCGGTTTCCCCTGGGGTCGTGGCGGCTTCGGTTGTCTGGGTCACGCCATAGAGCTTCCGGCCGGCGATCTCTTCGATCGAGTGGCCCGAAGGACAGCATTCGTTAGGATCGGGCCATGCATACGGCCACGGGTTTCCGCCCACACCGCGTCGTCGTGCTCGCCCTCGACGGGCTGCTCCCCTTCGAGCTGGGCATCCCGCACCGCATCTTCGGGCGCCCCAGGGACGCCCAGCGGCGGCACCTGTACGAGGTCGTCACCTGTTCCGTCCGGCCGCCGGGGCCGGTCGAGACGGACGCCGACTTCTCGATCCACGTCGCGCACGGGCCGGAGGCCCTGGCCACCGCCGACACCGTGATCGTCCCGGCGTCGTACGAACTCGGTCCGCTCTACGAGGAGGGCAGGCTGACCGAGGAGCTGGCCGCCGCGCTCGCGCACATCCGGCCCGGCACGCGGCTCGCGTCCATCTGCACCGGCGTGTACGTGCTGGCCGCCGCCGGGTATCTCGACGGACGGCCGGCCACCACGCACTGGGCCGACGCCGAGCACTTCCAGCGGCTGTTTCCGCAGATCAAGGTCGACGCGGACGTGCTGTTCATCGACGACGGGGACGTGCTGACCTCGGCGGGGGTCGCGGCCGGGATCGACCTGTGCCTGCACATCGTGCGGCGCGACCACGGGACCGCGGTCGCCAACGAAGTGGCGCGGCGGACCGTCGTACCGCCGCACCGGGACGGTGGACAGGCGCAGTACATCCACCGGCCGGTGCCGGATCCGCAGCAGGCGACCACGACCGGGGCGCGGGCGTGGGCCCTGGGACGGCTCCACGAGCCGATCCAGCTGCGCGACATGGCCGCGCAGGAGTCCATGTCCGTACGGACCTTCACCCGGCGGTTCCGCGAGGAGGTCGGGGTCAGCCCCGGCCAGTGGCTCACCCAGCAGCGGGTGGAGCGGGCGCGGCACCTGCTGGAGTCCACCGACCTCTCCGTCGACCAGGTGGCCCGTGACGCCGGCTTCGGTACGGCCCAGTCGATGCGACAGCACCTGCAGGCGGCGCTCGGGGTGACCCCGACGGCGTACCGCCGGACGTTCCGGGCCGGAAGCAGCGTCAGGGAACCGGAAGCAGCGTCCAGGAAGCAGGCCCTGGGAAGCAGGGCCTAGAAGGTCAGCACCCCGCGCGCGACCCGGCCCGCCTCCCCGTCCGCCCTCGCCTTCTCGAAGTCCTCGACGGGGTAGGTCTCGGTGACCAGCTCGTCGGGGAGGAGCCGGCCCGTGCGGTACAGCTCGGCGTACAGGGCGATGTCCCGCTGCGGGCGGGAGGAGCCGTAGCGGCAGCCCAGGATGGCCTTGTCGAGGTACATCGAGGAGACGAGGAAGGACGCCTCGGCCGTGGCCGGGGGAACGCCGAGGAGGACGGCCTGGCCGACATGTGCGTACGGGCCACCGGGGCCACCGCGTTCGCGGTCACGCCGTACTTGTGCAGGCTGAGCGCGGCGCTGCGGACGAGGGAGATGATCCCGCCCTTCGCCGCGCTGTAGTTGGCCTGGGAGACCGAGCCCTGGTGGTTGCCGCTGGTGAAACCGATCAGGGTGCCCGAGCGCTGCTGCCGCATCACCGCGGAGGCGGCGCGGAACACGGTGAACGTGCCCTTGAGGTGGGTGGCGACCACCGGGTCCCACTCCTCCTCGGACATGTTGAACAGCATCCGTTCGCGCAGGATCCCGGCGACGCACACCGCACCGTCCAGCCGTCCGTACGACGACAGGGCCGCGTCGACCACGCGCTGCCCGCCCGCCATGGCCGAAACGTCGTCGGCCACCGCGACCGCGTCCCCGCCGGCCGCCTCGATCTCCTTGACCACGGCCTCGGCGACCTCGCCGGCCGGGGAGGCGCCGTCGACCGACACGCCGTAGTCGTTGACGACCACGCGCGCACCCTCGGCCGCCGCGGCCAGCGCGACCGCCCGTCCGATCCCCCGCCCCGCGCCCGTCACGGCGACGACCTTGCCTGCCAAGAAGTTCCCCACGCCCGGCCCCTTCCCGTGGTTTCTGACGGACCGTTAGATTCTATGTCCGGCCGGACAGCCGGAGACAAGCCCCGGGGAGGACCGAGATGTCACTGCCGGACGAGTTCCACGACATCGCCAAGCGCGTGAACAACTGGGGCCGTTGGGGAGCCGACGACGAGATCGGAACCCTGAACCTGATCACCGACGAGGTCGTCCGGGAGGCGGCGGCGTGCGTGCGGACCGGGCGGCGCGTGCCGCTCGCCCTCCCCCTGAAGCAGGACGGCGTGCAGACCGACATGATTCCGGGGCGGGTCAATCCGCTGCACGTGATGGTGCAGATCAATCAGGAGATCTTCGGCCCGGGGACGGTCGCGTGCAGCGACGACGCCGTGACCATGGGGCTCCAGGCGGTCACGCACTGGGATGCGCTGACCCACGTCTCGCACTCGGGAAAGCTCTACAACGGCCGACCCGCCGGCACGATCACCCCGCACGGCGGCACCGAGTTCTCCGACATCGACAAGGCGCGGCACATCGTCTCGCGCGGGGTGCTGCTCGACGTCGCACGCGCGCGGGGCGTCGACCGGCTCGACGGCGGCCACGCGGTCACCCCCGAGGACCTGGAGGCCGCCGAGGAACTCGCCGGCACACGCGTGCGCGCCGGGGACATCGTGCCGGTGAGGACCGGCCAGGTGCAGGTGTATCTCGCGGGCGACACGCACGGGTACGGGTATCCGTCGCCGGGCCTGTCCGTCCGCACCCCGGAGTGGTTCCACGCGCGCGATGTCGCGGCCGTCGCCAACGACACGCTCACCTTTGAGATATTTCCGCCCGAGATAGAGGATTTGTGGCTGCCCGTGCATGCTCTCGACCTGGTGGAGATGGGGATGCTTCAGGGCCAGAACTGGAACCTCGAGAAGTTGTCCACAGCCTGTGGAGAAGAGGGGCGCTACACGTTCCTGCTGTCGGCGATGCCTGAGCCCTTCGTCGGCGCGACGGGGACACCGGTCGCTCCGGTGGCCGTCCTGTAGAGCGACGGGGAGAGTCCGGCTGACGGCGCGCCCTTGCCCGCCCCGAGCACGGCACCGCGCGCCGCCATCCGGCTCCGGCGTACCGGCCCGAGCCCCCCTCGACCCTGAAGGGACCGGCCGACGCCACATGCACGACTCACACTCGTCGAGGGCCTCCGTCACCCGAGCCCTCGTCGTCCCCTCACGGCGAATCGCTGACCACAAGCGTGATCAAACGGACACGCCACGTCAACACCACCACGGTGATTTACCTGTTATGCCTGATTCACAGTGGGCGCGCACGGAAGCATGGCCCGGCGCACTGCCTCCTGGCGGCCGGGTGGTGACAGCGCTTTCTGCAACCGTGCACCGGCGTCGGCAACCATCCGGCGAGAGTTGGCGGCGGTAATCCCGTGGCGCCCCTACACCGCCTCGTACGCCAGCCCCTTGTACGCCGATGCCTCACTACCGCAGGCCGCCGGTGCCGCCGCCTCCCCGGACGGTGCGCAGCGGTCCAGTTCGCACCAGATCCGCTTGCCCGTCCCCTCACGGCTCCAGCCCCAGCGGTCGGCGAGACCGTCGACGAGAGCAAGGCCGCGGCCACCCGTGGCGTCGCCGTCCGGACAGCGGGGCACCGGGGCCCGGGTGCTGGTGTCGGCGACCTCGAGGCGCACGGTGGTCGTCTCCGCCGCTCCCCCGGACAGGGACAGCCGCAGCACGGCCGGACAGCCGGTGTGCACCACGGCGTTGGTCACCAGTTCGGAGACGAGCAGGATCAGCGTCTCTGCGAGCGGCTCGTCGGCCTGTATCCCCGACCCGGCGAGCCGCGAGCGGGCCCACCTCCGGGCCCGCCCCACCTCCGCGGGGTCGGGCCGGATCTCCAGCTGCACATGAAGCACCTGCACCGCTCACACCATCCGAACCGGCGGACACATAGCCTCGCGCCACACGAGGGCCACGATCGTAGCCATTTTCTGCATGGCCAGAACAACGGCCAGAGCAAGGGTCACGGAACGTGACTCCCTTGCCAGACAGCATGGTTGACGTACTGTCACCCCAACAAGCGCTTCGGGCATATTCCCGCGGGAAGGAGTACCCGTGCGGCATACTGTGCGACGCTCGTCGCGGGGAGTCGAACAGGCGGGCAGCGACGGCCGCCCGGCCTTGCGAGCAGCGGCGCGCACCGCCAAAACCGGGGCCGCCCCAGGGGCAACGCCGGGATGGCTCGTGCTCGGAACCACTCGCATCCCACACAAGGTACCCGAGCGGGACGGCGACTCCAGGACGTGACGAGTCACGCGTAGGACACAACCCGATATCAACGCTCGGTAATTTCGGTATGCCACGATCCGTGACATCCAGATCTGTCTCGTCCGGGTCGGCGCAGCCCAGAGGCCTGTTACCCCGCCCCGGCCACCAGATCGCCCGCGAGCAACTCCTCACTGTCCGTAACTCCCCCGCCACGGCGCACCCGAACCCACGTCCGCTTCAGATGCAGGTGCACCTCGGACTCCCAGGTGAAGCCCATGCCGCCGTGCACCTGAAGGCAGTCGCGGGCGCCCCGCAACGCGGCCTCGTCGGCGAGCAGCCGGGCCGCGGCGATGTCGACGGGGTCGGCCGTGACGGCGGCCGCGTACACCGCGGCGCGAGCCGTCTCCGCCCGGACCAGCATGTCCGCGCACGTGTGCTGCACCGCCTGGAAGGCTCCGATCGGCCTGCCGAACTGCTCGCGAGTCCGGGCGTGTTGCACAGCCAGTTCGCACACGCGCGCGGCGGTGCCGAGCTGCTCGGAAGCGGTGAGGAGGACGGCGACAGAATCGGGCTCCGCCCGCTCGGGTACCCGGTGCAGGGGCGTCAACGGGTCCACCGACCGCAGCGGCGTGGCCCCTGCCACCTCCCCGAGCACCACATCCGCCTCCGCCAGCCACTCCACCTGCCCGCCGTCCACGACGGCCACGACCGCCTCCCCGGTGGCGGCCCCGGCCACGGTCCCCGCCGCGAGATGCGTGGCCACCAGCGGGCCGGTCAGCAGCGCCCGGCCGGCCTCCTCGAACGCCAACACCGCCTCCGGCAGTCCGAGTCCGACCCCGCCGTCCGTCTCCGGCAGCCGCAGGACGAAGAACCCGGCCTCCCCCAGCTGCCGCCACACGGCCCGGTCCAGCCCCGGCGCGTCCAGGGCGGCCCGCAGTGTCTCCGGCCCGAAGCGCCGCGCCAGCAGCTGCCGTACGCCGTCCCGCAGCGCCCGCTGGTCGTCGGTCAGTTGGAACCGCATACGGCAGGTCACCGTCCCTTCGGCAGTCCGAGGATCCGCTCGGCCACGATGGTGCGCTGGATCTGAAAAGTGCCGGCCGCGATGGTGTACGACAGCGAGGACAGCCGGTCGAGCACCCACGGCCGGTCGAGGTCGAGGGCCCCCACGCCCAGGACGTCGGCCGCGGTGTCGTACAGCTCCTGCCGCGCGTGCGAGTACCGCAGTTTGAAGACCGAGCCGCCGACCCCGGGCACCCCGCCGTTCCGCTCGGCCTCGCTGACGTTCCACTGTGTCAGCCGCCACAGCGCCCGGAACTCGGCGTTCAGCCGGCCCAGCCGCCGCCGGAGCACCGGGTCGTCCCAGCGGCCGTTCTTCCGTGCCTCGCGGGCGAGTTCGCCGAGCACGCGGCGGCAGGCCACCACCTCGCCGACGAAGGCCGTGCCGCGCTCGAAGGACAGCGTCACCATGGTCACGCGCCAGCCGTCGTTCTCGTCCCCGACCCGGTTGCCCACCGGCACCCGCACCTCGTCGAGGAACACCTCGGCGAACTCCGCGGACCCGGCGAGCGTCCGCAGCGGCCGTACGGTGATGCCCGGCGCGTCCATGGGCAGGGCGAGCCAGGTGATGCCCCGGTGCCTGGGCGCCTCCGGATCGGTGCGCACCAGCAGCTCGCACCAGTCGGCGACTTCGGCGTGCGACGTCCAGATCTTGGACCCGCTCACCACGTAGTCGTCGCCGTCCCGCCACGCGCGCGTGCGCAGCGATGCCAGGTCGGAGCCCGCGTCCGGTTCACTGAAGCCCTGGCACCACACCTCGTCACCGCGCAGGATGGGCGGCAGCCAGCGCGCCCGCTGCTCGGCCGTGCCCTCGGCGGCGATCGTCGGCCCCGCGTGCAGCAGTCCGACGAAGTTCGCTCCCACGTAGGGCGCGCCCGCCTTCTCCGTCTCCTCCAGGAAGATCAGGTGCTGGGTGGGGGTGGCCCCCTGGCCGCCCGCGTCCACGGGCCAGTGCAGCCCCGCGTACCCGGCGTCGTGCAGCATCCGCTGCCAGCCGAGGTCGTAGGCCCTGCGTCCCGGCCAGTCGTCGGGGGACGGCTTCGGCGGGAGGGTCGGGAGCACCTTGGCGAGCCACTCCCGCAGCCGGGCCCTGAAGTCCTCTTCCTCCGGGGTGCAGGAGAGATCCATGGGCGGGGCTACTTGTCGAAGTCCAGGTCCAGCATGCGGATCGCGTTGCCCCGCATCAGCTTGTAGACCGTCTCGTCGTCGAGGCCCTTCACATGGTCGAGGGCGATTTCCTTGGTGTGCGGGAAGGTCGAGTCGACGTGCGGGTAGTCGGTCTCGAAGGTGGCGTTGTCGCGGCCGACGACGTCCAGCGAGGCGACGCCGTGCTTGTCACGGAAGAAGCAGCAGAAGATCTGGCGGTAGTAGTACGTCGACGGCGGCTGAGGGATCAGATCGCGGACGCCGCCCCAGGCGCGGTGCTCCTGCCAGACGTCGTCGGCGCGCTCCAGGGCATACGGGATCCAGCCCATCTGGCCCTCGGAGTAGGCGAGTTCGAGCCGCGGGAACTTCACCAGCACCCCGCTGAAGAGGAAGTCCATCATCGAGGCCATGGCGTTGTTGAAGGACAGCGAGGCCTGGACGGCGGGCGGGGCGTCCGGGGAGGCGGCCGGCATCTGCGACGACGAGCCGATGTGCATGTTGACGACCGTGCCGGTCTCCTGGCAGACCGCGAAGAAGGGGTCCCAGTGGCCAGAGTGGATGGACGGCAGGCCCAGGTAGGTCGGGATCTCCGAGAAGGTCACCGCCCGCACCCCGCGGGCCGCGTTCCGCCTGATCTCCTCGACCGCGAGCCCGACGTCCCACAGCGGGATCAGGCACAGCGGGATGAGCCTGCCGCCGCTGTCGCCGCACCACTCCTCGACCATCCAGTCGTTGTAGGCGCGCACGCAGGCCAGCGCGACCTCCTTGTCGTGCGCCTCGGCGAAGGTCTGGCCGCAGAAGCGCGGGAAGGTCGGGAAGCACAGGGAGGCCTCGACGTGGTTGAGGTCCATGTCCTTCAGCCGCTCGGCCGGGTCCCAGCAGCCGCGCAGCATCTCCTCGCGGGTGATGCCCTCCAGGGTCATCTCGTCGCGGTCGAAGCCGACGGCGGCGATGTTGCGCTTGTACGGGAACTTCAGGTCCTCGTAGATCCACCAGTCGGTGGGCGGGCCGTCCGGGTCCATCGTGATCCGGTACTTGCCGCCGACGTGGGCGAGTTCGCCGATGCCCGCGGTGAGCGGCTTCGGACCGCGGTCGCGGTACTTCTTCGGCAGCCAGGTCTCGAAGAGGTGCGCGGGCTCGATCACGTGGTCGTCGACGCTGATGATGCGGGGCAGTTCCGTCGCACTCGTCGTCATGGGTCCCCTCCGCCGGACTGCTGAATATCTGATGGGTCGTCAGATTCAGTTCACAAGCAGGCTAGCCCCGTGCCCCTGGACCGACAAGGCGATGAGCCCTACGCTCTGCGCACAATCTGACCGTCCGTCAGTTACTGGGGGCCGCCGTGAACGACACCGCACACGCCCTGGGTTCCGCACCGACGCTCTGGGAGCTGGTGCGGCGCCGCGCCGAGCTCACCCCCGGCCGTCGCGTCTTCCTCCAGGACGACCGAGCGCTGACCTTCGGCGAGCTGCACGACCGCGCCGAGCGGGTGGCGGCCGGACTGTACGGCCTGGGCGTACGCCCCGGCACGGTCGTCGCCTGGCAGCTGCCCACCCGGATCGAGACGGCGCTGCTGTCGTTCGCGCTGGCCCGCCTGGGCGCCGTACAGACCCCGGTCATCCCCTTCTACCGGGACCGCGAGGTGGGCTTCGCGCTGCGTCAGGCGCGGGCCGAGTACTTCGCCGTGCCCGGTCGGTGGCGCGGCTTCGACCACACGGCGATGGCACGGCGGCTGGGCGCGAAGGGGATCTTCGAGGCGTACGACGGTCTTCCGGACGGCGACCCGGACGTCCTGCCTCCCCCGCCCGCCGAGGGCACCTCCGTCCGCTGGATCTACTGGACCTCGGGGCCGACCTCCGACCCCAAAGGCGTGCTGCACACGGACCGTTCGCTGATCGCGGGCGGGGCGTGCCTCGCGCACGCGCTGCGTCCGACGGCCGGCGACGTGGGCTCGATCGCCTTCCCGTACGCGCACATCGGCGGGCCCGACTACGCGGTGATGCTGCTGCTCTACGGCTTCCCGGCGGTGCTGTTCGAGCAGTTCGCGCTGCCCGGAGCCCTGGAGGGCTACCGCAGGCACGGGGTGACGATCGCCGGCGGGTCGACCGCGTTCTACTCGATGTTCCTCGCCGAGCAGCGCAAGCAGCCGGGGGCGAGGCTCATCCCGACGCTGCGGCTGCTGGCGGGCGGCGGGGCGCCCAAGCCGCCGGAGGTCCACCACGCCGTCGTGCGAGAGATGGGGGTGCAGCTCACCCACGGCTACGGCATGACCGAGGTGCCGATGATCACCATGAGGGCGCCCGACGACACGGAGGAGAACCTGGCGACGACGGAGGGGCGGCCGCCGGAGGGGATGGAGATACGGATCGTGGAGGGGGAGGTGCGGCTGCGCGGGGAGGCCGTCTGCAAGGGGTATCTGGACCCGGGGCAGACGGCGGAGGCCTTCGACGAGGACGGGTTCCTGCGCACCGGCGACCTCGGGTGTCTGACCGGCACCGGGCACCTGGTGCTCACCGGCCGCCGCAAGGACGTCATCATCCGCAAGGGCGAGAACATCTCCGCGAAGGAGATCGAGGACCTGCTGCACCGGCACCCGGCGGTCGGGGACGTCGCCGTGATCGGGCTGCCGGATCCGGAGCGCGGGGAGCGGGTGTGCGCGGTGGTGGAACAGCCGTCGGGGGCACAGGAGTTGACGCTGGCGGCGGTCACCTCGTATCTGCGCGCGGAAGGGCTGTCGGTGCACAAGCTGCCGGAGCAGCTGGAAGTGGTGGACGCCCTTCCGCGGGGCGAGACGCTGCGGAAGGTACTCAAGTACAAGCTGCGCGAACGCTACTCGGGCACGGTGAAGTAGCGGGCGAACGCGGGCACGATCTCCGCCTCCCCCACCTTGCCGTCCCCGTCGGCGTCGATCCCGGCGGCAACCGCCTCGGCGACGCCCTCCGGTACGCCGAGGACCCTGAGCACGCGCACGGTGTCCGCGACGGTGACGGCCCCGTCGCCGTCGGCGTCCGCGACCACCAGGGCTGCGTGCAGGAAGGGGCGGGCGATCTCGGCGAACCGGTCGGGGTTGGCGCGCAGGCGCTTGACCGCGCCGGTGACGAACTCCTCCCGGGTGATGCGCTGGTCGCCGTCCCGGTCCGCGATCCCAGCCATGCCCTGCCAGAAGGCCTCGGCGCCGGCGTACAGGGCCTGTCCCTTGTCGGACCGGGCGGCCGTACCGAACTCCGCGAGCAGCGACTTGGCCGCCACGTTGAAGTCCTCGCGGTCGATGTAGCCGTTGCCGTCCTGGTCGAAGGTGCCGAACCGGGCCGCGATCCTGCGCTCGTACTCGCTGCTGACCATCTCTTCTCGGGCCGCCTTACGTGTGGGGTGCATCTGGCAGGGAGCGTACGACGCCGAGGGCCGTCCACGGACGGGAAAACGACGGTTGTGCCAAGACCGGGGAAATTCCGGGACAACGGTGTGGCACGGGCAGGGTGCGGTCTGACACCGGCCACGGGTCGGCCCGTCAACGCCGGGCAGCCCGGCCGGCGAACGGCTCACGCGGACAGCGGCTCCTCGTCCACCGCCGCCGCGAGATCCGGATAGACATCGAACAGGCGGCGGACGCCGAGGGCGCCAAGGACACGGTTGACGTGGGAGCCGTCGACGGCGCCGCGGGCCGGGAGGATCAGGCGCAAGTGCCCCTGGCAGGAGCGGATGAGGCGCCGGGCGGCGATGAGGACGCCGACGCCGCTGGAGTCGCAGAAGAAGACCTCGGAGAGGTCGAGGACGAGGTGGTGACGGCCCTGGGCCACCGCCTCGTGCACCTGCTGCCGCAGCACCGGCGAGGTCACCAGATCCAGTTCGCCCGAGACCCGGAGCACGTTCCACTCGCCCTGTTCGTCGCCGGTCACCTTGAACGCCACGGCCTGCCCTCCGCTCGCCGGATCTTCCCCGGAACCGCCCGGAAACGGAAGCAGTTCCTACGCTTCTTTCCGCGCGGCTGCCCAGCGGCCGTTCCCTGAAACACCGCACGACAAACCGAGACCGATCAACCAGGGGCTTGTTTCAGTCACCTTCGGTCGTGTTCGATCGATCCGGATCAGAAAGTGAACTGGATCAGCGAGTGAACGGGTAGGCGGGACGGACGGCACAAGCCGTCCAGCACGCGGCACATCGCCACATGCGCCCACTACCACCTGCGGCTCGTCAGGGGCGCACATTGCCACAAAGGGGCGTGCGCTGTCAGACGTGCCGACTACATTCGAGGAGACCATGGATTCACGCTGGACACAGGGACGGACCGGGACACAAGCACGGCACGACCGCGCGTAGAGGGGGCCGTATGGCGAAGAAGGACGCACCGCCCCGCTGGGACCGCAAGATGCAACAGCGGCTCGCACGCGGAGAGGCGGCCGCCCTCGGTGAGTTCTACGACCGCTTCGCGTCACTCGTGCACGGCCTCGCCCACCGCGTGCTCGGAGACGAGCGGGCCGCCGACGGCGTCACCCGCGAGGTCTTCGCCCACGTCTGGGAGCACCCCGACGCCTACGACCCCAAGCAGGGCCCCCTGCGCTCCTGGGTCGCGGGGCTGACCCACCGGCTCGCCGTGCAGCGGCTGCGCACCACCGAGACCGCCGCACTGGCCCGCGGCGGCCCGGGCTCCGCCGAGGAGCTGGAGGGCAGGGTGCGCCGCGCCTCGGTCGCCGCCCGCGCCGACTACATCGTCCACTCGATGCCCGCCCCGCTGCGCGCCGCCCTGGAACTGGCCTACTTCCAGCGCCGCGACTACCGCCAGACCGCCGCCGACCTCGGCGTCACCGAGGACGAGGCCCGCCGCCGGCTCCGCCTCGGCCTCCAGTTGCTGTCCACCGCCCACGACGCCGGAGCCCCCGGGGCGCCGCCCGAATACGGGGGTGCGGCGTGAGCGGAGCGGGCCGGTTCGCGGCGTACGACGAGCACGGCGGCCGGGAAGGTCACGAGGAGAACGACGGGTACGAGGGGTACGGCGAGCACGAAGGGTACGGCGAGCACGAAGGGTACGGCGAGCACGAAGGGGACGACGGGCAGGGCGGGGACGAGGACGCCAAGCGAGCCGAGGACGAGCGGGCGTGGGAACACGGCGGCCATGGCGACACCGCCGGGGACTCCGGAGCATCGCGCCCGGCCGGATCGGCCGGTCCCGACAGTCCCCACGGACCCCACGGCCCCAACGGCCCCAACGGCCCCGAGGGACCTCACGGACCCCACGGTCCGCAGGGCCGTGGCGGCCACGACCCGGGCCGGCCGCCCCGCATACCAATGCCCCGCGCCTCCGTCGAGGGCAGCGGACGGCCGCTGCCCCGGCTGGCGGACCTGGAGAAGCCGGACGATCAGCCGGCGCCGCAGGCAGGACGGCCCGCGCCGCTGATGCTGGAGCACCACGTCCTGAAGTCGCTCCTCGGCGCGTGGGCACTGGCCGCCTGCTCGCCGGAGGAGACGGCGGCCGTCGAGGAGCACCTCGGCGAGTGCGGCGGCTGCGCGGAGGAGGCGCTGCGGCTGCGGGAGGCGGTCGGTCTGCTGCACCCGCCCGAGAGCCTCGACCTGGATCCGGGCCTGCGCACCCGCGTGCTGGAGAGCTGCCTCGAACGTCGGCCGCCGCGCATCCCGGTGCCCGAGTGGGCGGCTCCCTACGACGCCGAGACCGCGCGCCTCGACGCGCTGCTTCAGGACATAGGGGACGCCGAGTGGCACGCGCCGGTGCGGCTGCGGTGGTTCGCGGGCGACGACACGGCGAGCCGTCGTACGACCGTCGCCGGGGTGATCGCCCACCTGCTGAGCGTCGACGGACTGGTCGCGGTCGCGCGCGGGCTCGACGATCCGCTGGGCGACGTCACCGCCGACGGGCCGACCCCGGCGGCGCGCACCGAGGCGTACTGGCGGGCCTCCCACTTCCCGCCCACCCGGTCCGTCCGGCCGCCGTGGCGGGAGCAGACGCACGCCATCGTGCGGACGGTGTCCTTCACCGGCGGTACCTCCGGGAAGCTGGGGGTGCCGTACGGCGACTTCGAGCTGCCGCTGCACGACGCGATGCTCGACCGGGCCTTCGAGTGCTGGGTGCACGCGGAGGACATCGCCGAGGCGGTGGACTACCCGTACGAGCCGCCGGCCCCACGGCATCTGCACGGGATGATCGACCTCGCGGCCCGGATGCTGCCGTCCGCGCTGGCCGCACGGCGGCGGGCCGGACTCGCCTCGCCCGGCCGGACCCGGCACCTCGTCCCGGCGGGCGAGCCCGGGCGGAGCCTGCGGCTGGAGATCGAGGGGCTGGGCGGGGGCGAGTGGCTCATCCCGCTGGACTCACCCGGCGCGGTGGGCTCCGCGGAGCACGAGGTCGCCCACGTGGCGCTGGACGGGGTGGAGTTCTGCCGGTTGGCCGCGGGTCATGTCTCGCCGCGGGACGCCGCCGCGGGGCAGGTGGGCGACCGGGACGCGATCAAGGACGTGCTGTATGCGGCGGCGTCGTTGAGCCGGATGTAGGTTGCCGTCGCTCGTCGGATTGTCCCCGGGCCGTCAGGGCACTGGGAGAGGCACGACTGCCCGCTGCCGCGCGGACACGCCTACGCGAAAACGACCGTCCGCCGCCCGTTGAGCAGAATCCGGCGCTCCGCGTGCCACTTCACCGCCCGTGCCAGCGCCTGGCACTCCACGTCCCGTCCGATCGCGACCAGCTGGTCCGGCGTGACGTTGTGGCTGACGCGCTCGACCTCCTGCTCGATGATCGGCCCCTCGTCGAGGTCGGCGGTCACGTAGTGAGCCGTCGCGCCGATCAGCTTCACGCCCCGCGCATGGGCCTGGTGGTACGGCTTCGCGCCCTTGAAGCTCGGCAGGAAGGAGTGGTGGATGTTGATGATCCGGCCGCTGAGCTGCTTGCACAGGTCGTCCGACAGCACCTGCATGTAGCGGGCGAGGACGACCAGTTCGACGTTCTCCTCGCGCACGATCTCCAGCAGCCGCGCCTCGGCCTCGGGCTTGGTGTCCTTGGTCACCGGGATGTGGTGGAAGGGAATGTCGTACGACGCCACCAGCTCGGCGAAGTCCGTGTGGTTGGACACCACTGCCGCGATCTCCACCGGCAGTGCCCCGATCCGGGCGCGGAAGAGCAGGTCGTTCAGGCAGTGCCCGAACTTGCTGACCATCAGCACGATGCGCATCTTCTCGTCGGCCCGGTGGATCTGCCAGTCCATGTGGAAGGAGTCACCGATCGCCGCGAAGCTGGCGCGCAGCTTGTCCACCGTCACCGGCGCCTCCGCCGAGAAGTGGACGCGCATGAAGAACAGTCCCGTGTCGTGGTCGCCGAACTGCTGGCTGTCCTCGATGTTGCAGCCGGTCATGAACAAGTAGCTCGACACCGCGTGCACGATGCCCTGCTTGTCGGGGCACGCGATGGTGAGGACGTACTGTTCGGCCTTGGCCGCGGCTCGGGTGGACTGCTCGTTCATGCAGGACAGGGTCTCATGTCCGCCGCCGTCCCGCGGAGGGCCGTCCGCAACGCGGACCGGCGCCCCGGGCTACGCGGACCGCGTGAGTATCCGCAGCACCTCGAGGCTGCGCGGCGGCGCGTCCGGGTCCTCCCCGTCGCTCACCGCCATCCGGACGTGCGCGTCGCGCGCCGCCCGTACCGCCTCCGGCCAGCCGTGGTGTTCGAGGTATGCGGCCACCGGCGCGTCCGGCCCCACCTGGTGCATGATCCGCAGCACCCGCAGGACCGCCGTGTCGACGAGCGCCGCCTCCTGGGAGTCCCGGAAGATCGTGCCGACGTACTTCTCGGCGGACCAGTTGTCCAGCCAGGTGTCCTCGACGAGGCGGTAGACGGCGTCGGTGACGTCGCCGTACCCGTCCACGCCGGCCAGCCAGACGTCCCGCTGGAACACCGGATCGGAGAGCATGTGCAGCGCGGAGCGCACATTGCTGCGCCAGCGCCACCACGGCATGTCATTCAGTGGCATGCCGCCCATGGTGGATGAGCGACGGCCGCGACGGGAAGAGTTCTCCGAACCTTGCACGGTCACCGATCGTACGTTCTCCGTCCCAGTAGCCTCACCGGCCCCTCTAATTCACCTTTACGTCACCTTTCGTTGACCATGGGTCACTCCTGGGTTAGCAATGTGGCGGAATCGTGCGTGTGCATGACCGGCAGGCGACGCACGCGCAGCACATTCCTTCCCCCCTTCACCCGGCCCGTCAGAAGAAGGACCGCCCTGGCCGCGGGCGCTCTGATGGCGTGTGCGTCACTCGCCGCCGGATGCGGTGTCATCCCCGGCGCCACGGGCTCCGGGGACGACACCGTCACCGTGATGACCTGGGCGCCGGAGAACACGAGGGCGACCAACAAGCCCGGCATGCCCGCCATGGCGAAGGCGTACGCCCGCTGGATCAACGCCCACGGCGGCATCGACGGCCGCAAGCTCAACGTCCTGACCTGCAACGAAAGCAACGACAGCGTGGCCGCCGCGAAGTGCGCCCGGCGCGCCGTCAAGGAGAACGTGGTCGCCGTCGTCGGCTCCTACAGCCAGTACAGCGACTCCTTCTTCCCCCCACTGGAAGGGGCGGGCATCCCGTACATCGGCGGCTACGGCGTCACCACCGCCGAGTTCACCCGGGCCCTGTCCTACCCCGTCAACGGCGGCCAGCCCGCCCTCCTGGCCGGCCTCGGCAAGGAACTCGCCTCGAACTGCGGTCCCGTCGCGCTCGTCCGTCCCGACACCATCGCCGGCGACGAACTGCCCGGCCTGCTGAACGCCGGTCTGAAGGCCGGTGGCCACGCGCCCGCGCACGACCAGCGGGCGGCCGAGGACGCCACCGAGTACTCGCGCCAGTCGGACCGGGCGCTGCGGCAGGCGACCGCCCAGCCGGCGCAGAAGGGCTGCGTGATACCCGCCCTCGGGGAGCGCACGACCATCTTCATGGACTCCTTCCGCCGCGACCGCGAGAACTACCCGGCGGTGCGGACCGCCGCCGTACTCGGCAGCGTCGACCAGACGGTGATCGACGCCGGCGGCGGGCAGTCGGGGCCGTACGAGGGGTCATACATCACCGGCTGGTACCCGGTGGCGAGCGACCCGCGCTGGGACGAGATGAAGAAGGTGATCAACGAGGAGGCCTTCGGCGACAACCGCATCGACCCCGCGGACCCCGGAGTGCAGACCACGTGGATCGCCTACACGGTGCTGAAGGCCGTCCTGGAGAAGATCGGCGGCGGGGAGGTGAGCGCCGACACCGTACGGCGCACCCTCGACGACGGGCTCAGGGTCGACACGGGCGGCCTGACCCCGCCACTGCAGTGGCGCTTCCAGGACCTGCTCGCCTCCGTCGGCTTCGCCCGCCTGGTCAACGCCGACGTGACCCTCCAGGTCGTACGGCAGGGCCAGCTGGTGTCGGCCACGAAGGGCTTCGTGGACGTGACGAAGACGCTGGAGGACGCAGACGTCGACTAGCGTCGGGCGTCCGGCGTCCGCGTCCTCCGGGGCCGGTCACAGCTGGGTCGGCTGGCGCTGGGTGAGGCCGTACGTCTTCGCGATCGCGTTCCACAGCTGCGCGGCCTTGACCTTCTGGGCGCTGGCGACGCCGCTCGCGCGGTTGCCTTCCTGGGTCTGACCGGTGGTGCGGGCATGACCCTTCTTGCAGCCCTTCTTGCCGCCGACCTGGTCGGCCCACGCCGCGTAGTGGTTGTCGGCCGACGCGGACGCCTTCCAGGCGCTGGTGAGGGCGGTGGTCAGCTCGGCGTGGTTCGGCAGCTTGTCGACGGACAGCTGTGCCAGGCGGGTCACCAGCTCGCCCCGCTGCTTGGCCGCGTCGCGCAGGTCGGAGGCTGCCTGGCCGAGGTTGTCGCAGCGCTTGACGTCGGCCACCGCCTTGATCACGGAGGCGCGACTGCTGCCGCTGTCGGCGAGCAGCTTGTCCAGCTCGACCGCCTGCTGCCGGACCGGGTCGGCGGGCGCGGAGGCGGAGCCGTCGGTGGCGGGAGCGGTGGCGGAGACAGTCTTGTTCTTGTCGCTGCTCTGGCTGTCGCCACCGCCGCCGCTGAGCAGCGCGCCGGCGCCCACGCCGAGCACGGCGATGCCGACGCCGACCGCGGCGATCAGCGGCAGGCGCGAGCCGGTGCGCTTGCCCCGGCCGCCGTCGCCGTCCTGACCGCCGGGCGGGGCGTAGCCGGGCCGGGCGGCGGCCTGCGGCTGCTGGAAGCGGGGCAGCTGTTGCGTGGCCGCAGCCGGGGCCTCGCCGCCCGGCTCGCTGCGGAAGAGGTTCTCGAACTCGGCGGGCGTCTGCCGTCCGCCGTACGGCGGCGCCCCGGCGGCCTGCGCGTCCACGGGCGCGAGGTATTGCGTGGCCTCGGCATCGGGATTGCCGCCGGGCCCGCCCTGCGGCACACGGCCCAGGAACCGGGTCGCCTGGTCG
Organism: Streptomyces sp. NPDC005202; assembly: GCF_040608235.1. Lineage (NCBI taxonomy): Bacteria > Bacillati > Actinomycetota > Actinomycetes > Kitasatosporales > Streptomycetaceae > Streptomyces > Streptomyces sp. NPDC005202. Next base: position 134,770 of record NZ_JBEXHW010000010.1, on the reverse strand, counting down.
CCCGACGCCTCGGGCGGCAGCGCCCCCGGCGTCACCGGCGGGATGTACTGCGTCGCCCCTTCGTCCGCCGATGCGGCCGCGACGGGCGGCAGGTACTGGGTCGCGCCCTCGTCGGCGGGCGGCAGCAGGGCGCCGGGCCCGCCCTGCGGGTGCGAGGCGCCGGGCGTGGGTGAGGTGCCGTGGCCGGCGGAGGCGGGCAGGCCGGCCTGCCCGGCCGGAGAGCCGTACGGGTCGGCGCCGGCCGGGGGCAGCGGGGCCGCCGGGTGGCCGTTCGCCGGGGGCAGCGGCTGGGCCGCGTGGCTCTGCGTGCCGTGGGCCGCAGCCGGGGCGCCTTCGGGGGGCAGGGGGCCGGCGCCGGGCTGCGGGGTTCCGGACGGGGGTTGCGGGGTGCCCTGCTCCTGCGTGCCCCACGGAGCCGGTGCCTGCGACTGGTACGGCTCGGGAGAGCCCCAGGGCTGGGCGGGCGGCGCCTGCCAGCCCTGACCGGGCGGCGGGGGCGGGGTCTGGTACTGGTCGGGACCCCACGGCTGGCCCCAGGCCTGGCCGCCGGCCGGGCTCGAGGCCGGGACCTGGCCGGTCGGCTGCGCGGGCGGCCGACCGCCCGGTCCGCCCGTCATGCCCGGCAGCAGGGGCTCACCACCGTCTGAGGGCAGCACGATGCCTTCGCGCGCGGGGCGCGCCGAGGGCTCCTCGCCCTGTCCACTCTGCGTCACCGGGACTCCTACGAATGGGGGACCTTCGGAATCGTCGGCTCACGCTACCGGGTCCCCGGAGCCCCGTGCCACGCAGCACAGGACGTGACCTCCTTCCCTGTGACCGCTGTAACAAAACCGGCCCGCGGTGCGCTGTATATGCCTCCCCCCGCGCAACCCAAGGCCGTTTGCCACAGGTTCACGCAACGGAGGGGCCCGCGTTCACGCCGCCGCCTGCACCTCCAGCCGCGCCCCGAACTCCCGTACCACCGGCTCGTCCCGGTAGGGGTCCAGACGCTGCTGGAAGTCCTCCAGGTACTCGGCGCCCCGATTGGACCGCAGCGACTCCAGCAGCTCCACGGCCTTCAGCCCCGTACTGCAGGCCTGTTCGATCTCGCGCTGCTGCACCTGCGCGGTGGCGAGCAGCACGTAACCGATCGCCCGCCGGCGCGCCCGCGACTCGGGATGGCCGGCCAGCGACTCCTCCGCGCGCCGCGCCGCCGCCTCCGCCTGTCCCAGATCCCGGTGGCAGTGCGCCAACTCGTCGGCGAGGTAAGCCTCGTCGAAGTGCGCGATCCACGCCGGGTCGTCCCCGGAGTCGGGGTCGGCGGCCTCCAGCGCGCTCACCGCCCGCCCGGACGCCAGCTGGGCCGCCTGCGCGTCACCCATGAGCGCGTGCCCGCGTGCCTCGGCCGCGTGGAACATCGCCTCCGCGCGCGGTGTCACGTGCCCGCGCGCCCCCTCCTGCGCCGCCCGCGCCAACTGCGCGATCTCGCGCGGGCTTCCGAGCTGCGCGGCGAGGTGGCTCATGGACGCGGCCAGGACGTAGCCGCCGTATCCGCGGTCGCCCGCCGCCTGGGCGAGCCGCAGCGCCTGGATGTAGTACCGCTGGGCGAGGCCCGGCTGCCCGGTGTCGACGGCCATGTACCCGGCGAGCTCGGTCAACCGCGCCACGGCGGCGAAGAGTTCACGGCCCACCCCCTCGCGGTAGGACCCCGCCAGCAGCCCGGAGACCACGCTGTTGAGGTAGTGCACGACGACCGGGCGCACATGCCCGCTGCCGTACTGGTGGTCGAGGTCCACCAGCGCCTGCGTCATCGCGCGCACGGCCGCCACGTCGGACTGCCCCACCCGGGGCCCCGCCGAGCGTGCCACCTGCGCGTCCGGCGTGGAGATCAGCCAGTCGCGACTCGGCTCGACCAGCGCGGACGCGGCGACGGACGAGCCCGACAGGAAGTCCCGGCGCCCGACGTCGCTGCGCCACAGCTCGCAGACCTGCTCGATGGCCCCCAGTACCGTCGGCGAGAACTGGAGACCGACGCCGGAGGCGAGGTTCTTGCCGTTGGCCATGCCGATCTCGTCGATCGTGACCGTACGGCCGAGCTTGCGGCCGAGCGCCTCGGCGATGATCGCCGGGGCGCGCCCGCGTGGCTGCTGCCCGCGCAGCCAGCGGGCCACGGACGTCTTGTCGTACCGCAGGTCGAGGCCGTGCTCGGCGCCGCACATGTTGACCCGGCGGGCGAGCCCTGCGTTCGAGCAACCCGCTTCCTGGATGAGCGCCTGCAACCGTTCGTTCGGCTGCCGCGCGACGAGAGGCCTTGCGGCCATGGCGTACCCCCTGTGGCTGCGGTGCCTGCCCACGCACCGAGTTGACGTGTCTTCTGCGGCCCGAGCCCGTCGCGTCCCGGCGAAAGATTCCGGCCGTGAAGATCAATGCCCCGCCGACATACCGAAAATGCGAGGCATATGAGGATTGCCGGGGTAAAAGCGGATGCCACCCCACACGGGACTACCCACTACCCGCCGTCGATCCTCCCGCGCGCCCCCACCCATGCCTCCATGCGCCCCAGGTGCGGAATCGATGCTCCTCCCCCGCGCGCGCTACGCCCGTAACTCCAGGTGGATGCGGGAGTTGAGTGGGGCGTGGAAAAGACGATCCCGGGTACTGAAGCCGCACAGATTGCCGGTCAGATTCCGAAGCAGCGCGGGGAATCGCTGCTGGAGACCGCCGTTCGCTACGCCGAGGAGCGCCACTGGGACGTGTTCCCCGGCACCTGGCTGGAAGCCGTCGACGGGGTGCAGCGCTGCTCCTGCGGCGACGCCGCGTGCGCCGCACCCGGCGCGCACCCGGCGCGCGAGGACTGGGCAACCCTGGCGACGGGCAGTGCGACCGCCGCACGCCGGATGTGGCTGAAGCAGCCGACGGCGTCGATCCTGCTGCCCACCGGCCGTACGTTCGACGCGATCGACGTTCCCGAGACCGCGGGGTTCCTCGCGTTGGCGCGCATGGAGCGGATGGAGCTGACGCTGGGGCCGGTGACGCTGACGCCGGACCGGCGGATGCAGTTCTTCGTGCTGCCGGGGGCCTCGGTGAAGGTGCCGGATCTGGTGCGGAAGCTGGGGTGGTCGCCGGTGTCTCTCGACCTGGTCGCGCTCGGCGAGGGGGCGTACGTGGCCGCGCCGCCCACGCGGTACGGGTCGCGGGGGGCCGTGCAGTGGGCGTGCCGGCCCACGCCGGCGAATCGGTGGCTGCCGGATGCGGAGGAGCTGATCTCGCCGTTGGCCTATGCGTGCGGGCGGGATCGGTAGTCGGCACCCACTGTCCTGGCTGGTCCGTGGTGGCCGGCGGCTGCGATTTGTCCGTGGTGCTCGCACCCACGCGGCGGAGCCGCACGTCAGCACGGTCCCGCCCCGCTTACCGGCGTTCCTCCCCCCGTAGGGTTCTCATATGACGGAGGGAGCAGTGGTGGGTGCAGCCGCCGTACGTGTGCAAGGACTCTGGAAGCGGTTCGGGCAGCAGGTCGCCGTGGCCGGGATTGATCTGGAGCTGCCTGCGGGGAAGTTCATCGGGCTGGTCGGGCCCAACGGGGCCGGCAAGACCACCACGCTTTCCATGGTGACCGGGCTGCTGCGGCCCGATCAGGGATCCGTCGAGGTCGTCGGACACGACGTGTGGCGGGATCCGGTGGCGGTGAAGGCGCGGATCGGGGTGCTGCCGGAGGGGCTCAGGCTCTTCGAGCGGCTGTCGGGGCGGGAGTTGCTCTCCTACTCGGGGCGGTTGCGCGGTCTGCCCGGTGCCGAGGTGGACCGGCGGGCGACCCAGCTCCTCGACGTGCTCGACCTGGCCGGTGCCCAGCACAAGCTCGTCGTCGACTACTCGACCGGCATGCGCAAGAAGATCGGGCTCGCGGCCGCTCTCCTCCACAACCCCGAGATCCTCTTCCTTGACGAGCCCTTCGAGGGCGTCGACCCGGTGTCCGCCCAGACCATCCGGGGCGTCCTCGAGCGGTTCACGGCCTCCGGCGCCACCGTCGTGTTCTCCTCGCACGTCATGGAGCTGGTCGAGTCGCTGTGCGACTGGGTGGCCGTCATGGCCGCGGGCCGCATCCGCGCCCACGGCTCCCTCGCCGAGGTGCGCGGCGAGGCCCCCACCCTCCAGCGGGCCTTCCTCGAACTCGTCGGCGCGCAGGGCCGGGACGCCGGTTCCGACCTCGACTGGCTGGGCGGCGGGTCCCGATGAGCGCCGGTGCGGAAGCGACCCCGATGAGCGCCGGGCCCGAATCGGCCTCGATCACCCCCGTCGTCGTACGCCTGAAGCTGTCGCTGCTGCGCAACGGGCTGAGGCAGTCGGGAGGGCGGCGGGCCGCATACGTCGCGTCGGCCGTCCTCGCCCTGCTGTTCGCGGCGCTGCAACTGCTCGGCCTGATCGCGCTGCGCGGCCATGCGCACATCGCCTCCGTCGCCGTGCTGGGCACGGCCGTGCTGGCGCTGGGCTGGGCGGTGATGCCGCTGTTCTTCCCCAGCGGTGACGAGACCCTCGACCCGACCCGTCTGGTGATGCTGCCGCTGCGGCCCCGTCCCCTCGTACGGGCGCTGCTGGTGGCCTCCCTGGTCGGTATCGGGCCGCTGTTCACAGTCCTGCTGCTCGTCGGCTGCGTGATCTCCGTGGCGCACGGGACGGCCGCGTACGTCGTCTCGGTCGTCGCCCTCGTCCTCGCGCTGCTGGTCTGCGTGGCCCTGGCGCGTGCCGTGGCCGCCGCCAACATCCGGCTGCTGACCAGCCGCAAGGGGCGGGACCTGGCGGTGCTGAGCGGCCTGGTCATCGCGATCGGGGTGCAGCTGGTCAACTTCGGTCTGCAGCGTCTGGGTTCGTCGGGGCTGGCCCAGCTCGACCCGCCGGCGGACGTGCTGCGGTGGGTGCCGCCCGCGTCGGCGGTCGGGGCGGTGGACTCGGCGAGCAAGGGGTCGTACGGCGTCGCGGCCGCCCAACTGGCCCTGTCCGCCGTCGCCCTGGCGGCCCTGCTGGGGCTGTGGGCACGCAGCCTGACCCGGCTGATGACCTCCCCCGACGCGTCGACGCTCCAGGCCGCCGAGCCCGCCGCGCGCGAGCGGACCTCGACGGGGCCGGCGCGGCTGCTGCCGGCCGGCCGCACCGGCACGGTCATGGAACGCAGCCTCCGTTACGTGTGGCGCGACCCCAAGACCAAGGCGGCCTGGGTGACCTCGCTGGCCATCGGCCTGATCGTGCCGGTGTTCAACGCGCTGCAGGGCACCGGCTCGCCCTACTTCGCCTGCTTCGCCGCCGGGATGCTCGGCATCCAGATGTACAACCAGTTCGGGCAGGACACGTCCGCGTTCTGGATGGTCGCGCTGACCATCTCCACCCCGCGGGACGCGTACGTCGAGCTGCGCGGGCGGGCGCTGGCCCTGCTGGTGATCACCCTGCCCTACGCCACGCTCGTGACGGTCGTGACGACGGCACTGCTCGGCGACTGGCCCCGGCTGCCCGAAGTGCTGGGCATGTCCTTCGCGCTGCTCGGCGCGATGCTGGCGACCGGCGCGTGGACATCGGCCCGCTTCCCCTACTCGGTCCCGCAGGCGGGCTACAAGAACGTGGTCCCCGGCCAGGCCGGCCTCGCCTGGATCTCCATCTTCGGCGGCATGGTCGCGGCGGCCCTGCTGTGCTCCCCCGTCATCGCCCTCACCATCTGGGCGAACGTCAGCGCGACCGGCGACGAGTGGAACTGGCTCCTGCTGCCGACGGGCGCGGTGTACGGCGCCGCACTCACCCTCCTCGGCCTCCGCCTCGCGGCCCCGCGCACGGCGGCCCGGCTGCCGGAGATCCTGGCGGCGGTGAGCAAGGGGTGAGCGACCGGGGCTTCGGTCCTGGTCGCGCCGGGCCGTCCGCCCGTCATTCCGTCGGCGCCGGGCGGCGCCGGGCCAGGGCCGGCGACTCGCCCGACAGGTCCACTCCGGCGAGTCGTCGGCCCTCGGTGCGGGCCAGCAGATCCAGCCTCAGGCCGTCGCCGCAGCCGAGGTCCAGGACCCGTCGGCTGCCGGCCACCCGGTCGCACAGGATCTCGTAGCTTTACCGCCCGTCCGGAGTTCGGTGGTGGGCGGGCCACCACCGAACGCGTCCCCCGTCACCGCCGGGTGCTCGGCGTGGAAGGCCTTCAGGAACGCCCCTTGCGCTGCCGTCGTCGTCATCAGCCAGACGTATGACGGCGGCCCGCCCGGGCTGAGTCGTTTTTGCCGAGGCTGAGTCGTTTTTTCGGGACAGAGTCGTTTTTTCGGGGCTGAGTCGTTTATGCCGGGGCGGGGCGGCGCGCCGCGCTCAAGGGATCGTCGGCCGCTCGCTCAGCCCGTGAGCACCGCGTCCAGGAAGGGTTCGATGGCCGCTCGCCAGGCCTCCGGCTGGTCGTAGTGGACGAGGTGGCCTGCCTCGGCCACCTCCGCGTACTCGCCGCGGGGCAGGACGCGGACCATCTCCTGGGCCTCGGCGCGGCCGAGTCCGCCGTCGAGGCCGCGGACGACGAGGGCGGGGCACCGGACCTGGGTGAGCTCCTCCCAGTGCGCGTCGTACACCCAGGTCTCGCGGGACTTGAGCATCTGCTCCGGTTCGAAGACGGGCCGCCAGCCGTCCTGGCACTCGTGCATGACCTCGGCGTAGAACTCGCCGCGGGCCGGGTTCGGGCGTTCCACCCAGGGGTCGTCCCAGCCGAACCACTTGCGGACGTCGGCGAGGGTGGCGAAGGGGACGGGCCAGGCCTTGAACCAGTCCTCCCACTCTCGTTGCGAGGCGGCGCCGAGCGCGGAGGCCCGCATGTCACAGATGATCAGGCCGCGCACCAGATCCGGGCGTTTGGCGGCGAGCTGCCAGGCGGTCAGCGCGCCCATGGCGTGGCCGACGACGACGGCCGGGGCGAGGCCGAGCTGTTCCACAGCGGCCTCGGCGTCCTCGACGTAGGCTCCGCGGGTGTAGGCCGCCTGCGGGGGCTTCTCGCTCTGGCCGTGGCCGCGCTGGTCCAGGGCGACGGCACGGTGCCGCTCGGAGAGCCAGCGGGCGGTGGAGGCCCAGTGCGAGGCGCGGCCCATGAGGCCGTGCAGTAACAGCACGCCGGGAGTTCGCTCGATCTCGCCGTCGGGCGGCTCGGCCTGCTCCGGTACGACCGGTCGGCCGTGTCCTGATGCGGCCGGTCCCGCCTGTTCCGGTACTGCCTTCGCCGGGTCGGTCTTCGGAGGATCAGCGAACTCCCAGGCCGCAAGGCGTACGCCACCTGCCCCGGTCACGTCGATGCGCCGCGCCATTGGTCCTGGCACCCCCTAGCTCCGCTCGGACCGCTCGCTCCCGCTCGAGCCGGCCGGTCCTGTGAACCGCGTCCTGCCTGCCGTCGTACCGCTGCACATTCCTGTAGCGCATGTCCCGCGTGCCCCGTCACCCACAGGCTATCGAATGTCTATTCGAAAACGCCGTCTCCCCGTCAACACCCCTCTTTCGAGTGACCCCCCGCGAGGAATGATCGCCGCCACCGAGGGGAGATCTTCAACGGGAGGCGGACCGCTCGGGGAAAACCGGTCCGAGGGGGATGACCCTGAGAGCTCGGGGCTCCGGGTCAGCACAGGGGAGGACAGGCCCCGGCGCCGCACGGCGCCGGGGCCCTCCACACGTCTGCGGCACATCCCCTCCCGCCCCCTTCAGGTCATATGCCTCTCGCGACAGCCTGGCACGCGAAACGTCCGAGCGCTGCGATTCGACGCACTGAATCTTGGATTCGACTCGATCGACGACAACGCCACAACTGCCTCTGTGGTCACGGAAGTTGACCGAATTTACGCAAGCTTCCCCAAGAGAGTGACGCTGCGTCACGACCCGGGGGGACGGCACCAGCGACGGCACCACCCGACCACCGCGGGAGCGGGGCCGTGACGGCACCGGTCAGCGCTTGGCGACGAAGACGTGCGAGGCGACGTCCGCCGCCAGCTCGGCCGCCTCGCCACCACTGCCGACCAGCACACCGCCCGCCGACTCCGTGACGCTCACCACCGAACCGGGCTGCACGCCCGCGCGACGCAGCGTGTACATCAGCTGCGCGTCCGTCTGGATCGGCTCGCCGATACGGCGGACGACGACCGTCTTGCCGTCGGAGCCCGGGTCCAGATCGGCCAGCGACACCATGCCCTCGTCCAGGAACGGGTCCGCGCCGTCCTTCTCGCCCAGTTCCTCCAGGCCCGGGATCGGGTTGCCGTACGGCGACTCGGTCGGGTGGCGCAGCAGCTCCAGCACGCGGCGCTCGACGGCCTCGCTCATCACATGCTCCCAGCGGCAGGCCTCGGCGTGCACCTGCTCCCACTCCAGGCCGATCACGTCGACGAGCAGACACTCCGCGAGCCGGTGCTTGCGCATCACGCGCGTGGCCAGTCGGCGGCCCTCGTCCGTGAGCTCCAGGTGGCGGTCCGGGGCTACCGAGACGAGACCGTCGCGCTCCATCCGCGCGACCGTCTGGCTGACCGTCGGCCCGCTCTGATCGAGCCGCTCGGCGATGCGGGCGCGCATGGGGACGACGCCTTCCTCCTCCAGTTCGAGGATGGTGCGGAGATACATCTCCGTGGTGTCGATCAGTCCGGACATACGTGCCCCTCGATTACCTCTGCCGGAGGCTCGAAGGCTCCCCGGCGCGTGCGCTGGCCCTGGATTCAATTCTGACGCATACCACTGACAACCGGAGCGCTCCGCCGAAACGCCGAGCTCCAGAAGCCGCGCGATTCTGCTACCGCAGCCGCATCAGGCCTCGACCGGCGACGCCGCCCAGCCGCACACAGCCATGCCGTCAGCGCGCGCAGCCGCGTGCTCGCCCAGCCGCGAACCCTGCGTACACCCCCTACACCCCCGTACACCCCCTACACCCCCGTACACCCCCGTACACGCAGACGACCCGCGAGCTCGGGTCCCTCCGCCTCGCGGCGGAGAAGCCGGCCGGACGTACCGGCAGCTCGCGGGTCGGGTGACTGCTTGGGATTGGGCCGGCTGCACGCGTCTCTCACGTGCTGGTCCGGCACCGCACTGAGTGTGGTGGCGAGCCGCTAGCCCGCAGCCACCTCCGACGTCCGGTGTGCATACATGCTCCGAACCACCTCCTCTCCTCGGTGCCCCACACCCTAAGAAAGGGCCGGCCACCGCTCAACCGCTTTTTCGGGCTGACGCGTCCGTCCAGGTCACCTACTGTTCCGGGCATGACAGAGCGGCGTGCGGTTCTCAGTGGTTCGGTGTTCGAGGAGCAGATCGGTTACGCACGCGCCGTGGTCGACGGCGACTGGGTGCACGTGTCGGGGACGACCGGGTACGACTACGCCACCATGACGATCTCCGACGACGTGTGGAGCAGGCCGAGCAGTGTCTGCGGAACATCGGGGCCGCGCTGGCGGAGGCGGGGTGCGGCTTCGCCGACGTCGTACGGGTGCGCTACCTGCTGCCCGACCGGGGCGACTTCGAGCCGTGCTGTCCGGTGCTGCGCCGGATCTTCGGTGAGGTGCGGCCCGCGGCGACGATGATGGTGTGCGGGCTGGCGGATCCCCGTATGAAGATCGAGATCGAGGTGTACGCCAGGAGGCACGCCGCCTGACGGCTCAGGGCTGCCTGCCCTCCAGCAGCCCGGCCAGGTCCAGGGCCGTCGCGATGCGTACGGCCACGTCCTCGGCGTAGGCCGCGTCGGACCGCTCGAAGGGGCTGCGTCCGGAGCCGCGCAGAAACGTCACGACGCCCAGCGTCCGGCCCCGGCTGCGCAGCACCGCGCACAGGGCGTGCACGGCGTCCCCCGGCCACTGCCGGGCCAGGGCCCACTCGCGTGCCTGTTCGGCCGGTACGGTGCCGACGGTGGCCCGTACGGACCCGATCCGCTCGACGCACTGCAGGGCGGGATGGCCCTCGCCGTACCGGACGGGCAGCCCGGCCTGCCCGCTGAGCTGGCTCGGCCCGGGGCCGCCGCCGGAGGGCGTGGCGGCGACCCGCACCAGCCGTACCGGTGCCGACGTCTCGCCGTCCGTCTCGCCGTCGGCCAGGGCGCCGCCCGCCACGCGGTCGATCAGCGCGTGGTCGGCGAAGCCGGCGAGCGCGAAGTCGAGGTACACCGTGGCGGCCTCCGCCGGGTTTTCGCACTCCGCCGCGGCCCGGGCCGCCCGGTGCAGCTGGTTGGTGCGGAACCGCAGCATTGAGGCCTCCTGCTCGCCCTGCTTGGCCTCGGTGACGTCCTGGAAGAGCCAGGCGACGCCGAGCGGCACCGGTTCCTCCGCGAGCGGCGAGGCCAGCCGGACGAACCCGCTGCGCCAGCAGCGCCGCTTCTCGCCCTCCGGGGTCCGCACGCTCACCCAGATCTCGGCGGGCGCGGGCGGCGCGCCCTCCGCCAGGACGTGCGTGAGCGCGCTCTCCAGCTCCTCCACGCCCTGGGAGAGCAGCTCGCCGAGCGGCCGCCCGAGCGCGACCGTGCGTCCCGTGCCGAGGGCCCGCGCCGCGTGCGCGTTGACGACGGCGGGCCGCAGGTCGGCGTCTACGAGGACGACACCCCAGGACGCGTCTTCCAGCAGCGCCTCGCTCAGCGCGATGGACCGCTCGAGGTCCATCTGCGCGTGCACCTCGCTGAAGGCGCAGTACACGCCCGCGGGCTTGCCGTCGGGTCCGCGCACGGCCGCGGACTGTGTCCGCACGAGCACGCGGCCCCCGTCCTTGGTGAGCAGCGCGAACTCCTGCACCTGGCGTCCGGGTGCACGCATGGCGGACATCAGCCGCCCTTCGACCTCCTCGGCGTCCGCACTGCGCAGGGCCCATCCGGCGAGCCCGTGCCGCCCGACCGCCTCGGCCGAGGTCCAGCCCAGGATGCGCTCCGCCTCGCGGTTCCAGTGGGTCACGACGCCGTTCGCGTCGAAGGCGCACAGGGCCGCGTCCATCCCGTCCAGCAGCGCGGCGAGCAGGTCGGAGCCGTCGGGGCCGTCGGGGCCGTCGGGGCCGTCGGGGCCGTCGGGGCCCTCCGGACCGTCCCGCTCGGGCTCGTCCGGCCCCAGCTCGTCGGTGGTCCCACTACGCCGGGAAGCACTCACCTGGACCCCCTGCAGGCTGCGTCCGCACGTAAAGCGCGTCGGTTCGCTCACTGGAATCATTCAACTCGAACGTGACGCAGCACACATCGAGTTCCCACAAGATTGAAGGAATCGTTGTACGGGGAAATTCCCCGTGGGCCGGGATCTACACGGCCATGGCCGTCATCCGCCTCGTCAGCCACAGGTCGCACTCCCCGGGCAGCACGTACCGCTCCACCTCGGTGAACCCGTGCGCCTCAGTGAACCCGTGCGCCTCGGCGAACCGCATTGGGCCCCCGGCCACGTCCGCCGGTCAGCGTCGGTAGAAGATCCGGTCCGCGTACTGCTCGAAGATCCGGCCGTTCCACTCGTGGCCGCCGTCGACGTTGCCGGAGCGCAGCAGCGGGGGCTCGATGCCGCGGTCGGCCAGGACGCCGGCGGTGGTGGCCATGACCGCCTGGAGGAGGGCCGTGGTGACGACCGTGGAGGCGGGCGCGAAGGGCGCCGGGACGGTGTCGAGGGTGAGCTCCGCGTCGCCGGTCGCGATCTTGGAGTCGAGGACGACGTCGCAGTGGTCCCTCAGGTACGTCCCCGAGACGTGCCGGGACTTCGTCTCCGCGGCGTACGCCACCGACGTCACGCCGATGACCTTCACGCCGAGCGCGCGTGCGTTCATGGCCATCTCGACGGGGAGGGCGTTGCGGCCCGACAGCGAGATGATCACCAGGGCGTCGCCGGAGCGGAGGGGGGAGCTGTCCAGGACGGCGGCGGCGAGGCCGTCGACGCGTTCCAGGGCGGAGCCGAGGGTGGCCGGCATGACGTCGACGCCGACGACGCCGGGGACGGCGAGCAGGTTCATCAGGGCGAGGCCGCCGGCGCGGTAGACGACGTCCTGGGCGGCGAGGGAGGAGTGGCCGGCGCCGAACGCGAACAGGCGGCCGCCGGAGGCCACCGTGTCGGCGAGCAGCGTGCCGGCGGCCGTGATCGACTCGGCCTCCTCCTCGCGGACCCGCTGGAGCAGGCCGATGGCCGCGTCGAAGAACTGGCCGGCCAGCGTGCGGTCGCTCATACGGGGTCCCTTCGAGGCGCCTGTGTCGCGGATCACGGTGCGGTCTGGACCAGAGCCGTGTCAATACGGCCGCCTCCGGAACCGATGGTTGTCCGAACCTCGAACCTCACCCAAGCTCTCGAGCAGGGGTACCCCGAGCCACAGCCAGCCATCAGGGCCTTCAGGGGCTCAGGCACTCAGGGCCTCCGGGCCTCCGGGCCTCCGGGCCTCCGGGCCTCAGGGCCTCCGGGCCTCAGGGCCTCAGGGCCTCCGGGCCTCCGGGCCTCCGGGCCTCAGGGCCTCAGGGCCTCAGGGCCTCCGGGCCTCCGGGCCTCAGGGCCTCCGGGCCTCAGGGCCTCCGGGCCTCCGGGCTCATTACAGGACCATCCCTTCTGCAGCCCTCACGGGCTCAGCCGCTCCACTCGCCAGCTGCCGTCCGCCTCCGCCACGTACCGCAGACGGTCGTGGAGGCGGTTCTCGCGGCCCTGCCAGAACTCCACCGTCTGCGGGGCGACCCGGAAGCCGCCCCAGTGCGGCGGGACCGGGACCTGCTCCCCCTCCGGGTAGCGGGCGGCCAGCTCGGCGTAGGCGGCGTCGAGGTCCGCGCGCGAGGCGATCACCGAGGACTGGGCGCTGGCCCAGGCGCCGAGCTGGGAGCCGTGCGGGCGGGTGCGGAAGTACGCGGCGGTCTCGTCCCGGCCGGTGCGGCGGGCGACGCCCTGGACGATGACCTGGCGGGCCATCGGGTGCCACGGGAAGAGCAGGGAGACGTACGGGTTCTGGGCCAGGTCGCGGCCCTTGCGGGAGTCGTAGTTGGTGTAGAAGACGAAGCCCTGCTCGTCGAACGCCTTCAGCAGCACCGTGCGGGAGCTGGGGCGGCCCTCGGCGTCCGCCGTGGAGACGACCATGGCGTTGGGCTCGAACAGCCCGCCCTCCGTCGCGGCCTGCTGGAACCAGCGCGCGAACTGGGCCACGGGGGTCTCGGCCAGGTCGGCCTCGGACAGGCCCTCGGCCCGGTAGTGCTTGCGCATGGAGGCGAGGTCGAAGGGGGCGGCTTCTCCGGCTTCTCGGTGGGTCACGCGGTCATCTTGCCGTATGGGTGGTCCCGGCCCGGAGGGTGTCCTTCGTCCCGCCCTGGAGGGTGTCCTTCGCCCCGCACGGCCGGGTGTCCTCCGCCCTTCCCGGAAGGTGACCTTCGCCCGTCCCGGAAGGTGACCTTCGCCCGTCCCGGAAGGTGTCCTTCGTCACTGCCTGGCACTGAGTGCCGAGCGTTCTCCCCAACGTTGACACTCGGGGATATCGTGCTGCTGCCGTCCCGGTTGGGTGACCGCCGACCGCATGGGGCATCACACGGGTGACCCGCCCCCAACCGCGCTCCGTACGCGACCGCGGATCCGCACGACGTACGCCCACTTCTGACATCCGACACATGGTCGTCGTCCCCCACCACACCATCTGTCGCACAGACCACGAGGAGCCGCCTGATGTCCGACTTCGTACCCGGACTCGAGGGAGTCGTCGCGTTCGAGACGGAGATCGCCGAACCGGACAAGGAGGGCGGCGCCCTCCGGTACCGGGGCGTCGACATCGAGGACCTGGTGGGTCACGTCTCGTTCGGCAACGTCTGGGGCCTGCTCGTCGACGGCGCCTTCAACCCCGGTCTGCCGCCCGCCGAGCCCTTCCCCATCCCCGTGCACTCCGGCGACATCCGCGTGGACGTGCAGTCGGCGCTGGCGATGCTCGCGCCCGTGTGGGGCCTGAAACCGCTCCTCGACATCGACGCCGAGCAGGCCCGCGAGGACCTGGCCCGGGCCGCCGTCATGGCCCTGTCGTACGTCGCCCAGTCGGCCCGCGGCCAGGGCCTGCCGATGGTGCCGCAAAGCGAGATCGACAAGGCGCACTCCGTGGTGGAGCGCTTCATGATCCGCTGGCGGGGCGAGCCGGACCCCAAGCACGTGGCAGCCGTCGACGCCTACTGGACGTCCGCCGCCGAGCACGGCATGAACGCCTCCACCTTCACCGCCCGCGTGATCGCCTCCACCGGCGCCGACGTGGCGGCCGCCCTGTCGGGCGCGGTGGGCGCCATGTCCGGCCCGCTGCACGGCGGCGCCCCCTCCCGCGTCCTCGGGATGATCGAGGAGATCGAGCGGACCGGGGACGCCGAGGGGTACGTCAAGCAGGCGCTGGACCGGGGCGAGCGCCTCATGGGCTTCGGGCACCGGGTGTACCGCGCCGAGGACCCGCGCGCGCGGGTGCTGCGCCGGACCGCCCGGGAGCTCGGCGCCCCGCGCTACGAGGTCGCCGAGGCCCTGGAGAAGGCGGCCCTGGAGGAGCTGCACAACCGCCGGCCCGACCGGGTCCTGGCCACCAATGTCGAGTTCTGGGCGGCGATCGTCCTGGACTTCGCCGAGGTGCCGGCGCACATGTTCACGTCCATGTTCACCTGCGCCCGTACGGCGGGCTGGTCGGCGCACATCCTGGAGCAGAAGCGCACCGGCCGCCTGGTCCGCCCGTCCGCCCGCTATGTCGGCCCCGGCCCGCGGAACCCGCGGGAGATCGAGGGCTACGAGGACATCGTGCGCTGACTCGCCGTCCGTCCAACGGGCATCACGCGGGGCTGAGCAGCTCCGCGTGATGCCGTTCGGCCACCAGCGGGTGGGCCCGCAGCTTGCCCTTCAGCTCGTTGAAGCCGTACTCCGCGAACAGCGGGTTGTCCGGGTCGTCGGTGACACCGGGCGCGGTGGAGGCGTGCGGGAACGGCAGCGGTTCGACGCGGGCGTCCAGGCGCGGGTTGTAGAAGAACGGCACGGAGAAGCGCTCGGTGGCGCCGGGCGGGCTGACGACCCGGTGGTTGGTGGCCATGAGGTAGCCGTTGGTGGCCACCTCCAGCAGCTCGCCGAGGTTGACGACGAACGCGCCCGGTATCGGCGGCACGTCGTGGAACCGCCCGTCCTCGCGCTGCACCTGGAGCCCGCCGACCTCGTCCTGGAGCAGCAGCGTCAGGAAGCCGTAGTCCTTGTGGGCGCCCACGCCCTGGTCGGTGCCGTCGGCCGGGCTGCCCGGGTAGCGGACGAGCTTGAGGTGCGGGTGGGCGTGCTCGCCGAAGATCGGGTCGTAGAAGTCTGCGGGCGCGCCGATGGCGGCCAGCAGCTCGTGCAGCAGCTTCTCGGCGACCTGGCTGAGCCGGTCGATCCAGCTCAGGGCTGCGGTGCGCAGCTCGGGCAGGGCGGCCGGCCACTGGTTGGGGCCCTGGAGCCACCAGTAGGCGGGCTCGCCCGGCCCGGGGACGCGGGCGGGCCGCTCCGCACCGATGTCGAGCTGGTCGCGCCAGTCGCGGGCGCCGCCGGTGCGCTCGTCGCCGGTGCGCGTGTAGCCGCGGAAGTGGGGCGAGTTGACGTTGTCGAGGGCGAGGCGGTCGGCCTCGGGCAGCCGGAAGAAGGCGTGCATGGCGCCGAGCAGCGCGTCGGTCTCGGCCTGGGTGACGCCGTGCCCGACGAGCTGGAAGAAGCCCACGTCGTGGGCGGCGCTGTGCAGCTGCGCGTGCAGCACCGCACGGGCCTGGGGGCCGCGGTCGGCCGCGGAGAGGTCGATGATCGGGAGCTGGTCGTACGACGGGTTCGTCGTCGGGTTCGTCGTCGGGTTCGTGACCGGGTTCGTCATGAGTGCGTCCGCAGGGTGTACGGGGGCCCGGGCCGCCGCCATGGGTGAGCGCGGCCGCAGGTGCCGAAAGGAAACGGGAGAGGGGGCTGGGTCAGGCAGAACGCCGACAGCCCATGCTCGTGACGCGCGCGTAGTCCACGTGACGGCGTCGCACGAGCATCGGAAGCATGCGCACAGGGTACTGCGGGGCGCGGGATACGGATGTGGCCCGGTTCACGGCCCTTGAGAAGCGGCCCGAGGGCTCAGCCCAGCGCCTCCTCCAGCAGGGCCGCCCACTGGGCCACGACCCGCTCGCGTCGGGCGCGGTCGTCGGTGAGCAGGTTGGCGAGGCCCAGGCCACGGGCCATGTCGAGCAGGCCCTGCACCGTCTCCCGTACGCCCGGCCGGGTCTCGTCGGCGCCGAGCAGCTCGACCGCGATCCGGTGGGTCTCGCGGCCGACGCGGGCCTCCAGTTCGGTCACGCGGGGCCGCAGCTGCTCCTCGTTGGAGGCGGCGACCCACAGGTGCAGGGCGGCGCGGAAGAGGGGGCCGGTGTAGAGGTCGACGAGGGCGGACACCACGGCCCGCCGGTCTCCCGCGGCGCCCTGCGGGAACAGCGCGCGCAGGGCGGTCGAGCGTTCCTCGGCGACGTACTCGACGGCCGCCGTGAAGAGGTCCTCGCGGGTCGGGAAGTGGTGCTGGGCGGCGCCGCGGGAGACGCCGGCGCGTTCGGAGACGACGGAGACCGTGGAGCCCGCCCAGCCGTGCTCGGCGAGGCAGGCGACGGCGGCTTCCAGGAGCCGCTGCCGGGTGGCCCGGCTGCGGTCCTGCTTGGGGACGCGGTCGCGTTCGACTGTGCTCACACCTCCCATGCGGGGTCCCGTCGTTCGAGGAAGGCCGTCATGCCCTCGCGCGCCTGCGCGGAGGAGAACAGCCGGGCCGAGAGCGCGGTCAGGTCGGCCGCGTCCCGGTCGAAGGCTTCCAGCACCCTAGCCGTGAGCAGCCGTTTCGTCTCGGCCAGGCCCTGGGGGGAGGAGCGGCGCAGGCCGTTCAGCACCGGCGCCAGTACAGCGTCGACGTCGTCCCCGGCCGCCGTCACGAGGCCGATCCGCGCCGCCTCGGCCGCGTCGAAGCGCTCACCGGTGAGGTAGTAGCGGGCGAGGGCGCGCGGGTCGGTGCGGGGCAGGAGCGGCAGCGAGATGACCGCGGGCGCCACCCCGATCCGCACCTCCGTGAAGGCGAAGGTGGCGGCGGTGGACGCGGCCGCGATGTCGCAGGCCGCCAGCAGGCCGAGGCCGCCCGCGCGGACGTGTCCGGTGACGCGGGCGACGACCGGTTTGCGCAGCTCGACGATCTGCCGCAGCAGGCCGACCAACGCGTCCGGGTGGGGCGGGTCGCGCAGGTCCGCGCCCGCGCAGAACGTGTTGCCGGTGTGGGTGAGGACGACCGCGCGGACGTCGCCGTCCTTGGCGCATCCGGTCAGCGCGTCCGCCAGCTCGCCGACGAGCGCCGCCGACAGGGCGTTGCGGTTGTGCGGCGAGTCCAGGCTGAGCGTCTCGACGGCACGCGCGCGCGTGCGTCCGATCAACGTCACGACTGCTCCTTGAGTTCCCGCTGCTGCTGTTCCCGCAGGTTCCGCAGCGCCCGCCGCAGGATCTTCCCGGAGGCGGCGCGGGGCACCGCGTCGATGAAGGTGACCTGCCGGACCCGCTTGTAGGGGGCGACGCGCTCGGCGACGTACATCATGACCTCTCCTTCGGAGAGGTCATGCGCGGTCGGCTGGCGCACCACGTGGGCGTGCGGGACCTCGTTGCCGTCGTCGTTGTAGACGCCGATGACGGCGGCGTCGGCGATGCCGGGGTGGGTGAGCAGGAGGGCCTCCAGTTCGGCGGGCGCCACCTGGAAGCCCTTGTACTTGATGAGTTCCTTGACCCGGTCGACGACGAACAGCCAGCCGCCCGCGTCCACGTGGCCCACGTCCCCGGTGTGCAGCCAGCCGTCGGCGTCGATCATCGCGGCGGTGGCGTCGGGGCGGCCCAGGTAGCCCTTCATGACCTGGGGTCCGCGGATGAGGATCTCGCCGACCTCGCCGACGCCGAGGTCCTTGTCGGGGTCGGCGAGGGAGACGATCCGCATCTCGGTGCCGGCGATGAGCTTGCCGACCGCGCCGGGGGGTGCCTCACGCATGGCGTCCAGGGGGACGACGTGCGTCCCCGGCGACAGTTCCGTCATGCCGTAGGCCTGGCCGACGGGCGGCAGGTTCAGGCGCTGCGAGCAGGCCGCGGCGAGCTCCGCGTCCAGAGGTGCGGCGGCGCTGATGACGTACTTCAGGGACGACAGGTCGTACCGCGCCACGGCCGGGTGCTTGGCGAGGGCCAGCACGATCGGCGGGGCCACGTACAGGCCGGTGATGCGGTGGTTCTGGATGGCCGCGAGGAAGGTCTCCAGCTCGAAGCGGGGCAGCACGACGACGGTGGCGCCCTTCCGCAGGGGCGCGTTCATCAGGGCCGTCAGACCGTAGATGTGGAAGAAGGGCAGCACGGCGAGGATCCGGTCGCCGGGGCCCGCCGAGATCGCCGGTTCGAGTTGGGCGAGGTTGGTGGCGATCTGACGGTGCGTGAGCATCACGCCCTTGGGTATGCCGGTGGTGCCCGACGAGTACGGCAGGGCCGCGACGTCCTCGGCCGGGTCGATGCCGACGGACGGGTCCGGCGCGGCCGAGGCGAGCATGTCGATCAGGGAGCGGTGTCCGGGCGCGCTGTCGCAGACGAAGATCTCCCGCACCCCGCCCGCGAGTTCGGCGGCCCGGCGCGCCGCCTCCAGCAGGGGCGACACGGTGACGATCCAGCGCGCCGCCGAGTCACGCAGCTGCTTGGCGAACTCCTCGGGCGTGGCGAGCGGGTGCACGGTCGTGACGGAGGCACCCGCGCGCGTGGCGGCGTAGAAGGCGATAGGGAAGGAGACGGTGTTCGGGCTGTGCAGGGCAAGGACGTCGCCCTTGCGCACGCCGGCCTCGGCGAGCGCGGCGGCGATCCGCCGGTGGAACCGGTCCACCTGGTCGTACGTGAGGGTGGTGCCGTCCGTGCCGTCGATCAGCGCGGGTGCGTCACCGAACTCGGTGGCTCGGCCCAGCACGGCCTCGTGGATGGGAAGGTCGACGGCCGGGACGTCTGCGTACTCGCTGCGGAACACGGTTCCTCCTCGCACGACGGTGTGCGCCAATACGGCCTAGTACGACTTGGGCAGGCCCAGGGTCTGGTGGGAGACGTAGTTGAGAATCATCTCCCGGCTCACCGGAGCAATACGAGCCACGCGTGCGGCGGTTATCAACGAAGCGAGCCCGAATTCCCGCGTGAGGCCGTTGCCGCCGAGGGTGTGCACGGCCTGGTCGACGGCCTTCACGCAGGCCTCGGCGGCCGCGTACTTGGCCATGTTGGCGGCCTCCCCGGCGCCCACGTCGTCGCCGGCGTCGTACAGGTGGGCCGCCTTCTGCATCATCAGGCGGGCGAGTTCGAGGTCGATGTGCGCCTGGGCGAGCGGGTGGGCGATGGCCTGGTGGGCGCCGATGGGCGCCTTCCAGACGGTACGGTCGCGGGCGTACTCGACCGCCCGGGACAGCGCGTACCGCCCCATGCCGATCGCGAAGGCGGCCGTCATGATCCGCTCGGGGTTGAGCCCGGCGAACAACTGCAGCAGGCCCGCGTCCTCGTCGCCGACGAGCGCGTCGGCGGGCAGCCGTACGTCGTCCAGGACCAGCTCGAACTGCTTCTCGGCGGCCTTGAGCTCCATGTCGATCGGCCGCCGCTCGAAGCCCTCGGTGTCGCGCGGGACGATGAACAGGCACGGCTTGAGACGTCCGGTGCGGGCGTCCTCGGTGCGGCCGACGATCAGGGTGGCGTCGGCGATGTCGACACCGGAGACGAACACCTTGCGGCCGGTCAGCAGCCAGTCGGCGCCGTCCCGGCGGGCGGTGGTGGTGATCCGGTGGGAGTTGGAACCGGCGTCGGGCTCGGTGATGCCGAACGCCATGGTGCGGGTGCCGTCGGCGATCCCCGGGAGCCAGGCCTGTTTCTGCGCCTCGGTGCCGAAGCGGGCGATGACGGTGCCGCAGATCGCCGGGGAGACGACCAGCATGAGGAGGGGGCAGCCGGCCGCGCCCAGCTCTTCGAGGACGATCGACAGTTCGGCGATGCCGCCGCCACCTCCGCCGTATGCCTCCGGCAGGTTGACGCCGAGATAACCGAGCTTGGCTGCGTCTGACCACAGCTCGGTGGGGTGGCCGCCTTCTTCGACGGCACGGGTGATGTACTCGCGGCCGTAGCGCTTGCCCAGGGCGGCTACGGCGGATCGGAGGGCCTTGTGTTCTTCGGATTCGATGACCGGGGACATGGGAGCTCCTAGGAGAGGGGGCAGCAGGCCGTCTGGAGGGTGCGAGTCGCTGGCGGGTGCGAGTCGCTGGAGGGTGCGAGTCGTTCGTGGCTGGTCGCGCGGTTCTCCGCGCCCCTTACTCGGCGTTGCTGTGGACGATTGCCAGGAGGGTGCCGAGCTCCACCTGCTGGCCCGGGCTCGCGTGCAGGGCCGCGAGCGTGCCGGTGACCGGCGCCGAGATCTTGTGCTCCATCTTCATCGCCTCCAGCCACAGCAGGGGTTCTCCGGCCCGTACGGCGGCTCCTACGGCCAGACCGTCGGCGACGCGCACGACCGTGCCCGGCATGGGCGCGAGCAGGGACCCGGGGGCGCGCTGGGCGGCCGGGTCGGGGAAGCGGGGCAGGGCGGTGAGGGCGGTGGCGTTGACGTACACCTGGTCGCCGTAGCGGGCCACCTCGAACTTCCGCTGCACGCCGTCCACTTCGAGGACGACGAGCTGCGCGTCCGCGTGCACGACCCGCACCCCGTCGGCGGCGAGGCCCTCCCGCGTGTGCCGGTAGCGGACCTCGTGCTCCTCGCCCGCCATGGCGTACCGCTTGACCTGCGGCTGCGAGGGCAGGTTGCGCCAGCCGCCGAACCGTGAGCGGCCGTGGGCGTCGGCGAGCGCGGCGGCCAGCGGGGCGTACGGGTCGGGGTCGGGCTCGGTGAGTTCGGCGAGGTGGCGGTCGTAGAAGCCGGTGTCCGTACGAGCGCTCGTGAACTCCTCGTGCCGCAGCGAGCGGACGAGGAGGTCCCGGTTGGTGACCGGGCCGTGGATCACCGCCCGCTCCAGGGCGCCGGCGAGCCTGCGGACCGCCTCCGCGCGCGTGGGGGCGTGGGCGACCACCTTGGCGAGCATGGGGTCGTAGTGGACGCCGATCGCGTCGCCGTCGGTGTAGCCGGTGTCCAGGCGGACGCCGTCCGGTACGGCGAGGCGGTGCAGGGTGCCGGTCTGCGGGGCCCATTCGCGGGCCGGGTCCTCGGCGTAGAGGCGGGCCTCGATCGCGTGGCCATGCGCGCGTGGCGGCTCGGCCGGGAGGGTGTGCCCCTCGGCGATGCGGATCTGCAGGGCGACCAGGTCGATGCCGAACACGGCCTCCGTGACGGGGTGTTCGACCTGGAGGCGGGTGTTCATCTCAAGGAAGTGGGCCCGGCCGTCGGCCACCAGGAACTCGACGGTGCCGGCGCCGACGTAGTCGACGGCACGGGCGGCCCGTACGGCCATCTCGTGCAGCTCCTGCGCGAGCTCCTCGGAGAGCCCGGGCGCCGGCGCCTCCTCGATCACCTTCTGGTGGCGCCGCTGGAGGGAGCAGTCGCGGGTGCCGAGCGCCCACACGGTGCCGTGGGTGTCGGCGATGATCTGCACCTCGACGTGCCGGCCGCCCGCGTCGCCCCCCAGGTATGGCTCGACGAAGACCTCGCCGTCGCCGAAGGCGCTCGCCGCCTCCGCGCGGGCGGCCGCCAGCTCGGCGTCCAGGTCCGCGAGACTCCGTACGACCCGCATCCCGCGCCCGCCGCCGCCGGCGGCCGCCTTCACCAGGACGGGCAGGTCGGCCTCCGTGACGTGCCGGAGGGGCTGGAGGCCCATCAGCTCCTTGGCCCGCGTCTTCGACGCCATCGCCTCGATGGCCTCCGGCGGCGGCCCGATCCAGACCAGGCCCGCGTCGAGCACGGCGCGCGCGAAGCCGGCGTTCTCGGAGAGGAAGCCGTACCCCGGGTGCACGGCGTCCGCGCCCGCCGCGACCGCCGCCTTCACGATCAGGTCGCCGCGCAGATACGTCTCGGCGGGCACCGCCCCCGGCAGCCGTACCGCCGCGTCGGCCACGCGCGCGTGCAGCGCGTTCTCGTCGGCGTCCGAGTGCACGGCCACCGTCCGGATTCCCGCCTCGCGGCAGGTACGGAAGACGCGGCAGGCGATCTCGCCCCGGTTCGCGACGAGCACAGAAGTGATCACTGATGATCCCTCACATCCGGAAGACGCCGAAGCCACCGCGCGCCCCCTCGTAGGGCGCCGTGTGGATGGCCGACAGGCACAGGCCGAGGACGGTGCGGGTGTCGCGCGGGTCGATGACGCCGTCGTCGTACAGCCGCCCGGACAGGAACATCGGCAGCGACTCGGACTCGATCTGCTGCTCCACCATCGCCCGCAGCGCCGCGTCCGCCTCCTCGTCGTACGGCTGCCCCTTCGCGGCCGCCGACTGCCGGGCCACGATGGACAGGACGCCCGCGAGCTGCTGCGGGCCCATGACGGCGGACTTGGCGCTCGGCCAGGCGAACAGGAACCGCGGGTCGTACGCCCGCCCGCACATGCCGTAGTGCCCGGCGCCGTAGGACGCCCCCATGAGGACGGAAAGGTGCGGCACCGTCGAATTGGAGACGGCGTTGATCATCATCGCGCCGTGCTTGATGATGCCGCCCTGCTCGTACTCCCTGCCGACCATGTAGCCGGTGGTGTTGTGCAGGAACAGCAGCGGGATGTCGCGCTGGTTGGCGAGCTGGATGAACTGGGCGGCCTTCTGCGACTCCTCGCTGAACAGCACGCCCTGCGCATTGGCCAGGATGCCGACGGGATAGCCGTGCAGGGTCGCCCAGCCGGTGGCGAGGCTCGTCCCGTACAGCGGCTTGAACTCGTCGAAGTCGGAGGCGTCGACGATCCGGGCGATGACCTCGCGCGGGTCGAAGGGGGTCTTCAGGTCGCCCGGGACGATGCCCAGGAGCTCCTCCTGGTCGTACTTGGGAGGGGCCGCCGGCCCCGGATCGGGATACGCCTTGCGGTGGTTGAGGCGGGCGACCACGCGGCGCGCCTGCCGGAGGGCGTCCTGCTCGTCGACGGCGAAGTAGTCGGCGAGACCCGACACGCGCGCGTGCATCTCGGCGCCGCCGAGGGACTCGTCGTCGCTCTCCTCGCCGGTCGCCATCTTCACCAGCGGCGGCCCACCGAGGAACACCTTCGCCCGCTCCTTGACCATGATCACGTGGTCGGACATGCCGGGGATGTAGGCGCCCCCGGCGGTGGAGTTGCCGAAGACGACGGCGACGGTCGGGATCCCGGCGGCCGACAGCCTGGTCAGGTCGCGGAAGATGGCGCCCCCGGGGATGAAGATCTCCTTCTGGGCGGGCAGGTCGGCGCCTCCGGACTCCACGAGACTGATGCACGGCAGCCGGTTGGCGAGCGCGATGTCGTTCGCGCGCAGCGCCTTCTTCAGGCTCCACGGATTGCTGGCGCCGCCGCGCACGGTCGGGTCGTTCGCGGTGATCAGGCACTCCACGCCCTCGACGACCCCGATCCCGGTGACCAGCGAGGCGCCGACGGTGTAGTCGCTGCCCCAGGCGGCGAGCGGCGACAGCTCCAGGAAGGGCGTGTCCGGGTCGAGGAGCAACTCGATGCGCTCGCGGGCGAGCAGCTTGCCGCGCCTGCGGTGCCGCTCGACGTACTTGGCGCCGCCGCCCGCGAGCGCCTTGGCGTGCTCGGCGTCGAGGTCGGCGAGTTTGGCGAGCATGGCCTCGCGGTGGGCGCGGTAGTCGGGGCCGGTGGTGTCCAGCGCGGAGGGAAGGACCGTCACAGAAGGACCTCCGGGATGTCCAGGTGGCGGGAGCGCAGCCATTCGCCGAGGGCCTTGGCCTGCGGGTCGAACCGGTGCTGGGCGGCGACGCCGGCGCCGAGGATGCCCTCGACGACGAAGTTGAGGGCACGGAGGTTGGGCAGGAGGTGCCGGACGACGGTCAGCTGACGACTTTCAGGAATCAGCTGCTGAAATCTGTCGGCCGTCAGTTCGTGGGCGAGCCACCGCCAGGCGTCCTCCGTCCGCGCCCAGACGCCCACGTTCGCGTTTTTGCCCTTGTCCCCACTGCGGGCCCCGGCGACGAGCCCGAGCGGGGCGCGCCGGGTGGGCCCCGGTGGCAGGGGTTCCGGCAGCGGCGGCTCCGGCACGTCGTCGAGTACGAGCGTGTCCTGGGCCGGGGACACAGGGATACGGCGGCCGTCGTGGAGCACGGCCACGTGGTCGACGGCGTCCTGAGGGACGTACGCGGCCTCGAAGACCCCATAGGGTGCCCCCTTTCCGGGAGGCGCCGACACATGGAAGCCGGGGTAGCTGGCCAGCGCCAGCTCCACGGCGGCCGCGCTCAGGGCCCGCCCCACGGCCTCCTGGTCCCGGTCCCGTACGACTAGCCGGAGCAGGGCGCTCGCCGTCTCCTCGGTGCCTGCGTCGGGCCGGTCGGTGCGGACGAGGTCCCAGCGCACCTCGGAGGGGCGGGACTTCGCGGCGCTCAGGGCGTCCTCCATCTGCTGCCGCACGAGGCCGGCCTTGCGCTCGATGTCGAGTCCGGTGAGGACGAAGGTGACCTCGTTGCGGAAGCCGCCCAGGCGGTTGAGGCCTACCTTGAGGGTGGGCGGCGGTGCCTCTCCGCGCACTCCCTCGATGCGGACCCGGTCGGGCCCGTCCTGGCGCAGTCGTACGGTGTCCAGCCGCGCCGTGACGTCGGGCCCGGCGTACCGGGCACCCCCGGTCTCGTACAGCAGCTGGGCCGTCACCGTGCCGACGTCCACGACGCCGCCGGTGCCGGGGTGCTTGGTGATGACCGAGGTGCCGTCCTCGTGGAGCTCGGCGAGCGGGAAGCCGGGGTGGCGCAGCCGCTCGGGGGCGTGGTCGGTGAAGAAGGCGTAGTTGCCGCCGGTGGCCTGGGTGCCGCACTCCAGGACGTGCCCGGCGACGAGGGCGCCCGCGAGACGGTCGTACTCCCCCGGCTCCCAGCCGAAGTGGGCGGCGGCGGGCCCGGTGACCAGGGCCGCGTCCGTCACGCGCCCGGTGACGACGACATCGGCGCTCTCGCGCAGACAGGCGGCGATGCCGAAGCCGCCGAGGTAGGCGTGGGCGGCGAGGCTGTCCGGGTACCGGGCCCTGAGGTCGTCGCCCTCGACATGGGCGACGCGCACGGGGATGCCGAGCCGATCGGCCAACTCCCTTACCGCGTCGGCGAGTCCGGCGGGGTTGAGCCCGCCGGCGTTCGTCACGATCCTGACGGACCGCTCGTGGGCGAGGCCGAGGCACTCCTCCAGTTGCCGCAGGAAGGTGCGGGCGTATCCGGCCGTGGGGTCCTTCAGCCGGTCCCGCCCCAGGATGAGCATGGTCAGCTCGGCGAGGTAGTCGCCGGTGAGGACGTCCAGTTCACCGCCGGTGAGCATCTCGCGCAGGGCGTCGAACCGGTCGCCGTAGAAGCCGGAGGCGTTGCCTGTGCGGAGGGGAGCGGTCACGGCCGGGCTCCCCCGGCGTTCCTGGGTTCGCGCCCGGCGCCGGACGGGCCCGCGAAGGCCTGGGCGATGTCGAGCCAGCGGTCGGCGTCGGGGCCTACGGCACGGAGGGCGAGGTCGGCGCGGTGGGCGCGCTGGGTGACCAGGAGACAGAAGTCGAGGGCGGGGCCGGTGACGCGCTGGGGGGCGTCCTCGGGGCCGTACGTCCACAAGTCGCCGGAGGGGGAGAGGAGTTCGACGCGGAAGTCGTCGGCGGGGGCCGGGAGTCCATGGACGCCGTGGGCGAAGTCGCGGGTCCGCACCCCGAGCCATGCCACATGCCTGATCCGGTCGGTGGGGGCGCGCACCGCACCGAGCGCGTCCGCCACGTCCTGTCCGTGCGCCCAGGTCTCCATCAGGCGGGCGGTGGCCATGGAGGCGGCGGACATGGGCGGGCCGTACCACGGGAACCGGGCGCCGGGAGCCGCCTCGCGCAGCGCCTTGTCGAGGGCGGTACGCCCTTCCCGCCACTGCGCCAGCAGTTCGGCGGGCGGGAGCTGGGCCGCTTCTTCAGCCCCCTGGTCGACGAAGGACTCGGGCGCCGCGAGCGCCTTCTCCACCAGCGCGCGGAACCCGTCCTCGTCCGTGAGGGCGAGGAGGGCCGAGCGGTCCGTCCAGGTGAGGTGCGCGATCTGGTGGGCGATGGTCCAGCGGGGCGCAGGGGTCGCGAGCGCCCACTGCTCCCTGCTCAACTCGGCCACGAGCCGGTCGAGTTCCTCGCTCTCCTCGCGCAGGTCGTCGACCACGGGCGTCGGATCGGACACGGTGACGCTCCCCTCGGGGCACGGCGGTGTGCGGGGCGGTGTGGTGAGGAGCATGGCAGCGGGGTCAGAAACAATCAAGCATGCTTGCATTAATTGGTTTCACGCGCCCCGCTCCCCAGTCAGGTGGGCAAGAGGCTGCCCGACGCGATCGGTGCCTCCGTCGCAGCGCACTACGGGTACGCCCTGAGTGACGCGACGGGCCGCGCGCGCACGATCGACCAGGCCGCGCCGGAGCGGTGGAAGGTCTGCTTCCAGAAGCGCGGCGAACTGCCCAACTCGGTGATCCTCGGCGTCGTCCGCACGGAGGAGACCTGTCCGGCGCGCTGGATCGACGAGACGTAGTGATCCGGACGGGGCGACCACGATGAAGCGATACCGCTCCCCGGCGGCAGCCCTGAAACAGCCCTCGCCCCGCAGGCCGGCTCACCCGCCTGCGCGTTCCCCTCTCCTCCGGCCCACCTGCGTCCGGACCGCGCCCATGCTCGCCGCGATGACGAGCGCGATGGCCACCGCCTCCGTCGCGGAGAGGGACTGGCCCAGGACGAGGAAGCCGGCCGTTGCGGCGATGGCCGGTTCCAGGCTCATGAGGATGGCGAAGGTGGAGGCGGGCAGGCGGCGCAGGGCGAGGAGTTCGAGGGTGTAGGGGAGGACGGAGGACAGCAGCGCCACCGCCGCACCCAGCGCGAACGTCGTCGGGACGACGAGCTTCGCGCCCGACTCCGCGATCCCCAACGGCAGGAACAGCACCGCGCCGACCGCCATCGCCAGGGCCAGCCCGTCGGCTTGTGGGAAGCGTCGGCCCGTACGGGCACTGAAGACGATGTACGCCGCCCACATGGCGCCCGCGC
This sequence comes from Streptomyces sp. NPDC005202, assembly GCF_040608235.1. NCBI lineage: Bacteria > Bacillati > Actinomycetota > Actinomycetes > Kitasatosporales > Streptomycetaceae > Streptomyces > Streptomyces sp. NPDC005202. The sequence continues at coordinate 107,735 of NZ_JBEXHW010000010.1, read as the reverse complement.
CCAGCGCGAAGGCGACACCGACGGGGTCGAGGTCGCTGAAGCCTCCGCCGCCGAGAAGGAAGACCCCGGCCAAAGCGAGGCCCGCCCATACGACGTTGATCGCGCGACGCGAGGCCAGGACCGACAGCGCGAGCGGGCCGAGGACTTCCAGAGTGACGGCCGGGCCCAGCGGGATACGGGCGACCGCCTGGTAGAAGAGGCCGTTCATCGCGGCCATCGTGATGCCGAAGACGACAACCGTCGCCCAGTCGGTGCGCGAGTGCCCCCGCAGCCGGGGCCGGCAGACCAGCAGCAGCACGATCGCGGCCACCAGCAACCGCAGCGCCACGACGCCGAGCGCACCGGCCCGCGGCATCAGCGTCACGGCCAGCGCCCCGCCGAACTGCACCGAGACACCCCCGGCCAGGACCAGACCGACAGGGCCGAGGGAGCCGAAACGGCGCGGGGCACCAGTCGGCGCGGGTGCGCGGTCCGATGCGGAGCGGTTCGGTGAGGAGGTGACCGGGCTCGACGGGGACGGGTTGGCGGCGCTGGGGGTGCTCACGGGGCGGTCCAGGGACTGGGCTCGGGGTTCGTTCATCGCGATGTACTACCGAGTCCAGGGTAGTGGACTCCGTCAGGCGTGTGAACCCTTCACGCAACTGTCCCGGATGCCTCAGATGCTGCCGCTCCAGGGCTCCTCGTCATGCCTCAGATGCTGCCGCTCCAGGGCTCCTCGTCGCGGAAGAGGGGGCGGCCGTCGGGGCGGGTAGCCGACTGTCGGGAAGCCGTGGCCGTCTCCCTGCCGTCCCGGGGCCCGAAGATCTCCAGTGCCTCCGTGTCCGTCGCGCGGGCGCCGAGGAAGTAGTCGGCCCATGCGGCGATGTCCTCGTAGGCGCACTCCGCGGTGAGGCGGGCGACGGCCGCCGGGACGTCGTACGGGGTGACGCGGAGGTCGGTGCCGGGGCCCAGGAGGCACCAGTGGGCGCCGGGGCGGCCGTAGGGCATGCCGACACTGCCGGGGTTGACGACCTGGCGGCCGTGGGCAAGGCGGACGTAGGGCATGTGGGTGTGGCCGCAGACCACCGTGCGGACGTCGTCGAGGCGGGCGAAGACCTCCGTCCAGTGGGCCGGGCGCGAGTCGACGAGGACGACCTCCTCGTCGTCGCGGGGGGTGGCGTGGCAGAACAGGACCTTGCCGAGGCCGCGGACGGAGAGCGTCAGCGTCCTGGGGAGGGCGGCCAGGAAGTCGACCTGGTCGTCGCGGAGCGCGGATGCGACGAACGGGCCGATCGGGTCGGGGATGTCGTCGCGTTCACCGCGGCGGTACTCGACCAGTTCGCGGTCCGCGTTGCCCGCCACCCACAGCACCTTCTCGCCCTGGGCGCGCAGGAGGTCCAGGACGTCCGCCGGCTGCGGTCCCGCCGCGATGTCACCGGTGAGCACGATGCGGTCGGCGGTGGCCACCTCCGGTTCGGCGAGCACCGCTTCCAGGGCGGGGAGGACTCCGTGGATGTCGGACAGGACGGCGACACCAATCAGCAGCATGGCCCCCATCGTCCGGGGACGATCCCCTTCACGGCTGTGTGTTCGCCCGGCGCGTAGGTCCCTCTCAACTCCCCGTTCCTTCCCGCGTCTCCAGCGCCTCCGCCAGCACCTCCGCCAGGTGCCGTCCCCGCACTCCCGCCAGTTGCTCCAGCTGCGTGCGGCAGGAGAAGCCGTCCGCCAGGACCACCGCCCGGTCCGGGGCCCGCCGTACCGACGGCAGGAGCTGTTCCTCCGCGCAGGCCGTCGACACCTCCCAGTGGCCCTTCTCGAAGCCGAAGTTGCCGGCCAGTCCGCAGCAGCCGCCGGACAGCTCGCCGGTCAGGCCCGCGGCCGTGCGCAGACGGCGGTCGGCCGCGTCGCCGAGGACCGCGTGCTGGTGGCAGTGGGTCTGTCCGGTGACCGGGCGGTCCAGCCGGGGCGGGGTCCAGCCGGGGGCGTGGCGCTCCAGGGTTTCCGCGAAGGTCAGGACGCGGTCGGCCAGGCGCCGGGCGCGCGGGTCGTCGGGGAGCAGGTCCGGCAGGTCGGTGCGGAGGGCGGCGGCGCAGCTCGGTTCCAGGACGACGACGGGGGCGGCGGTCTCCAGCACCGGTTCCATCAGGTCGAGGGTGCGGCGCAGCACCGCGCGGGCACGGTCCAGTTGGCCCGTCGACACGTACGTCAGCCCGCAGCAGACCCGGCCCCGGCCCCGGAGTACCGCCACGGGATCGAGGAGCGCCGACCTGCCGTCGCCCACCGGAGGTCTGCGCAGGCGCAGGGTCGGCGGGAGCGCCACCCTCAGCCCGGCCGCCTCCAGCACGCGGACGGCCGCCTTCCCCACGGACGGCGAGAGGTGCTCGGTGAAGGTGTCCGGCCACAGGACGACCAGATCGCCGGCGCCTTCGGCCGCCTGCCGCCGGCGTCTCCGCCACCACCGGCTGAACGGCTCCGCCGCCAGCCGCGGAATCCCCCGCTCGGGTGCGATGCCGCCAAGCCGTTTCGCCGCCGACGCCAGCGGCCGCAGGGAGGCGAGCGCGTTCACGACCGGCGCCGTGCGCGTACGGGCCGCCCAGCGCAGCCACACCGGGAGCCACCCCATGGAGTAGTGGGCGGCGGGGCGGCGCCGCCGGGCGTAGTGGTGGTGCAGGAACTCCGCCTTGTAGGTGGCCATGTCGACCCCGACCGGGCAGTCGGACCGGCACCCCTTGCACGACAGGCACAGATCGAGCGCGTCCCGGACCTCCGGCGACCGCCAGCCGTCGGTCACCAGCTCGCCCGCGAGCATCTCGTGCAGGAGCCGGGCCCGCCCGCGCGTGGAGTGCTCCTCCTCGCCGGTCGCCCGGAACGACGGGCACATCACCGCGGGGCCGGACACCGCGGTCGTACGGCACTTCGCGACCCCGACGCACCGGCGCACCGCCGCCGAGAAGTCCCCGCCGTCGGCCGGGTAGCCGAAGGCCACGTCCACGGGCCCGCGCGGCAGCACCGAGAAGCGCAGGTTCGTGTCCAGCGGCGCCGGGCGGACCAGCATCCCGGGGTTGAGCAGGTCGTCGGGGTCCCAGACACCCTTGGCCCGCTCGAAGAGGGCGACCATCTCCTCGCCGTACATCACCGGCAGCAGCTCCGCCCGCGCCTGGCCGTCCCCGTGCTCCCCGGACAGTGAGCCGCCGTGGGCCACCACCAGCTCGGCGAGCTCCTCGGAGAACCGCCGGAAACGGCCGACGCCCCGCTCGGTCAGCAGGTCGAAGTCGATGCGGACGTGGATGCAGCCTTCCCCGAAGTGCCCGTACGGCGTGCCGCGCAGCCCGTGGGCGGCCAGCAGCCCCCGGAACTCCCGCAGATACGCGCCCAGCCGGGCCGGCGGCACCGCGCAGTCCTCCCACCCCGGCCACGCCTCTCCCCCAAGCTCTCGGCTTCGCTCGAGCAGGGAGGTGCCCCCACCGCCCGGCATGCGGGTCGCCGTACCGCTCGCGTCCTCCCGGATCCGCCACAGCGCGCGCTGCCCGGCCGCGTCCGTCACCACCAGGGCGTCCACGACCTCGGCCGCCCGCACGATCGCCTCCGCACGCGCGCGTGCCTCCCCCGCCGACTCCCCGCCGGTCTCCACGAACAGCCAGGCATTTCCCCGGGGCAGCTCGGTCGCGGACGGCACCAGGTCCCGCGCCATCCCCTCCACGGTCAGCGGCCCGTACGGCAGCAGCCCGGCCGCGGCCTCGGCGGCGGCGCTCTCGTCGGCGTACCCCATCACGGCCAGGGCCCGCGCGCGGGGCGCCCGCACCAGCCGTACGACCGCCTCGGTCAGCACACCCAGCGTGCCCTCCGAGCCGCAGAACGACCGGGCGACGTCCGCGCCCCTCTCGGGCAGCAGGGCGTCCAGGGCATACCCGGAGATACGGCGGGGCAGCTGCGGAAACCCGGTCCGCAGCCGTGCCAGCTCCCCCTCGACCAACTCCCGCAGTCCGTCCGGCGCCCCCGCCCATTCCTGCCCGAGCCGCAGCCGCTCCCCGCGCGCGGTGATCACCGACAGCTCCCGCACGCTGTCCGCGGTCGTCCCCCACGCCACCGAGTGCGAGCCGCACGAGTTGTTGCCGATCATTCCGCCGAGCGTGCACCGGCTGTGCGTGGAGGGGTCGGGCCCGAAGCGCAGCCCGTGCGGGGCGGCGGCCTCCTGCAGCCGGTCGAGCACGAGCCCCGGCTGGACGACGGCCGTCCGCGTCCCGGGGTCGATCTCCAGCAGCCGGTTCATGTACCGGGTGAAGTCCAGGACCACCCCCGTCCCCGTCGCCTGCCCGGCGATCGACGTCCCCCCGCCCCGCGCCACCACCGGCACCCCGCGCGCCCGGCACACCTCCAGCACGGCCGCCACGTCGTCGGCGTCCCGCGGCGCCACCACGCCCAACGGGACGCGCCGGTAGTTGGACGCGTCCATGGTGACCAGCGCCCGGTCCGTCACACCGAACGCCACCTCACCCCGGACAACCGCACGCAGCTCCGCCTCGAGATCCGTCATGCTTCCAGGATGCACGCGACCACTGACAGTGACGGGCTGCACCCGGGACGTCGTGGACGTCGTAGATCTTCACAAGTCCGCGGACCGACGGAGCCGTCTCATCGAACGGACACGTTTCCGTCCGGTTTCGCCGAAGAGATACCCTCCGCCTCGTGGCTGAGATCCAGATTCCTGCTGACATCAAGCCCGCGGACGGTCGGTTCGGCGCGGGTCCCTCCAAGGTGCGGGTGGAGGCGCTGGACGCGCTGGCCGCCACCGGTACGTCCCTCCTGGGCACCTCCCACCGCCAGGCCCCGGTCAAGAACCTGGTCGGCAGGGTCCGCGAGGGCATCCGCGAGCTGTTCCAGCTCCCCGACGGCTACGAGGTCGTTCTTGGCAACGGCGGCTCCACCGCGTTCTGGGACATCGCAACCCACGGCCTGATCGAGAACAAGTCGCAGCACCTGAGCTTCGGCGAGTTCTCCTCCAAGTTCGCCAAGGCCGCCAAGCTCGCCCCCTGGCTCGCCGAGCCCACCGTCATCTCCACCGAGCCGGGCACGCACCCCGAGCCCGAGGCCGAGGCGGGCGTCGACGTCTACGCCTTCACGCACAACGAGACCTCCACCGGTGTCGCCATGCCCATCAAGCGCGTGGCCGGTGCAGACGAGGGCGCCCTCGTCCTGGTCGACGCCACCTCCGGCGCCGGCGGCCTCCCGGTCGACGTCGCCGAGACCGACGTCTACTACTTCGCGCCGCAGAAGTCCTTCGCCTCCGACGGCGGCCTGTGGATCGGCGTGTTCTCCCCGGCCGCGATCGAGCGCGCCGAGCGCATCCACGCGAGCGGGCGTCACGTCCCGGAGTTCTTCAGCCTGCCGACGGCGATCGACAACTCCCGCAAGAACCAGACGTACAACACCCCGGCCCTCGCCACCCTGTTCCTCCTGGGCGAGCAGCTGGAGTGGATCAACGGCCAGGGCGGCCTGGACTGGGCGGTCCGCCGCACCGCCACCTCCGCGCGCACGCTGTACGGCTGGGCCGAGGACATCAAGTACGCGAACCCGTTCGTCGCCGACCCGGCCAAGCGCTCCCAGGTCATCGGCACGATCGACTTCTCGGACGAGATCGACGCCGCCGCCGTCGCCAAGGTCCTGCGCGCCAACGGCATCGTCGACACCGAGCCCTACCGCAAGCTCGGCCGCAACCAACTGCGCATCGCGATGTTCCCGGCGATCGACCCGGCGGACATCGAGGCGCTGACGAAGTGCATTGACTACGTGATCGAGAAGCTCTGACCGTCTTCGTACGTCGATGAGGGCGCCCGGTGACCCCACCGGGCGCCCTTCTCCTGCGTGCGCAGCTCTCACGTCGCCGTACAGCTCACACTCGGCACACCCCCGCCCCCGGGCGCTCCCCCGAACCCGAATCGCGGTCGTCCCCCGTGTTGGTCACGATCACCTGGGCGTTGAAGCCACTGCCCCAGTCGCTGCTGACGGCGTAGGCGGCGCTGCAGGCGGCCGCGTTCCCGCCGCCACCGCCACCGTCACCGACTCCTCCCCCGCTGCCCGGGAACCCTGGCGCCTTGATGGAACAGCCCGGCTCACCGGCGTCGCAGCAGCCGCCCCAGCCCGAACACGGCGGCCGCCGCGACAACGACGGCGGCGATGGCGCTGGCCTTGAGCCCGCCGCTCCCGCCGAGGCCCGAGCCGTCGAAGGCCGAACCTCCCTGCGCGGAGGGCGACCTGGGCGCCCCGTCGGCACCCGGCGCGCTCTCCGCCTGCACGGGGCTGCCCGCGCCCTCGCTGCCGTACAGGAGCTCGGTGCCGTCGGCGCTGTACGTGATCGACTCCCCCTGCCCCTGCAGCGGAACGTCGAGCCGCCCCTCCCGCTTGATCCTCCCGTCGTTCCAGGCGTAGGCGATCCCGCCGAAGTAGCCGCGCACGGCGAGCTGCCTGCCGTCGGGCGAGTAGGCGGCGTCGGTGGCCCACAGGTCGACGGCGGCGACGGGCCGGAAGACGTTGGTCCCGGAGGAGGAGAGCCGGGCGGGTCCCTCGTACAGGTGACCGCCGTCCTCCTTCTTGTCGATGATGTAGACGCGGCCCGTCCTGGGGTGCACGACCAGCGACTCGGCGTCCCGGGCCCCGTCCGAGTACTTCACGACGTACTGCGTGGCCCGGACCGTCTGGTCCTTGAGGACCTTCGGCTCGCGCAGTTTGTAGATCCACACGGAAGGCCACTTGCCGCCGTGGTTGTCGCCGATGTCGCCCACGTAGATCTGGTTGCCGGGGCCGATGGAGATGGCCTCGACGTCGCGCGGCGAGCCGACGCCGCTGAGCGTGACGGTGGCGACGGTCTTCCCGGTCCTGCTGTCCACGGCGTAGATGTAGGGGCCGTCGTTGCTGTCGTTGTGGGTCCAGTAGATGCCGGGATGCAGATGCGAGGCCGCAAGCCCGCTGGACTCCGTGATCCGGGGATCCTTGATCGTGAACCCGTGGTCGCCGTCGGCGGCGGAGGCGGGCACGGCGAAGGCACCCACGAGGAGGGCCCCGGCGAGGAGGGCGAACGGTCGGCGCATGCCCTCAAGCCTGCCATCCCGGGCTTTGGTTCACAGTGCGTGGTGGGCCTCACACCCCACCCGCGCCCTTGATCGTCCATCATGAGCGGATGCGCAGGTTCATGCCCGTCGGTGACTCCATGACGATCGGAAGCGCGGGCGAACACACATGGCGCTACCGGCTGTGGCAGCACCTGTGCGCCACGTACGGCGGCCCGTTCACACTCGTCGGCCCGCGCGAGACGCTGTACGACAAGGCGGCCGAGGCACCGACGTCGTACGCGTACGCCGACCCGGACTTCCCCCGGGCCCACCTGGCCGGCTGGGGCGAGGGCTGGCTGCACATGGCCCCGCTGATCGGCGTAGCGGTACGCGACTGCCGAGCGGATGCGCTGCTGGTGTCGCTGGGCCTGATCGACCTGGGCTTCTACACGAACGCGGACCAGACCGCGGCGAACGTACGGGCCTTCGTCACCGCCGCCCGCGCGGCGAACGCGCGCATCCGCATGGTCATGCTCCCGGTGATCCCCAACATCCGCGCCGCGTCGGACGCGCCCTTCGCCGCGCAGGTCGCCCGGTTCAACACGCTGCTGGCGAAGACCGTGGCCGACCTGGACGAACCCCACTCCCCGCTGCTGCTGGCGTCCCCTCCGCCGTCGTACGACCTGCACACCGACACCTACGACGGCACCCACCCGAACGCGAACGGCGAGCACAAACTGGCGGCGGCCTTCGCGGAGGCGATGCACCAGGCGTGGGGGTGGGGCGGGGAGTACGAGGGCTGAGCTGCGGGCCGGTGGCCTGGCATATGCGCCGCTCCCCGTGTCCCGGTCACCGTGCGTATCGTTGTACTGCGCGGCTGCGCTTGTGGGGGCAGCCGGGGAGGAGCGCCACGATGACCGTCCTGGAAGACAGGATCGAGATGGCCGAAGCCGACGGCGCACTCACGCTCGACACCTTGTTCGAGTGGCTTGAGAAGATGCCCACCCCCGAGGGACACAAGTCGAGATCGTCGGGGGGAACATCTTCATGACGCCTCAGCGGGACGTCCACTGGCACATCATCCGCAGGATCGTACGAGCGCTGGAGGACACGTTCGGCATGCATGTTCAGGTGCTCTCGGACGTCCGCATCGACTTCCCCGGCCACCTGAACGGGTTCGCCCCGGATGTTGCACGGCTGCGCAACGGGGCAATCAAGACACCCGATGGACGCTGGTGTCATGAGGACGTCGAGTTCATCGCCGAGGGCATCTCCCGGAACACGGCCGCCAACGACTATGGCCCCAAGAAGCTTGCCTGCGCGCAAGCCGAAGTGCCGGTCTATCTCATCGCCGACCCATACCAGGGCAAGTGCGCCGTCCATACCCGCCCGAAGGACGGCGACTACGAACGTGAGACGAAGATCCGCTTTGGCAGCGACGTGAACCTCACGGGTTCCGTGGTCGGCCTCACCCTGAGAACCGACGAGTTCCCCCGCGACTGACCGGCACGGGCACTCCCAAGTCCCCTTGCTTCGAGCGCACTCCAAGACGTTGGCTTGGGGACCATGAAGTACACACAGCTCGGACGCACGGGACTCAAGGTCAGCCGACTGGTCCTCGGCACGATGAACTTCGGTCCGCAGACCGACGAGGCGGACAGTCACGCGATCATGGACGCGGCGCTGGACGCGGGGATCAACTTCTTCGACACCGCCAACGTGTACGGCTGGGGCGAGAACAAGGGACGTACCGAATCCATCATCGGGAACTGGTTCGCCAAGGGCGGCGACCGGCGCGACAAGGTCGTCCTCGCCACCAAGGTGTACGGGAACATGGCCCCGGACGGCTCCGCCGTCTGGCCCAACCACGACAAGCTCTCCGCCCTCAACATCCGGCGGGCGGTCGACGCCAGCCTCAAGCGGCTGCAGACCGACTACATCGATCTCTACCAGTTCCACCACATCGACCGCGCCACTCCCTTCGAGGAGATCTGGCAGGCCATCGACGTGCTCGTGCAGCAGGGAAAGATCCTCTACGTCGGCTCCTCCAACTTCCCCGGCTACAAGATCGCCCAGGCCAACGAGCTCGCCGCCCGCCGCCACGGCACCATCGGCCTCGTCAGTGAGCAGTGCCTGTACAACCTCGCCGAGCGCCGCGCCGAGATGGAGGTCATCCCGGCCGCCCAGGACTACGGGCTGGGAGTCATTCCCTGGTCGCCCCTGCACGGGGGTCTGCTGGGCGGCGTGATCAAGAAGGAGGTCCAGGGCGGCCGACGCGCCTCCGGGCGGTCCGCCGACGCCCTGGCCAACCCCACCGTACGCGCCCAGATCCAGGCGTACGAGGACCTGCTCGACAAGCACGGCCTCCAGCCGGGCGAGGTCGCGCTGGCCTGGCTGCTCACCCGGCCCGGCGTGACCGGCCCGATCGTCGGGCCCCGCACCGCCGAGCAGCTTCAGTCCGCGCTGCGGGCCGTCGAGCTGGAGCTGCCGAAGGAGTTGCCGGCCCAGCTGGACGAGATCTTCCCGGGCCCGGGGCCCTCCCCGGAGGCCTTCGCCTGGTGACAGTCCCTACGGCCACCCGCTGACCCACGGCACCGCGGGCGCGTTCGGCGTCACTTGCCGAGCGCGGCCGCCAGGGCGACGACGGCGAACATCAGCACGAGCGCACCGGCCATGATCCGGTTCCGAGTTTTCGGGTCCACGTATGCGAGACTAACCGGCCCCGCCGAGCGGCCAGCGGGCGACCGTCTCGTACCGGGGCTGTTCGCCGGGCACCCCGGACTTCGGCAGGTGGCTGCGGACCAGCACCACCTCGTCCACCGTCCACGTACGGCTCCCGAAGGCGCCCAGGGCCTCCACGTACGGCCGTACGTCCACCGCCTCGCGGCTGCGCGCCACCGTCAGGTGGGCCTTGTAGCGGCGGTGCTCACCCGTCGGCACGCCTGCCCGCCGCGCCGCGGCCTCCGAGCGGTCGGCCAGCTGCCGCAGGGACCGCAGGTCGCCCTCCGCTCCCGTCCACAGCGCCCGGCCGCGCCCGAACTGTCCGCCGCCCCGCAGCGCGAGCGGGAAGGGCGGCGTACGGCCGGCCGCGCGCTCCAGGCGGGCCGACAGGTCCGGTATGACCTCCTCGTCGACCTCGCCGTAGAAGGCGAGGGTGAAGTGCCAGCCCGGGCGGCCGGTCCAGCGCAGCCCGTCCGCGCCGGGCAGCTTCTTCAACTCCGCGACCTCATGGGCGAGTTCGCGGATGACGTCCTCCGGGGGCGGTACCGCGGCGAAGAGTCTCATGCCCTCACCTTCCCAGACCCGCGCCGGCCCGCGCCCAGCACGAGGCGGGGAAGATCAGGGCCCGGAATCACGCCGCCGTCGCCAGCTCCTCGCACCGCTTGTGCGGGACGAAGCGGACGTGCGGGTGGCCGTGGTTCCAGCCGACCGACAGGCGCAGGCCGCCGACGCGGGCCAGGACCAGGCCGACGGTGACGGCTGCAGCTGCCGAGACGACGCCGCCGAGGGCGAAGCCGATCCGGGGGCCGTACGCGTCGGTGATCCAGCCGACGAGCGGCGCGCCCAGCGGCGTACCGCCCATGAAGACCATCATGAACAGGGCCATCACCCGGCCGCGCATGGCCGGGTCGGTGGCCATCTGGACCGCGGTGTTCGCCGTGACGTTGACCGTCAGGCCGAAGATCCCTATCGGGGTCATCAGCAGCGCGAACAGCCAGTACGACGGGGCCAGCGCGGCCACGATCTCCAGCGTGCCGAAGGCCGCGGCGGCCGCGATCAGCACGCGCAGCCGGGCCGTGCCGCGCCGGGCGGCGAGCAGGGCGCCGACCAGGGAGCCGACCGCCATCAGCGTGTTGAAGAAGCTGTAGGCGCCGGCACCGGCGTGGAAGACGCCGTTGGCGTAGGCCGACAGCCAGACCGGGAAGTTGAAGCCGAAGGTGCCGATGAAGCCGACGAGGACGATCGGCCAGATCAGGTCGGGGCGGCCGGCGACGTAGCGCAGTCCCTCGCGGAGCTGGCCCTTTCCGCGCGGGGCGCGCTCGACGACGTGCAGCTCGCGGGCGCGCATCAGCAGCAGGCCGGCGATGGGGGCGACGAAGGACAGGCCGTTGAAGAGGAAGGCCCAGCCGGTGCCGACGCCGGTGATCATGACGCCTGCGACGGCGGGGCCGATCAGGCGGGCCGACTGGAAGTTCGCCGAGTTCAGGCTGACCGCGTTCTGCAGCTGCTGGGGGCCGACCATCTCGGAGACGAAGGACTGGCGGGCCGGGTTGTCGACGACCGTGGCGAGGCCGACGGCGAAGGCGGCGAGATAGACGTGCCAGACCTGGACGTGGCCGGTGAGGGTGAGCGCGGCGAGCGCGAGGCCGGTGACGGCCATCGACGCCTGCGTGACGAGCAGGGTGGGGCGCTTGGGCAGGCGGTCGACGAGGACACCGCCGTAGAGGCCGAAGAGCAGCATCGGCAGGAACTGCAGGGCTGTCGTGATGCCGACGGCGGCCGAGGAGCCGGTGAGGCTGAGCACCAGCCAGTCCTGGGCGATGCGCTGCATCCAGGTTCCGGTGTTGGAGACGACCTGGCCGATGAAGAAGAGGCGGTAGTTCCTGATCTTCAGCGAACTGAACATCGAGGACTTGCGAGGGGTGTCGGGAGCGGTCTGGGAGTCGTGGGTGGTCGGTGCGGGGGCGGAAGCTGCTCCGGATCCCGTACTCAAAAGGGTTCGCCTCCTTGTGTGACGTGCTTACAGATGTGCGAGCTTCTCCAGCACGGGGGCGGCGGCGCGGAGTTTCGCCCACTCGTCCTCGTCGAGACCTTCGATCAGGCCGGCCAGGAAGGCGTTCCGCTTGCGGCGGCTCTCCTCGAGCACGACCTCGGCCTGCTCGGTCTTCGTGACGACCTTCTGGCGCCGGTCCTCGGGGTGCGGCTCCAGACGGACCAGTCCCTTGGCTTCGAGCAGCGCCACGATGCGGGTCATCGACGGCGGCTGCACGTGCTCCTTGCGGGCGAGCTCGCCCGGCGTGGCGCTACCACAGTTGGACAGGGTGCCCAGCACCGACATCTCGGTGGGGCTCAGCGACTCGTCGACGCGCTGGTGCTTCAGTCGACGGGACAACCGCATCACGGCGGATCGCAGGGAGTTCACGGCGGCAGCGTCGTCGCCATGGGTAAGGTCCGGCATGTTCTTTAGAGTAACTCATTACTCTCCCTAAAGACCACCGTTGACACGCATGCCGGTCCGTGACACTGGCCACTGCACCGCCACATCACTCATATGGGTGATCTACGTGCGGAACGTAACACGTCGCACGGAAGCGTCCGGCGACCCTCGTCTCCATGGGGACCAGCGTGCTCAGCCTGCGGATGGACCACGACCTGCTCGAACGGGTCCGGCACCACGCCGCGAAAAGGGGAATGAGCGTCCAGGACTATGTCGTCCGGGCGCTCATTCGGGATGACTTCGACGAGCGGTTCCAGGCCGCCGTCGAGGAGACGGAGAGGTTCTACGGGGTGACGTGACCCCGCGGGGAGCCGGTCAGGTCAGACCGAGGGCCGGCATCAGGTAGTAGAAGGCGAAGACCCCCGCCACCACGTACATCGCCGCCGGGATCTCGCGGCCGCGGCCGGCCGCCAGGCGCAGCAGCACGAAGGTGATGAAGCCCATGCCGATGCCGTTGGTGATCGAGTAGGTGAACGGCATCATCACCATCGTCACGAACGCCGGAATGGCGATCGTGTAGTCCGCCCAGTCGATCTCCTTCACCGAGCCGGCCAGGATCAGGAAGCCGACCGCGAGCAGGGCCGGGGTGGCGGCCTGGGACGGGACCATCGTGGCGACGGGCGTCAGGAAGAGAGCCACGGCGAAGAGCGCGCCGGTGACGAGGTTGGCGAAGCCGGTACGGGCCCCCTCGCCGACACCCGCCGTCGACTCGACGAAGCAGGTGGTGGCCGAGGAGGAACTGGCGCCGCCCGCGGCGACGGCGATGCCGTCGACGAAGAGGACCTTGTTGATGCCGGGCATCTGCCCCTGCGCATCCGTGAGCTTGGCCTCGTCGCCGATGCCCATGATCGTGCCCATCGCGTCGAAGAAGCACGACAGCAGCACGGTGAAGACGAAGAGGATGCCGGTCAGCACGCCGACCTTGGAGAAGCCGCCGAAGAGGCTGACCTTGCCGAGGAGGCCGAAGTCGGGGGTGGAGACGGGGTTGCCGGGCCACTTCGGGACGGTCAGACCCCAGGTGGGCACCTTGGCGACGGCGTTGATGATCACCGCGAGGACGGTCATGGCGACGATCGAGATGAGGATCGCGCCGGGCACCTTGCGCACGATGAGCGCGAGCGTGAGCAGGGCGCCCAGGACGAAGACGAGGACCGGCCAGCCGTTGAGGTGACCGTCGGCGCCCAGCTGGAGCGGGACGGTGGTGTGGGCGGCGTCCGGGATGCGGGAGACGAACCCGGAGTCGACCAGGCCGATCAGCATGATGAACAGGCCGATGCCGATGGAGATGCCCTTGCGCAGGCCGAGCGGGACGGCGTTCATGACGCGCTCGCGCAGGCCGGTGGCGACGAGCAGCATCACGACGAAGCCGGCGAGGACGACCATGCCCATGGCGTCGGGCCACGACATCCGCGGGGCGAGCTGGAGGGCGACGACGGTGTTCACGCCGAGGCCGGCGGCCAGCGCGATGGGGACGTTGCCGACGACGCCCATGAGGAGCGTGGTGAACGCGGCGGTGAGGGCGGTGGCGGTGACCAGCTGGCCGTTGTCCAGCTGGTGTCCGTACATGTCCTTCGCGCTGCCGAGGATGATCGGGTTCAGCACGATGATGTAGGCCATCGCGAAGAAGGTGGCGAGACCGCCGCGGATCTCCCGGGACAGGGTGCTGCCCCGTTCGGAGATCTTGAAGTAGCGGTCGAGGGCGCCGTACGCGGGCGGCGTTCCCGGTCGCTCGGGGGCGGGAATCTTGGCGGGGGCCGAGGTGGGCATGCGGGTGACCTCAGGGGTGCGGGGGGGTACGGGAGTACCGGGCCTGGAACATGATCGAGTCTCGCCCTCTTCGCGTCACCAACAGGTTTCCCCCCTGTTTCTGTTGGTGTTTCGTACGAACAGAAGTGGCCAGACTCGGGACCGTTTCAGTATGAACATATGAAGCCCGAAAGGCTATCTCCGCGCGTAGACCCTTGGTGTGCAAGGGGCGTCGATGGGCCACCGATGGCCCCGGAGAATCACCGGCCCGGGGACGTAAGCTGAGGGCCATGGCGAAGTGGACCCCCAAGCACGAGGCGCCGGAGCCCCTGGAGGGCCCCGTGGTCGCCACCATCACCGGCGGCACGATCGTCTGGTTCGTCCTCTTCCTGGTACAGCTCCCCTTCTACGGCTGGTTCGACGCCCACGGCCACACCTGGTGGCTCTGGACCTGCCTCGCAGGCGCCGGCCTCGGCCTCATCGGCATCTGGTACGTCCGCAAGCGCGACGCGGCCATCAAGCGGGCCGCTGCGCGCGAGGTGACGCCGCCGCCGACGGAACGGGCAACGTCGACGGAATGACCCCCGGCGCCGCCGCCGACCCGCCGGCAGGACGGGGTTGATCCCTACCGACCGGCACTGAAAGATCCATACCGACCGGCACTGAAAGAAGGGCCCGGTGCGAAGCCCTCGCGGGGTGTGCGCCGGGGCGAAGCCCGCACGGGAGTGCAGGGCGAAGGCCCCGCCTCAGTCGGCCGAGACGGGCGGGGCGGCTCGGCGAGCGCGTACAACCGCCGCACGACCCCGCTCCTTCCCAGGTCGGATCTTCCCTCCCTCGGCGGGTGAAGCCGCAAATCCGCACGTACCGTCGAATGCATGACGCACATCGACGCGGGCGCCGAGCTCGATCCTGTGCACCCCGTTCCGCTTCCGGGCCGGCGGGCGACCGGACTCACCACCGCCCAGGTCACGGAACGCATCGCGCGGGGGCAGGTCAACGACGTGCCGGTGCGCAGCAGCCGGTCCTTGGCCGAGATCGTCCGCGCGAACGTCTTCACCCGGTTCAACGCGATCATCGGCGTGCTCTGGCTGGTCATGCTGTTCGTCGCGCCGATCCAGGACAGCCTCTTCGGCTTCGTGATCCTCGCCAACACCGGCATCGGCATCATCCAGGAGTGGCGGGCGAAGAAGACCCTCGACTCGCTGGCCGTGATCGGCGAGGTCCGCCCCACCGTGCGAAGGGACGGCACGACCGCCGAGATCGGCACCTCCGAGATCGTGCTCGACGACCTCCTCGAGATCGGCCCAGGGGACAAGGTCGTCGTCGACGGCGTCTGCGTCGAGGCCGACGGGCTGGAGATCGACGAGTCGCTCCTGACCGGGGAAGCCGATCCCGTCGTCAAACGGCCCGGCGACCACGTCATGTCCGGCAGTTTCGTCGTCGCCGGCGGCGGCGCCTTCAAGGCGACCAAGGTCGGCCGCGAGGCCTACGCCGCCCAGCTCGCCGAGGAGGCCTCCCGCTTCACGCTCGTCCACTCCGAGCTGCGCACCGGTATCTCCACCATCCTCAAGTACGTGACGTGGATGATGGTCCCGACCGCGA
Organism: Streptomyces sp. NPDC005202; assembly: GCF_040608235.1. Taxonomy (NCBI): domain Bacteria; kingdom Bacillati; phylum Actinomycetota; class Actinomycetes; order Kitasatosporales; family Streptomycetaceae; genus Streptomyces; species Streptomyces sp. NPDC005202. Next base: position 92,144 of record NZ_JBEXHW010000010.1, on the reverse strand, counting down.
TCGGCCTGGTCATCAGCCAGCTCGTCGTCAAGCAGCACGGTTTCAAGGACTCGATCGCCCGGACCGTGGGCGGCATCGTGCCCATGGTCCCGGAGGGGCTGGTGCTCCTCACCTCTGTCGCCTTCGCCATCGGTGTCATCCGGCTCGGCCGCAAGCAGTGCCTCGTCCAGGAGCTGCCCGCCATCGAGGGCCTCGCCCGCGTCGACACCGTCTGCCTGGACAAGACCGGCACCCTCACCGAGGGCGGCATGGACGTCACCGGGCTCAGGACCCTCGACGGCTACGACGAGACGTACGTCCGCAAGGTCCTCGGCGCCCTCGGCGAGTCCGACCCGCGCCCGAACGCCTCCCTGCAGGCGATCATCGACGCCTACCCGGACAGCGACGAGTGGCGCTGCGTGGAGTCGCTGCCCTTCTCCTCCGCCCGCAAGTACAGCGGCGCCACCTTCAGCGAGGGCAACGGCGAAACCAGTACGTGGCTCCTCGGCGCCCCCGACGTGCTCCTGCCCGCCGACGCCCCCGCCCTCGCCGAGACCGGGCAGCTCAACGAACGAGGCCTGCGCGTGCTGCTGCTCGCCCGCGCCGCCGGCGACCTCGACGATCCCGACGTCGCCCGGGCCGTCACCCCCGCCGCCCTCGTCGTACTGGAGCAGCGGCTGCGGCCCGACGCCGCCGACACCCTGCGCTACTTCACCGCGCAGAACGTCCGCGCCAAGGTCATCTCCGGCGACAACGCGGTGTCCGTCGGCACGGTCGCCGCCAAGGTCGGCCTCAACGGCACCACGGTCGACGCCCGCCGGCTGCCCGCCGAGCAGGAGGGCATGGCGCGTGCCCTCGAGGAGGGCACCGTGTTCGGGCGGGTCACCCCGCAGCAGAAGCGGGACATGGTGGGCGCGCTGCAGTCGCGCGGGCACACGGTCGCGATGACCGGCGACGGCGTGAACGACGTCCTCGCCCTGAAGGACGCCGACATAGGGGTGTCGATGGGCTCGGGCTCGGAGGCCACCCGAGCCGTGGCGCAGATCGTGCTGATGAACAACAGTTTCGCCGGCCTGCCCTCGGTGGTCGCCGAGGGACGGCAGGTCATCGGCAACATCACCCGGGTCGCGACCCTGTTCCTGGTGAAGACCGTCTATTCGGTACTACTGGCCGTGCTGGTGGTGTGCTGGCAGGTGGAGTACCCGTTCCTGCCGCGGCACCTGACCCTGCTGTCCACCCTCACCATAGGCGTCCCAGCCTTCTTCCTGGCCCTCGCCCCCAACAAGGAGCGGGCCCGCCCCCACTTCGTACAGCGGGTCATGCGGTACTCGGTGCCGGGCGGGGCGGTGACCGCCGTGGCGACCTTCGTCGTGTATCTGGTCGCCCGTCACCACTACACCGGACCCGGCTCACTGGACGCGGAGACCAGCGCCGCGACGCTGACGCTCTTCCTGATCTCGATGTGGGTGCTGGCGATCATCGCCCGCCCCTACACCTGGTGGCGGATCGCGCTGGTGGCCGCGATGGGCGTCGCGTTCCTGTTCGTGCTGGTGGTGCCGGGGTTGCAGCACTTCTTCGCGCTGAAGCTGGTGGGGGCGGCGATGCCGTGGACCGCGGTGGGCGTCGCCGTGGTGGCGGCGGTCGTCCTGACCTTCCTGTGGAAGTGGATCGACCGCCGCTTTGCCGCCTAGAGCCTGCGACACCGCGCATGCTCAATTCAGGCTCAGATTCCGGTCATGCTCAGATTCCGGTCATGCTCAGATTCCGGCCTCAAGGGTTGCTCGACCCCTCCTCGTCTGCGAATGTCATGGTCATGCGCAATCGCCGGGACCTATTGACAGCGCGCCGGGGCGATTGAGGAAAAAGAGCTGCGTCACAACGGCAGTCTTCTGCGCCCTTGCGGTCGGTTCGGTCTGGCTGCTCATTCGGCGCTGAGACCACCCTGCCCGCACCACCAGGATTCCCCGCATGGATACGCCCTTCGATGGCCGTATCCATGCGGCCCGGTCAGAAAGCTCCCGGAATTACTGCACGTCGACGTAGTCACCCGTGGCGTTGACCGCCGGGGTGGTCGAGGTGCCGGCGAAGCTGTAGCGGAAGTAGCCGTCGGCGGAGGCGGTGACCGTGGTCCTGAGGCTGCCGGTCGAGTCCGTCGTGACGGTCTTCAGCGTGGTGTAGGTGCTGGTGCCCGCCTTGCGGAACTGCAGCTTCACCGGCTGGCCGGTGTAGCCGTGGTAGGCGTTGTCCTCCCAGTTGGCCCGGGACAGCTTGCCGGTGACCGTGATGGTCTTGCCCTTCTTCACCGGCTCCGGCGAGGCGTCGACGGTGAGCTTGGAGTACCGCTGCACCAGCGTGGTGCCGAGGCCGTCCTGGTCCTTGTAGCCGACCTTGCTCAGGTCCGGGTTGTTCGGGTCCTGGCCATTGAAGGCGGTGGCCTCGGCGGAGGCCTTCCAGCTGCCGGCGTCCACGTTCTTCAAGTCGCCGTCGGCCGGGTAGATGTCGATGGTCCCCTTGCAGCTGGCGGTGGTCGACGAGGTGGCGGTGCAGGTCGCGAAGTCGTCGCCGTAGAGCTCCTTGTCGGGGGCGTCGAAGGAGCCGCGGTAGAGGAACGGGTCGGTGTAGAAGTCCTTCGCGGTGATGTCCACGTCGGACCCGTGGGTCAGCGTGTAGGTGACCGTGGTGGTGACCTTGTTGGTGGTGCCGACCTTGATCGCCGAGACGATCTTGAAGTCGGAGAAGCCGACGTTCAGGGTGTACGGCGTGCCGTCCGTCGCGGTGGCCGGGGCGGAGCCGGCGGCCTGAGCCGCCGGCACGGCGAAGGCGGTGAGCGCCAGGGCGCCGGTGACGGCGGCCACGGTGGCTCGTATGCGCATTGCGTTCCCCAGGTGGAGAAAGGGGCCCCGGCGCCGGTCGTTCCTCACGGCTCGTCGTCGGCACCGGGCCCAAGTGATCGTGGAGTCTGTTGACTCACGGGGATCAGATCCGTTGTTCCTGGGAATGGTTGTACGGAAGTTGAAGATTTTGTGCACGGATTGCCAAGATCACCGACGGCCCTCCAGGCCTCAGTCGAACCAGCGGTCCCGCGCCAGTTCCTCCGTCCGCGACGGGTCCTCCAGCAGCGCCGCGACCTCGAAGCGGCGCGGCCACTGCCCCGCCGCCCAGGCGAGCCCGGCGGCCACCCCCTCCAGGGTCGACGCGTGCAGGACGCCGTCCGACGTCAGGCGCCAGTCCAGCTCGACCCCGTCGACGACGAGTTCCTCGTGCTCGACGTACGTCTCGGGCGTCCGCGGCCCGAGCAGCACCCGTACGGACTCCGGTACGTCGTGCTCGGTGCCCTCGGAGTCCACCTCGCCGGTGACGGACTCGCTCAGCCGCCGCACCTGGAACAGCTCCGCCAACTCGGCGGCCCGCGACGGCCGTACGGGCAGCAGCGGGACGCCCCCGGTGAACGGCAGCAGGTCGGGCGAGTCGCACACCACGGCGTCGGCCGCGTCCACGACCTCGACCCGTCCGTCGACCACGGCCCGCAGCTCGTCCGGCAGCGTCACCTGCTCCGGGTCCAGCTCGGCCAACGCGCCGTACAGGGCGTGCAGTTGGGCAGCCGTGACCGGGCGCTCGGGGTCGGCGAGCCGGTCGAGCAGCTCGGCGGCGCCGCCGGGCTCGTCGAGCAGGGCGGCCACGCTCGTCCGGACGCCCAACGCCCGCAGCACCTGCTCGTCGTCGAAGCCCGTCGCGTCGGCCTCGTCGTACAGGCCCCGCAGCAGCGGGTCTCCGCCCGCGGCGCGCAGACCGGCCGGGCGCCGCCGTCCGAGCACCGGGTGCCCGCGGAGCCACCAGGCGGTGTAGGGCCGTACGACCTCGTGGGTGCCGTCCGGCAGCAGGATCCGCACCGGCTGGGTGATCGCGTCACGCAAGGGGGGTTGCGACAGCAGGGCAAGGGCCTGCGACCATTTGTCGTCGTCGACCAGGTCCAGGTCGCGCACGGCGACGATCTCGGTGGCGACCGGCGGCACGGGGGTGTCCGGGAACCGGTCGAGGAGGTCCTCGCACCACACGTCGACCGCGTCCAGCAGACCGGGGTCGTCGGGCTCGGGGAAGTCCGCTTCGCGGGGCTCCAGTTCGTCGGGGTCGAGGACGACATCCGTGGCTCGCACGAGGGCGAAGTTCACCAGCACGCCGCAGGCCGCGAGCGGTTGTTCGCCCCACTTCTCGGCCAACTCGGCGTCCACCGTGGCGAGTTCCCCCTCGCGCATGACCCGCGCGAACGGGCCGCCGGGGAAGACCAGTTCGCCGGCCGGGGCCAGTTCGCCGTCCTCGTCGGGCAGGGCGAGGGCGCCCAGCCAGGGCTCGTCGCCGGGCTCCAGGCCCGCGTCCCGTACGAGGGTGAGCACGGTGTCCGCGAGCTCCTCGGCGTCCGGGGTGTCCTCGTCCCACGCGCCGCCCTCCTCATCGAGGGAGGCGGCGACCGCGGCCCGCACCTGCGGTGTGGTGAGCACGGCACGCGGGGTCGCGGGCAGGGCGCCGAGCTTCTCCAGGATCGGATGGGCTGCGTCCGGGTGGGCGACCTTCAGACCAAGCCGGGTCAGCACCTCCGGGTCGACCCGGGCGGCGTCCGGGGCGGGCAGCAGGACCTGCCGGGGCCCGATGGTCGTACGCCCGTCGGCAAGCGGCACGGGCAGACCCGACAGCCGGTCGGGATCGACGCCCGCCAGGCTGTCGTACAGCCGTCGCCACCAGCCCGGCTCCTTCTCCAGCCCGGCCAGCCGGTCGATCGCGTCGGTCAGCGGGACCCGGGCCACGCCCAGCGTCCGCAGCTCCACGCGCCGTTCCAGCCCGGCGGGCAGCAGCGTCGGCAGCACCTCGGCGAGGACCCGTACGGTGTCGGCGCCCGCGCCCTCCACCACCTCCGCGTCCCGCGGCCGCAGGGACTCGGGCAGGTCGGATTCGTGGTCCTTCGGCTCGACGGCAGGGGGCAGGAAGGAGGTCCTCGGGAGCCGTTCGAGAATCGCCTGCCGCAGGGCCCCGTCCAGTTCGCCCTTGCCGAGCGGGCCGGGCACGAGGTCGATGGTGCCCTCGGTCACCGGCCGCCAGTCGGCGAGGAGTTCGGCGTACGCGTCCGCCGCGCGCTGCACCAGGAAGTCGGTGAGCGGGCCGGGCGCGGCGTGCCGCCGGGTGCTGTCCAGCGGGAAGGACGCGATGAGCAGGGCCGGGACGCCGAGGGGCTCGTCGCTCGGGGTCGGGGCGTGGACGACGGGGCTGGTACGGGGGCGGACCGGGTTGCCGTAGGCGTCGACGGGCACGGCCCACATGACGGACCAGTGCGGGCGGAGCCGCTCCTCGACCGGGCGGTCGGCGAGGAGGTCGGGCGTGAGGGGGCCGTGGGCGGAGGAGGTGCGCCAGTGGGTGATGCCGTTGCTGGAGTCCTCCACGATGGTGAAGGGACCGTCGGTGCGGCGGCGCAGGATTCGGGGGCCCTCGTCGCCGATCTCCACCACGACCTCCTCCAGCCCGGGGAGGGCGAGGAGCAGGGCGTCGTCGACGGCGTGCAGGAGACGTTCGGCGAGGTCGGCGGCGGCCGCGTCGCGCAGGGGCAGGATCACGACCGTGTCGTACGGGTCGGGGGCGGTGCCCTCGGCGGCGAACGGGAGCCGCAGCAGCGGTACGTGCCCGTCGCGGCGGCGGATCTCGTCGCCCAGGCCGGGGCTGTGCCGGGCGGTCTCCTCGGCGAGGTCACGGGCCTCGGCCAGCGACCAGCGCACACCGCCGTGCCGGCCCACGACCGCGGGCTCGTCGGTGACGGCGAGGACGGCGGCGAAACCGACGCCGAAGCGGCCGACCGACGGGGTGTCCCGCTTCGCGGAGGCACGCAGCGTGGACAGCGACTCCACACCGGCCGCGTCGAGCGGGGCGCCGGTGTTGGCGGCGACGAGGACATCGTCGCGGAGGGTGAGACGCAGCCGGCCGGGAACACCTGCGCGGGCGGCGGCGTCGGCGGCGTTCTGCGCCAGTTCGACGACGAGCCGGTCCCGGTACCCGCCGAGGACCAGATCCTCCTCGGCATTGGCGTCCTCACGGAACCGGGCCGGGCTGGTCGCCCAGGCGTCCAAAACGCCGCGCCGCAGACGCACGGTTCCGAACGGGTCCGCACCCTCACCGGCCGGCTGCACCAACATGCTCACGTTCACTCTCCTCATCGGCGTGCCCCGAAGGTACCGCGAGGAAGCCACCCAGCCCGTCCGGCGTTTGCGGACGATGCCGTTCAGGCCGAAGGGGCTCAGGGGGCGCAGCACCCAGGGACACCGGCCGCGACGCACCCGCAGACGGACGACGTGCCCGCAGGCTACGAATGCCCCAGCTCGGCGGTGTCGTCATCCCCCGTCACCGGCACCGACCCGGAATCCCGCGCCGGCCGCAGCGGGAAGGGATCCACCCGCGTCTCGTCGACCACCGGCGGAGCCGGCTGCGGCGGCTTCGGCATGACCGCGGCCTCGGAGTGCCCGCCGCACCCGTACGCCAAGGACACCACACGGCCGTCGGCCGGGGAGAACTCGTTCGCGCACACCCCGAAGGCCTGCCCCAGCGAACCACCGAGCGGCACCAGGAAACCGCAGCTCACACAGGTCGCCGGTGCGGCCTGCGCCATCGGCGTCTTCGGGCCGAACGCCTCCTCCCAGCGGTCGGCGGCCACGTGCAGGCCGTACCGCGACAGGACCCGGGCGCGGCGCATGCCCAGTTCCTCGGCGACCGCCGCGATCGAGCCGCGCGACGGCGCCATCGGGAGGTTCCGCGGCGGGCCCGCCGTGACCTCGGCGTCCTCCGCCTCCACCAGCTCGGCCATCTCCTCGGAGACCGCGGAGTTCGGCGGCGGCCCGTCCTCGCCGGAGTAACCGGGCTCCAGCCGGAGGTCCTCGGCGTCGGTGGGCAGCAGGTCGCCGGGGCCCAAGTCTCCGGGGCGCAGGCGCTCGCTCCACGGCACCCACTCCGGCGCGAGCAGCGCGTCCGGGCCGGGCAGCAGTACGACCTCGTCCAGCGTGACGATCTTCGCGCGCGACGCGCGGGCCACCGTCACCGCCCAGCGCCAGCCGCGGTACCCGAGCTCCTTGCACTCGAAGAAGTGCGTGACGACGCGGTCACCCTCGGACACCAGCCCCACGTGCTCGCCGACGACGCCGGGTGCGGCCGCCTCCTCGGCTGCGCCACGGGCGAGGTCGACGGCCTCGGCGCACAGGCGGTCGGGGGTGCGGCTTCGCGTGGTCGCTGCGCTCACAGGTATCGCTTCTCTCCTACGCCGTCTCTCGGGTGCGCCGGCCTGAGGGCGGCGGGGCGGACGGAGCGGACCCGGGGACCGCGTCGACGTCCGCGCCCGATCGCGCTCGGGCGCACCTACGTCATCCATTCTGCGGTATGCGCGTAAGGCGCGCGGCCGAGAACGTTCGCCACGGCGCGCTACGCACGCTACCTTCTCGCCGGCGCTTGGCCTACACCGACGGGATGCTTCGCCGCTCCGCTTGGTGTTTCCGGCCCACCCACCCGACTCAGCCGGTTGCAAGAGTGCCGACTCGGGCGGTCGCGGAGCCTGCCGACTCGGGCGGTCGCGGAGCCTGCCGACTCGGGCGGTCGCGGAGCCTGCCGACTCGGGCGGTCGCGGT